>CAUDDF010000034.1:0-24687 GCA_958448275.1 uncultured Collinsella sp.
GAGGAAGACGGCATCGTCTCTGTCATCGATGGCGTACTGGGCGTGGAGCGCGAGATCGCGGCCTATATCCCGCAGGTCAAGCGTACCGTCGAGGGCGCCGTTGCCTACGTCAAGATCTCCGATGGCTGCAATCGTTTTTGCAGCTTCTGCATGATCCCCTACATTCGTGGTCGCTATCATTCGCGTAATGCCGAGAGCATTATCTCCGAGGTGCGCGACCTGGTTGCCGGCGGTGTGCGCGAGATCGTGCTGATCGGTCAGGACACGGGCATTTGGGGTACCGACTTTGCCGACGAGGACGTCGCCAAGGGCTCGCCGCGCAATCTGGCGCAGCTGCTGCGTGCCGTCTCTGAGGCTGTGCGCCCGCACAACGTCTGGGTCCGCGTGCTCTATCTGCAGCCCGAGGGCATGACCGACGAGCTTATCGAGACGATTCGCGATACGCCCGAGGTGCTTCCCTATATTGATATCCCCGTGCAGCACTGCGACGCGTGCATCCTCAAGGCCATGCGTCGCTCCGGTTCGCGCCAGGAGCTTGAGGATCTGTTCCGCGACCTTCGCGAGCGCATCCCCGGCATCGTGATTCGCTCTACGGCCATGGTCGGCTTCCCGACCGAGACTGACGACGAGTTCCGCGACCTTATCGACTTTATGGACACCGTCGGCTTTGACTACACGAGCGTTTTCGCCTACTCGCGTGAGGAGGGCAGCCTGGCCGCCAAGATGGAAGGCCAGGTCGATGAGGAGGTTAAGCTCGAGCGCGCCCAGGAGGCCATGGATCTGGCCGAGTCGCTCGGTTTTGCTGCCACCGCCGCCCATGTGGGCGAGCGCGCCCAGGTGATCGTCGATGGCATCGAGGAGACCGAGGATGGCGCCGAGCTGATCGGTCATGCCTGGTTCCAGGCGCCCGATTCCGATGGCGCGGTGCATCTGGACGCCAGCGAGGCGTCCGTGGGCGATATTCTGACTGTCGAGTTTACCGATAGCTTCTGTTATGAGCTTATCGGCCATGTTGTGGAGTAGGAGAGCGTCGTGGCAAACGAGAGCAATAAGGAACTGACGAGTGTTTGGACGCCCGCCAACATCGTGACGTGTGTGCGTATCGTTTTTATCCCGGTGTTCATGATCGTGTCGGCGCTGTCTCACACGAGCGTTGCCGGTACGGATTGGAGCACCTTCGACGGTCCGCTCGCCGCCGCTGCCTTCATTCTGTATGTGATCCTGTCGTGCACCGATAAGGTCGACGGTTATCTGGCTCGTTCACGCAACGAGATCACCGACTTCGGTAAATTCTTGGACCCCATCGCCGATAAGCTGCTCGTGTTCTCGGCCCTGCTGCTGTTCTTGGACTTTGGCGCTGTAACCGTGTGGTCGGTGTTCATCATCCTGTTTCGTGAGCTTCTGGTGAGCGCCCTTCGCATGGTTGCGAGTGCCGCCGGTGTGGTCGTTGCGGCCGATAAGCTCGGCAAGTACAAGACGGCAACCACGATGGTCTCCATCTGCGGTTACCTGTGCGTTTTTGCGATGGCCGGCTTGCACCTTGGCCCGGTGGCGCTGACGCTCGGCATCTACTCGGTGTCGCGCTTCCTGTACGCCGTTGCCGTTGTCTTGACCGTTATCTCGGGCGCCCAGTACTTCTGGAACTGCCGCAAGATCGTCTTTTCGGTCTAGGTTCTGGTGGGTATGACGGAGCCTTATTTGCAGATTGCCGCAAACAACGAGGAGCTGGCGCGCGATATTGTCGAGCGCGCGAGTGCCCGTGGTGTGACGGTGTCGATGGCGGAGTCGCTGACGGCGGGCATGATCGCCTCGACGATTGCCGATATCCCGGGTGCCTCGGCGGTGCTTCGTGGCGGCGCGGTGACCTACTGCGATGAGATCAAACATCGCGTGCTCGGCGTCGAGCGGGAAACGCTCGATCGGTTTAGCGCCGTGTCGCACCAGACGGCGCGTGAGATGGCCGCGGGTTCGCTGGACCTTTATCAGAGCGATATAGCCGTAAGCGCAACGGGCTACGCTGGGCCCGGTGGTGGCACCGAGCAAGACCCCGCTGGTACGTTCTATATTGGCTGGGCGTATCGCGCGGCCGATGGGGGAGCGCCGGTTGTCGAGTCTGCGCGCTGTCATTACGAGGGCGATCGGTCGTGCGTTCGCGCCTATGCGGTCGCGGAGGCTTTGGAGCGCATTGTCCGCGTGCTCAATTCTATGGAATAGACGTGGTTTAAGGGGCCTTAGGGCCCCTTAATTGTGGAGATAGGGACCTTTGACGGTATTGGTGTTTGTGCTGGTACAGGGCCTAATTTTGTTCGAGCACCCGTATTTGTGATTGGCGTGGTCAATCGTTTGGTCGGTGATTGGTCGGCGTTTGGTCGGGTTTTGGAATGGTCGGGTGCATATGATGAATCTGAACGGTTGACCACGAACAGCCGTTCGTTTATTATCTTTTCAGGTTGTTTAGAGGAGGGCTATTCATGGCCAAGAATTCAGGTCCCGTACGTACCGTTCATGCACGCACGACGGGTAAAGAGCGCGACGAGATGATCGCCACCACCAAGGCCGAGATCGAGAAGAAGTTCGGCCAGGGCTCTATTATGAGGTATGGCGACGGCGGTCCCGAGCTCGAGGTCGAAGCTATTCCGACGGGCTCTCTGGCGCTCGACGCCGCCTTGGGTATCGGCGGCGTGCCGCGCGGCCGTATCGTCGAGATTTATGGCCCCGAGTCCTCCGGTAAGACGACGCTTTCGCTCGAGATTCTTGCAGAGGCACAGGCCATGGGCGGCGTCGTGGCATTTATCGATGCCGAGCATGCGCTTGATCCCACCTATGCCGCGCGCATCGGTGTCGATATCGATGAAGTGTTGATTTCCCAGCCCGATACGGGTGAGCAGGCGCTCGAGATCGTCGATATGCTTGTGCGCTCCGGTGCCATCGACGCCATCGTCGTCGACTCTGTTGCCGCCTTGACTCCGCGTGCCGAGATCGAGGGTGAGATCGGTGACACGACGGTGGGTCTGCAGGCTCGTTTGATGAGCCAGGCGCTCCGCAAGCTCGCCGGCTCGCTTTCCAAGTCCAACACGACCTGCATCTTCATTAACCAGCTGCGCGAGAAGATCGGCGTCATGTTCGGCAACCCCGAGACCACCACGGGCGGCCGCGCGCTCAAGTTCTTCTCTTCCGTGCGAATCGATATTCGCAAAATCGATACCATCAAGCTCAAGGACGAGGTTATCGGCAATCGCGTGCGCGCCAAGGTCGTTAAGAACAAGGTGGCCGCTCCGTTCCGCTCGGCCGAGTTTGACATCATGTATGGCACCGGCATCTCCAAAGAGGGCTCGATTCTGGATATGGCCGTCGAATGCGGCATCTGCAAAAAGATGGGGTCCTGGTTTGCCTATGGCGAGGATAAGCTCGGCAACGGTCGCGAGGCCGCCAAGACGTTCCTGCGCGAGCACCCCGATTGCGCCGACGAGATCGAGCACAAGGTTCGCCTTGCCTGCGGTCTTGAGTATGACGATGATGCCCCCTCCGAGGTTGAGTTGACCGATCAGCCCGCCCCCGAGGAGTTTGACGAGCTGTACGCCATCGATGGCTCCGCGATGCTCGACGATGACGACGAGTAGCGGATGCCGACATGTCATATATGGTGACCGAGGCCACGGTCGTCTTTCCCGATAAGAAAGCGGCCTCCTCGTTCTCGAGCGGCTATGCGTCTAAAAAGCCCTGCGCGCATATCGATTGCGATCTCGAGGGCGGTTTTGAACGTTCCATTTGGATTCCCGTGCGCGTGGCGCGCCTGTACGTTAAAAACCGCCCCGACCTTCCCTGTGATTGGGATGACTTTCGCGAGGCAGTGCAGCTTATCGAACGTAAGTGTGCGCTCACCATGGTGACCGAGATGCTTTCGCGCCGCGATCATGCCACGGGCGAGGTACGCGATAAGTTGGCGCGCTATGGCTTTCGACAGCCTGCGATCGATTTTGCCGTTGCTCGAGCGACCGAGTATCGTTTTTTGGATGAGAACCGCTTTTGCTCGTACTTTATCGAAGAGCGTAAGCGTCGCGGCTGGGGACAGCGCAAGATCGAGGTTGAGCTCAAACGCCGTCATGTTGTGCTTGACGATATCCCCGGGTATCCCGAGGCGTATTTTGCCGCGGATGATGACTTGGCCCGCGCTTCGGCCTTGCTCGCTAAACGTCGCGTTCCCGAAGTACGTGCATTCGAAAAGCTCGTCAGATTTTTGATGGGTAAAGGATTCTCGTATCACATCGCCGCCGATGCCGTTAAGGCGCGCCTTGATGCCTTAAGCGAGGAATGCACCGTGTAAGCGTGCATCCGTTACGCCCCTGCCGTTCACCGCTCGATTGGCGCCGTGCCGGGTGCGTTTATTTGACAGTTGTTGCGGTTCAACGTAGGATAAATACTGTCATTTGCTTTGTGATATGTGCTCATCTGTGATGAGTTTGTTTATATGTTTATCTGTATCCGACCCGCATAAGCTGCGCCCATATTACTCAAATGTCGCGAGCCGTTCGTAAGGACGGTTCGCTTTGCTGTGTAACGAATCCATAAAAAGGAGTGAGCATGCCTATCATTGCAGCGCTCGTTGGCCTCGTTTTGGGTGCCATCGCCGCCATTGCCTACATGCGCACCGCCAAGCAGGGTAGTCTTCACGAGGCCGACGAAAAGATTCAGTCGGCACACGCGCAGGCAGAGTCCCTGATCGGTGATGCTAAGCGTCAGGCCGAGACCCTCAAAAAAGAGGCTCTGCTCGAGGCCAAGGAAGAGATCATCAAGAACAAGCAGGCCGCCGAGGCCGAGGACAAGCAGCGTAAGAGCGAGATTCGCACGCTCGAAAACCGCGTGATGCAGCGCGAGGAATCGCTCGATCGCCGCAACGATGCCCTCGATAAGCGCGAGCATCAGCTGTCCAGCCAGGCCGGTCAGGTCGAGAAGCGCTCTCGCGAGCTTGAGGAGCTCTGCGCCAAACAGACTTCCGAGCTCGAGCGTATTGCCGACCTTACGCGCGAGGACGCTCACAAGGAGCTGCTCGACAAGGTCCGCGGCGAGGTTACCCACGAGGCGGCTACCATCATCCGTGAGTCCGAGCAGCAGGTCCGCGCCGAGTGCCACAAGACCGCCCAGGAGATACTCTCCCTGGCGATTCAGCGTTGCGCCGCCGACCATACCGCCGAGGTCACCGTCACTTCCGTTCATATTCCCTCCGATGACCTCAAGGGTCGCATCATCGGTCGCGAGGGTCGCAACATCCGCACCTTTGAGCAGGTGTCCGGCGTCAACCTCGTGATTGATGACACTCCCGAGACCGTTGTACTCTCGAGCTTCGATCCGGTCCGTCGTGAGACCGCCCGCGTGGCACTTGAGAACCTCATTGCCGACGGTCGTATTCACCCCGCCCGCATCGAGGAGATGTATCACAAGGCCGCCGATTTGGTTCAGCAGCGTGTGCGCGAGGCCGGCGAGCAGGCCGCCTTCGATACCGGTATCCACGACCTGCATCCCGAGATCGTCAAGACCCTGGGTGCATTGCGCTACCGCACTTCATTTGGTCAGAACGTTCTGCAGCACTCGCTTGAGGTCTCCGACCTGTGCGGCGTTATGGCCTCCGAGCTTGGTCTGGATGTTGTGACCGCTAAGCGCGCCGGTCTTCTGCACGACCTGGGCAAGGCCATCGACCATGACGTTGAGGGTCCGCATGCTGTGATTGGTGCCGAGCTCGCCCGCCGTTATGGCGAGAAGCCCGTTATCGTCCACGCGATCGAGGCCCATCATGCCGATGTCGATCCCAACACGGTGCTCGACGTTCTGGTCCAGGCTGCCGATGCCGTCTCCGCTTCTCGTCCCGGCGCCCGCCGTGAGTCGGCCGAGAACTACATCAAGCGCCTTGAGAAGCTCGAGGAGATTGCCAATTCTCACGACGGCGTCGAGCGTACCTATGCCATGCAGGCCGGTCGCGAGGTTCATGTCATGGTCCAGCCGGACAAGATCTCCGATGCCCAGTCTACGGTGCTTGCGCACGATATCGCCCACCAGATCGAGGAAGAGATGGAGTATCCCGGTCAGGTGCGCGTTGTCGTGATTCGCGAGAGCCGTGCCGTCGATATCGCTAAATAACATGAACGACGCGAACGAGCTCATCTCATTTATCGCGTCGATGTCGGGGGAGGGCAACCTTCGCGTCGAGGAAAACCTTGGCGAGGGGTATGTCCGCCTCCGCGTTTCGGAGGCCGAGCGCCGTCAGGCCAAGCACGACATTCAGCATGTAGAGGACATTGTCATCGAGATGCTGCGCAATGCTCGTGATGCCGGAGCCGATAAGGTCTATCTCGCCACAACCAAGGAGGAGGGTGTTCGCACCCTCCTCTTCCTGGATAACGGTTCGGGTGTGCCACAGGATATGCAGGAGCGTATCTTCGATGCCCGTGTCACCTCCAAGCTCGAGAGCATGAAAATGGACCGCTGGGGTGTTCACGGTCGTGGTATGGCGCTGTTCTCTATCAAGCAGAACACGGATGAGGCACGCGTTGTTACATCGGGCGTCGATTTGGGTTCTGCGTTTAAGGTGTGCGTTGCCACCGATCGTTTGGGTGAGCGAGCCGACCAGTCGAGCTGGCCTCAGGCGGTTAAAGATGAAGACGGCCGCTATGTATGCGCTCGTGGCCCTCACAACATCATTCGCGCAGCCTGCGAGTTTGCCCTTGAGGAGCTGCGTTGCTGCGATGTGTATCTGGGCTCTCCGTCCGAGATCGCTGCGACCCTGTACGCTCAGGCTTCGAGCCGTCTCGATACGTCGCGCCTGCTCTTTATCGACGACGAGTGCGAGCTTCCGGTTATCGATCGTTTGGGCCTTGCCTCGGATGCCGAGGACTTTATCCGGATCTGCTCCGGGTTGGGTCTCGAGATGTCCGAGCGCACTGCCCACCGTATTCTGTCGGGACAGATTAAGCCCGTTCGCGGCGTGACCGCGCGCCTGCTGCGCGAGCGCGATTCCACCTCGCATACGCCGGCTCCCGTCGATCTTGCCAAGGACCGTCGAGGCCTTCGCATCGCCAAGGATGATATGGCGCAGTTTTCGCGTGCGGTCGAGCGTGACTTTAACGACCTCGCTGCCCGGTATTACCTCAATCTGTGCGGCGACCCTAAGATTCGCGTTTCGCGTGATCGCATCACGGTGACGTTCGATCTTGCCAAAGAGGAATAAAATCTTTACCGAGTCCGCTCGGTACGATACAGTTATTGCAGTTAAAACGTACTTTTAAACGCAGGAGTTTCTTCATGGATTGCCTGAAGGTATCAAGCAAATCATCGCCCGCGTCCGTTGCCGGCGCCATTGCCGGCATGGTCAAAGATGGCGTCCCCGTCAACATTCAGTGCGTCGGCGCCGGTGCCGTCAACCAGGCCATCAAGGCCGTTGCCATTGCGCGCGGCTTTCTGATTCCGACCGGCTTTGATGTCTCCTGCGCGCCGGTGTTCTCCGACATCCTCATTAACGGGGAGTCGCGCACGGCAATCCGTCTCTCTATCTACGTTCACCAGATTAATCGGGCTGCTATGGATAACGTCGTCATGGACGACGTTAAGCCTGTTGCGTAAACGAGCCATCTGCACGCTTGTAGCACCTATACGCCCCGTCGACACCATCGTTAGGATGTAAGCTCATGGACCAGCGTTCCGTACGCGATATTCTTGCCGGTAAAACCTACTTTATCCGCACATTCGGCTGCCAGATGAATCAGCACGACTCCGAGCGCGTGAGTGGCTTGCTCGATTCGTATGGCTGTCTTATGGCGCTCGATCCGGAGCATGCCGATATTGTCGTGTTTATGACGTGCTGTGTTCGCGAGGCTGCCGATACGCGCCTGTACGGTCAGTGTAATTCCTGTAAGAGCCTTCCTCCTTCGCCTTCGGGAAAGCGTGTGGTCGCCGTGGGCGGCTGCATCGCCCAGCGCGATGGCGAGGGCTTGCTCACCAACGTCGATAACGTCAACGTGATTTTTGGTACCCATTCTATTGCTCACGTGGCCGAGCTTATCGCCGAGGCGTTTTTGGATGGCAAGCGCCATATCCGCACGAATGAGCATGAGGATACCGACGCCATGAGTATGCCGTGGCACCGCGAGACGCAATATCACGCTTGGGTGCCCATCATGACGGGTTGCAACAACTTTTGCACGTACTGCATCGTGCCCTACGTCCGTGGTCGCGAGAAGAGTCGTCCCTTCGAGGAGATTGTCGATGAGGTGACCGGGCTCGTGCGCCAGGGCGTGCGCGAGATTACGCTGCTGGGACAGAACGTTAACTCCTACGGTCGCGATCTCTTTGGCAAGCCGCGTTTCGCCGATCTGCTGCGCGCCGTGGGCGATACGGGCGTCGAGCGCATCTTCTTTACCTCTTCTCATCCTAAGGATCTGCTGCCCGAGACCATTGATGCTATGGCCGAGACGCCCGCCGTCATGCCGCAGCTTCACCTGGCCGTTCAGTCGGGTTCCACGCGCATCCTTAAAGAGATGAATCGTCGGTACACGCGCGAGGATTATCTGGGCCTGGTCGATCGTATTCGTAACCGTATGCCCGATATTGCGCTTTCGACCGACATCATCGTGGGTTTCCCGGGCGAGACTGAGGAAGACTTTGAGCAGACGCTCTCGCTTGCCGAGACGGTGCGTTATGCCCAGGCCTACACGTTTATTTACTCCAAGCGTGCTGGTACCCCGGCCGCCGAGATTGAAGACCCCACGCCGCATGAGGTTATCCTTGAACGCTTTAACCGTTTTGTTAAGGTTATCGAGACGACGGCCCACGAGTATAACCAGGGCGAGCTTCACACCGTGGTGCCTGCGCTCATTGAGGGCACGAGCAAGAAGAACGACGCTGTCCTTCTGGGCAAGAGCCCCAAGAACCAGACGGTGCATGCGCCAATTCCTGCTGGCTATAGCATCGATCAACTCATCGGCGAAATCGTCGATGTTGATATTGATGTCGCCAAGACGTGGTATCTGTCTGGCTCCGTCGTGGGCGAGCCCCGCTAATGATTTCTCCTGGTGCAAGCCTTTCTGCTGTAGCGATTGTCGGTCCGACAGCGGTCGGAAAGAGCGATGTTGCCGACCGCCTGGCTGCTCGTTTGTCGTCCGAAGTGTTGTCGTGCGATGCGATGCAAATCTATCGCGGTATGGATATCGGTACGGCCAAGATGATGCCCGAGGAGTGCTCGGCACCCCTGCGCCTTGTCGATATCGTGGATCCGGGCGTCGCGTATTCCGCCGCGCTCTATCAGTCGGACGGCCGAGCGCATATCGAGCGTTTGCTTGGCGAGCAACGGCTTCCGGTCTTTTGCGGCGGTACGGGCTTGTATCTCAAGGCTGCACTCGATGAAATGGATTTTCCTTCGGGAGAACTCGAGGACGAGCGTCGCGCGGGCTACCAGGAGCTTGCCGAGCGCATTGGCGAGGACGCACTGCATGCCTTGCTTGCCGAACGCGATCCGGAATCTGCTGCCGTGATTCATCCCCATAACGTGCGTCGTGTGATTCGTGCGCTCGAGATGCACGATGACGGCGTGTCGTATGCCAAGCAGAAGTCGAAATTCAGCGTCCCGTACGAGCGTTATCATGCCTTGTGGTTTGGTCTGACGCGTAGCCGTGAAGTGCTCTATGAGCGCATTAACCTGCGTGTCGACCTTATGTTTGAGCAGGGGCTGGTTGATGAGGTCCGTGGCCTTATGGATCAGGGCCTGGGTGATGCACTCACGTCGATGCAGGCAATCGGTTACAAAGAGATTATCGATGCCTTGCGAGGCGCTATTACCATGGATGAGGCCCGTGAGCTTATCAAGATGCGCTCGCGTCGCTATGCCAAGCGCCAGCTTTCCTGGTTTAAGCGTGACGATCGCATCGTGTGGTTCGATATGGATGAGTTTACGATCGATGAGGTCGTTGATGATATTTACCGTCGCATCGAGGCTGCCTAATGGCTCGTTTCCCTTTGGTCCCCACGGCGCCTGAACCCGAGCGCGCCATCTTGGTTGGTGTTGAGTGGCGCGATAACGCCTGGCCGCTCGACCGTTCGCTCGACGAGCTTGAGCGTCTGGCGCACACTGCTGGAGCCCAATGCGTCGCACGCTTGTCTCAGCGCCTGGTCAAACCCTATCCCAAATCGCTTATCGGCTCCGGCAAGGTCGAGGAGCTGTGCGGTTTGGTGCATCGTATGGATGCGGATGTTGTTATCTTCGACGACGACCTGACGCCCTCGCAGCAGTCCTATCTTGAGAAAGCCGTGGGCGAACCGGTCAAGATTATTGACCGTACGGCATTGATTTTGGATATCTTTGGCCTGCATGCCCAGACTCGTGAGGGCCGCTTGCAGGTGCAGCTGGCACAGTTGCAGTATCTGCTGCCTCGTCTGCGAGGTATGTGGAGCCATCTTGCTAAGGAACAGACGCGTGGCGGTATTGGCTCTCGCTTTGGCCAGGGCGAAAGCCAGCTCGAGGTCGACCGTCGCCTAATTCGTAATAAGATTGCAGCTCTTCGACGCGAACTGAAACAGGTTGAACAACGTCGTGATGTGCAATCGAAAAGCCGTATTGAATCGCCGGCGTTTCGCGTGGCGTTGGCTGGCTACACCAATGCCGGCAAGTCGACGTTGCTTAATCGTTTGACGGGATCCATGGTACTTTCGCAGGATAAGCTGTTTGCCACGCTCGATCCTACGACGCGCTCGTACCGTTTGCCCGGTGGCCGTGGCATGACGATCACCGATACCGTCGGCTTTATTCAAAAGCTGCCCCATGGCCTGGTCGACGCGTTTAAATCTACGCTTTCCGAGGTGCTCGGCGCCGATTTGATTCTTAAAGTTGTAGACGCTTCCGATGAGGATTACGAGCGTCAGCTTGAGGCGGTTGATCGTGTCCTTGACGAGATCGGTGCCGGTGAGCGCTTGACGCTTACCGTGTTCAATAAAATTGATCTGCTCGATAGCGTCGATCGCTTGAGCTTTCGCCGGCGCTATCCCGAGGCGGTGCTGTTCTCGGCTCAGACGGGTGAGGGTCTTGATGACTTAGTCGACCGCATCGCTCGTGAAGCGGCCGCTACAGACGTGTTGCTTTCGGCCGATATCCCGTATCGAGAGGGCGCTTTAATCACGCTCGTGCACGAACAGGGAACCCTCCTGCACGAGGAATATCTTGAGGGCGGCGTTCGTATTGTGGCAAAGCTGCCGGTCCGTATCGCACCACGTCTTGAGCGTTACCGAACGGAATAAATCAGCTCCAGTACGCCCAATATAACGGGCTGATGAAGCAGATAGAACGGTAGTGCATGGCGTCCGAGGCTTGCGAGCACGGGGATGGGATTCTCATAGGCCCATGCTGGCGCTTCACTGTTTGCTTTTTGTGCCGTGCGGGCGGCAAAGAAGCCTGCGAGGTACATAAAGAAGAAGGGTATGAGCGGATAGTAATCACCGGAGACAAAGTCTGGACCTGGGAAACCCAGCAAAGCTAGATAGGGGATAGGGTAGACCGCTTTAGGAATGCTCCAGGTACAGGCAAAGAGTATGAGGCAAATCGTTATACCCCATGCTGCCGGCACCCTATCGAGAACCGGGCGCGCGAGTGCAACAATGGCAGTGCACGCCGCCATGCAGAAAATGATGCCGAAGTTCACCGAGTCATCGACTGAGACGAGCGTCGTTGCAATCCATACGACCAAAGCGGCAGCGGCATATTTGGTGGCAGGCTTAATGTTGTTGCGTGAGAGGGTGCACATCCAGCCGGCAATAAACAAAAATACCCAACTGATGCTGGCACGCCAGACGTCCTGGAAGATGGTCTGGGTAAACCAGGGCATCTTAAAACCATATAGGTAGGCAAGGTCGTAGCAGGTATGAAATCCCGCCATCGACAGCATGGTAAATCCGCGAATGGTATCAAAGACCGTGATGCGTTTTTGCATTACGAAAACCGGCGCATCAAACCGACGACCTTACCCAGAATCGTGGGATTTGTCGCGTAGATAGGCTCCATGGTGTCGTTTTCGGGCTGCAGGCGAACGCGCCCCTGCTCCTTGTAGAACGTTTTGACTGTTGCGGCGCCATCGATCATGGCCACGACAATCTCACCATTCATGGCGCTCTTCTGCTCGCGAACGATGATGTAGTCGCCGTTATAGATACCAACGTTAATCATCGAATTGCCGTGGACCTCGAGGATAAAGGACCCCTGGTCCGTTGCGATCTCGGTCGGGATGGTAAAGGTGTCCTCGATATTCTGCTCGGCAAGGATGGGAATCCCCGCGGCGACGCGGCCCACGAGAGGTAGTGATACGGTGCCGCGGGGTGCCGTGGGTTCATCGGACTTTGAGATGGAGACGGAAGATCCGTCTTCGTCAAAGAGTTCGAGAGCGCGAGGCTTGGTGGCATCACGCTTGAGCAGACCGCGTGCTTCGAGCGCGGAGAGATGCGCATGTACGGTGCTAGGGGAGGAAAGGCCCACGGCCGAAGCCATCTCGCGCACACTGGGCGGATAGCCCTTCTCCTGCTGATATTCCTTGATGAAGTCGTAAATTTGCTGCTGACGCTTGGTAATTTTGCGAGCCATCAGGGCATCCTCTCTACCCATGTCAAACAAATGTTCGAATTTTGCTTGACAGGAACAACTGTTCGAAGATAATAATAACCGAACATTCGTTCTCGCGCTAGACATTTTTGTCCGCGCGGCTTGATAAAACTGTTCTCAGCAAAACACGCGAGAGGAGAACATGATGAACGCAACGAATATGGTCCAGGGAAACCTCGCCCTTAAGCTCGAGACGTCTGCAGAATACACTTTTACGGTTGTTCAGGGTGGCTGCTCCGGCTTTCAGCCTTTGACCGTAAAGCCTGCTCGCAATCAGCAGGCTGTAGCCGCGCCGGGCCGCGTTGCCCTGAAGGTTCCGACGATTGTCGCCGTTGCCGTTGCGCTTACGCTCTTCTTTGTCCTCGCTACGTCGGTCTTTAGCGCTCGTCACGCCGCGTATGCCGAGTCCGTTTCCAACGTTACCTATGAGACCATTCGCGTTCAGTCTGGTGATTCTCTTTGGTCGCTTGCCGAGGAATATCCAATCGAAGGCCTTTCCACGCAAGAGACTTCCGACATGATCCGTAACGTCAATCATCTGGAGCATGGTTCGCTCGCCGCCGGTGCGCATCTTAAGGTTCCTGCTCGTTCGTAATCATTATCGCGCTGCGCATGGTACCCTTGTTATCGTTTAAGAGGAGGTACCATGCGCTGTCCCAAATGCGGCAAGGCACATACCCGCGTCGTTGATTCCCGTATGCAGGAGTCAAATAACACCATTAAGCGTCGCCGCGAATGTTGCTCGTGTAACTATCGCTTTACAACGTTCGAACGATGCGAAGACCCAATCGAGGTCATTAAGTCGGACGGAACCAAGCAGCGGTTCGATCGCAATAAGCTGCTCGTCGGCTTGATGCGCGCCACTATCAAGCGCGATATCGACACTAAGAAGCTCAATGAGATTATCGATGACATCGAGGTCGAGCTGCGCTCTCGCACGCTGACGGCCGTTACGTCCCATGAGTTGGGTGACATGGTACTCAAGCGCTTGGCCAAGATCGACAAGGTGGCGTACATCCGCTTTGCCTCGGTCTACCGCGATTTCAAAGACGTCGATGAGTTTCTGCAAGAGCTCGACAAGCTAAGGTGATTCCATGTCCAACATTACCGTCAACATAAAGCGTCTCGACCCCACCGTCGAGCTTCCCAAATACGCCCATCCCACCGATGCCGGCTTGGATTTGCGCTCCAACGAGGACTGCATTCTGAAGCCCTTCGAACGCCGTCTGGTCTCTACTGGGCTGGCCATCGCCCTGCCCGATGGCTACGCCGGCTTCGTCCAGCCCCGAAGCGGTTTGGCCATCAAGCAGGGCCTGTCTATAGTCAATACGCCGGGCCTCATCGACGCCCACTACCGAGGAGAACTCAAGGTTATCCTCATCAACCTGGATCCCTCCAACAACATCCAAATCAACAAAGGCGACCGCATAGCCCAACTCGTCATCCAAGAAGTCCCCACGGTCAACCTCATAGAAGTAGAAGAACTAGACGAAACCGACCGAGGCAACGGAGGCTTCGGCTCCAGCGGCGTCGCCTAGGGGCGCTCGTATCCCTCCCGCCCGGGGCTTACCTATATCATTCCATGCTCAAACATTCTCGCGTCGCTTCGCTCGCTGCGAAACTGCGCGTGGAACGATATAGGTAAGCCCCGGGCGGGCGGCTACTCGCTTGAAACAATATTTACTTTTCTAGTAAGCCGATGCGACAAAGGGGCTGTCCCTTTGTCGCATCGGCTTACTGTATTTATATTTTCCTGTTTTACCTTTGCAGGTTCTAATGGAGGGGATACCGAAGTAGCTGCTAGTAAGTAAACGCAGCCGCTCTGCCGGAGCCGCCCTTATATCGTTCCACGCGCAGTTTCGCAGCGAAGCGAGAATGTTTGAGCATGGAATGATATAAGGGCGGCTCCGGCAGAGCGGCGGACATTCGACTAGCGGATATGCGCGGGCTTTCCTCCCCAGTAGAAGCGGCAGAAGGCTCGTTTACGTTTTTGGGGCTTGCCTGCAAGTTCCATGGTTGCGATGGCGATATCCTCGGCTGCATGTGGACGGCGCAGCACTTCGCCGTTGATGAGCAGAGCCTTTAGCGACTCGGGATGATCGTGGAGATGGCGCAACGTCACGATGAGCTCTCGTGCGGTGGTGACATGCATGCTGGCGCCCATGCCGGTGAGCATGGTGGTGTTGGCCTTTTCCTGGCCATAGGACTTGCCCAGTAGAATCATCGGTAGGTGTGCGCACAGGCATTCGGTAACAGTGAGTCCGCCCGATTTGAGAATTGCCAGGTCACAGCCGTGCATAAGCGCTGCCATGTCATCGACGTAGTCAAGAACCGTGACGTTCTCGAGTTTCATGGCATCGAAAAGCGTTTTGAGACGGGTGGCATATTCGGCATCCTTGCCCGGCAAAAAGACAAAGTGCATGTCCTCGAAGCTGCGCAGGAAGGGGAGGGTGCGGTCCATCTCCGCGCGAAAGCGAACGTACGGTTGAGGCAAACTGGCGCCGGCCATCACCAGCACAACGAGCTTGTCTGTGGGGAGATTGAACTTCTCGAGTTCTTCCTCGCGGTTGTAGTCCGTATCAAACCCGGCGCGAATGGGGATGCCCGTAATGCGGATCTTTGCCTCGGGAACCTTACGGGGTCGGAGTGTTTCGGCCATAAACTCGTTTGCTACGCAGAATAGGTCGGTGTCCTTATGGGGCCACCAACCCTCGACCTCGTAATCGGTCGGTACGCAAATGACGGGATAGTCGATGCCCGTAATGACGCGCGCGCCGACGGCGACGTTGGCTGCCGTGATATGTGTGGCTACCACGGCAATGGGCCTGCGAGTTCGAACGTATTCGTTAAATGCGGGGAACATGATGCGCGACCATGCCGTGCCACCGCCCCAAAGCAGGTGTCCGGTAAGGGTATAACGCCAGGTCAAGTCATAAATTGGGCGCGTGGTGCCGGTAAACGAGGCGGCCGTTTTGTTGCCGTCGAATTTTATGCGTCCAAAATCAAGGATATCGAGCACTTCAATCTCAACATCCTCGGAGATGCCATTGGTGCCGCGGATGAGGTCGAATGCCTGCGCAATTGCATTTGCGGCGGCCTTGTGGCCCGAGCCGACCGAGGCGTGCACGATAGTCACGAGAGGTTTTTGCTGAGTCAAGAGCGTGGGTTTTTCCGATTGGGGAGTGCTGTGCGTGAGCAGGGGAGCGTCGTCGCTCGTCTGCGTCTGATCCATCGATATCTCCCCTTCATCTTTGTTTCACAGAGAATCATTGTAGTGCATGAGTGTCACGTTCGCATAAATTTGGGTATGAGCGCAAAGAACGCCAATCTTTCGACAGGAGGTCTCTTCATGACTACTCATCAGCCGATCGATGTTGCGATTATCGGCGGCGGGCCTGCGGGCTATGCTGCAGCCATTTACGCGGCGCGCGCCAACCTAGCGACGACCGTGATTGAGCAAGGTATGTCGGGAGGACAGATTGCCACAACCAATGAGGTCGAGAACTATCCGGGCATTCCGCTCTTGAGTGGCGCCGAACTCGGCGAGCGGTTCCAGCAACATGCAGAGGGCCTGGGAGCACAGGTTACATGGAGCATGGTTACGGGTATCGATTACGATGCGGATGCGGCGCTGTTTACGGTGCATCACGATATGGGCGATACGCTGGCCTCGAGCGTTATCGCTTGCATGGGTGCCACGCCGCGATCTGCTGGTTTTGTTGGCGAGGATACGTATCGCGGTCGTGGCGTTTCGTATTGCGCGACGTGCGATGGCATGTTCTTTCGCGGCAAGCAGGTTTTTGTCATCGGTGGCGGTAATGCTGCCTGCGAGGAAGCCCTGTTCTTGTCAGAAATCGCCAGCAGCGTGACCATCGTCTTGCGCCGCGATCAGTTCCGTGCTCCCGATGGCGTAGTTCAAAAGGTGCTCGCAAAAGATAATATTTCAGTTAGGTACCAAACTAGCATTGTGGAACTTTCGGGCGAGGCCATGCCCACGACTATCACCTTTAAGGACAACGCTACGGGTGGCACTTATTCCGAGTCCTTTGATCCTGGTTCGTTTGGCATTTTTGTCTTTGCTGGCACGCAGCCTCATACCGAGCTTGTTGAGCATCTGGTGGATCTGGCGCCCGACGGCGGTATTGTGACCGACGAATCAATGGCCACCCGTACACCTGGCTTATTTGCTGCCGGCGATATCCGTTCCAAGCGTTTACGTCAAGTTGTGACCGCTGTTTCGGACGGAGCCATAGCAGCTACCAGCGCATACGCTTTCTTACGCGGATAAGTACGATAATATATCTTATGTAAGGTTGTTATGTTACTTAAACGTCCAGCGGTAACGAGCTTGAGGCAACGTTGCCGCTGGACGTTTTGTTGTGTAAAAAATGAGCCAGCTATCCTGCGACCTGACCCGAGCCAAAGCCGACGATCATACCGTTCATTATGGTATGCAAAACTAGATAATCTAGAATACAATATTGAAAACGAACGGAGGCACCATATGAATCACGCTAAACATGTCATTCCTATGTCCGATACGTCGGTTAGCATTAGCCCAGAGGATATTCAGCCAACGGTGCTACCTGATGCATTTATCCAGTCTGATATTGTCCGCAAACTCAATACGCTCAGTCTGCCGCGCTATAACCAGTTGCCGAATGTAACGCTCTACCGTGACCAGGTCATTGAGTACATCGAGCTGTGGATGGAGCCGCTTTCGATTTGTGTGGAGCAGCCCGTCATTACGCCATCGATGATCAATAACTACGTAAAGGTCGGCCTTGTTCCCGCTCCGGTTAAAAAGCAATATGGTCGCGAGCAGATTGCGCGTCTCATCTCCATTTGTATCTTTAAGCAGGTGCTGCCCATCGCTGCGGTTCAGGCGCTCTTTAACATTCAGCGCCTGAGCTACGATGCACCGACCGCCTTTGATTATGTGATTGATCAGCTCGAGGCATCGATTCGTGCGGCTTTTTCCATTGAGCAGGTTCCTGTACCCGATACGGCTCATCAGGTCACACGCGAGTCGCTGCTCGTACGCAGCGCGGTATCGTCTTTTGTATCGAAGGCGTATCTAATGAGCTACCTAAAGTTCAACGGGTTTAATAGCTAGCCGACGTACAAGACGGGCGGGACAAAGAGTCATCAGACACTTTGTCCCGCCCGTGTTTTTGTTTAGTTGGATTTTATCGGCCCGAAGCAACGCCCATGCCGTAGCCGATAATGAGCCCGTGCATCTCGGCATAGTATGAATCCAGTCCGTTGCAGGGCATGATGATGGTCTTGGAACCGGGCCAATGCTCCACAATGCGGCTGGCAAGTGCCTGGGCGCCCGCCTCATTTTCGACATGGTCGATTACGACCTCGCCGCCGGTAAAGCCCTCGGCCTCCATGGTGTCGACAATCTTTCCAAGCATCTTCTTTTCGCCACGGGTGTGACCGATGAGCTTGATCTCCCCTGCCTCGCTTGCCGTGCCTAAAACTCGAATGTTGAGTTTATTGGCGATAACCCCAGCTGCCTTGGGAATACGTCCGGCCTTGGCGAGATTTTCGTAATTGCACAGGCTAAAGAGGATCTTGCTGTTCAGTTCCAGCTCATCAAAATAGCTGCAGGCTTCCTCAAAAGAGACGTCTGGATTGCTTGCGAGATAGCGGTCGAACAGCAGGAAGATCAGGTCCATTTTGCCGCCGGCTCCGCGTGAATTGACCAAATGAATCTGACGGTTCGGATCCTCGGCAAGAACCAAATCGCGTGCCGTGGCGGCGGCATTGTAGCTTCCCGAGACGCCCTCGGAGATGGGCATGCAAATTGTCTTGTCGGCAAGCCTAAAGAGTTCGGTCCACTCGCCTACGCTCGGACAGGCGCTCGAAGAAGCGCTCGACTCCGCCTGCACGGCGCAATTGAGTTCGTGAACATCGAGCGTGAGGTCATCGACGAACTCGCGCTCCCCCACTCGAATTTTAAGGGGTGCAAATGCAAAGGTGGTATGGGGCGCGGTCGGTTGCCAATCGCGGAGGTTGCAGCTCGAATCGGAGATAAGTGCCCAGCTCATAGAGGGTCCTTTCTAGATGTTTCTCATTTATTATAGCCATCTTGCTTACCTTTGAAACGTGCATCTAGTATTGAAAACTAGCTCATTGGGATCATGTATGGAGCACGGTCACAAATAAATGAACCCCGCAGCCCAAAGGCCACGAGGTTCACATTCGTTTGCTATACAGAGTGACTTAGTAGCGCACGAAAATGTAGTTGTTGTTCATGCCGGCTGCGACGGAGCTGATGATGACGCCCGTCTTGTAGTCGGAAGCATGGATCATCTGACCATTTCCGATATAGATGCCAGTATGGTAGGAGTTAACCACGACATCGCCTGGTTGCGGGTCGGACACGCGGGTCCAACCCATGAAGGTGCCGGTGGTGCCCAGACGGCAGTAGCGGCCCGTGAGACAGTAGCTTACAAAACCGGAGCAGTCAAAGCTGTCCGGTCCAATGCCTCCCCAGGAATAAGCGCAACCCAGCTTGCTGTAGGCACGCGAAACAACGGAGCCGCCGTCAACAGACTGGCTCGGTGCGGAAGGCGTCGGCGCCGGAGCCGGAGCCGGGGCGGGCTGCGGCGTAGGGGCCGGAGCGGGCGTAGGAGTGGGCGCGGGCGTATTGCCGCCATCGTTGGTGTTCTCGGTCGTACCGGCGGTGTCTTTGCTCACCGTGGCCTTTTCGGCAGTGCTGGCATTTATGCCAGCCTGCAGCGCGGCATTGGCTTCAGCCTCGGCGGCAAGCTCGACCTGCAGCTGGGAGTCCAGGGAGCTCACGACGCTCTGGGCTTCTGCCTGCTGGGCGTTGAGCTCATCGACTTTCTTCTGCGTCGCGGCGACGTTCTTCTCCTGCTCGGCCTGCTTATCAGTGAGCTGCTGCTTAAGGTCCTTGACATCCTGAATGGTCTGGGCCTGCTTGTCGGAAACCTTGCCGTAATAGAACAGACGGTTGAGCATGTCGCCCAGATCGTCGACGCCCGTCAGAACCTGAAGGAGACTCAGACCGCCGGTCTTGTACTCACCGGCAACGTAGCTCGAAAGCTTTGCCTGGCCCTCGGCAATCTCTTGCTGCTTTTGCGTGATCTCGCCTGCAGTCTGATCAAGCTCCTGCGTCTGTGCGGAGAGTTCTTCATGAATTTGCTGGGTCTGCGTGCCGATCTGCTCGAGTTTGGTACGAGCAGCGGCAAGGTCGGATGCGGTATCGGCATAGGCCGGAGCCGCGAGGCCCAGGCCCAAAACACAAGCGAGGGTTGCCGTAGCAGCGCAGCATGCCATGTTTTTGTGCGTATTTGCTGTGCGCATGGAGCTTCCTTTCCGGTATCTAAGGGTAGCGGCTAGTCCACCGTTACCAGGCTAAAGAGCTCGACGTCCTCGTTGGAAGGCGTGAGCTTCTTGCGCGGGTTAAGAAACGCAAGCTCGAGGATACAACCGTAACCCACAAGCTTTGCGCCCATATCTCGCACCAGTTTACCTGTTGCCTCGACGGTTCCGCCCGTCGCGACCAAGTCGTCCAGAATCAACACGGTATCTTTAGAGGTAATGGCATCGGCGTGGATCTCGATAGAGTCGGTGCCATATTCGAGCTCGTAGCTCTCGCTCACCGTCTTGCGAGGCAGCTTGCCCGGCTTGCGTGCGGGCACAAAGCCAGCGCCCAGGGCGACGGCCACGGGCACGCCGACCATAAAGCCGCGAGCCTCGGGACCCACAACCTTGGTGATGCCCATGCCGGCAAAATGCTCGGCCAGGGCATCTACCATGGCCTTTAACGCCTCGGGATTACCAAAGAGTGGCGTGATGTCCTTAAAGACGACTCCGGGCTCGGGATAGTCGGGGATGTCGACGATGTGAGATTCGAAGTCGTACATGGCATGACCTTTCAGGGGAGGCTGGTTTGTAGCAGCGTCTATTTGGCCGCGCTGGCGGTGCCGGCGCGTGAGGGGGCGACAACCTTGAGCGGCTGCACGAGGGATTCCTCACGCACGGGGACCGCGGAGGTAGATGCCTCTTCGCTTTTGGCCTTGGTTGACTCGGAGCGTGCGATCTCCTCGTCGAGGGCATCGATATCGGCATCCTCCACCACGGCGTTGAGTGACTCAAATACGCGGTTCTTGAGCAGAGCGGTATGGACGCCCTCGGTGAGGTCATGCAGCTTTTTAAATGCACGCTCGAGCTTGGCATCGCGCTCGTCGTCGGAAGTATCCATACCGAGCATGCTCACGAGAACCTGCTCAAACATCGAGGACTCGCGGTTTGCGGACGATACGTACTGGCGCAGGTTGCGCGGCTCGATATGGAAGCGCGAAAGCTCGGAGCAATAGCGGATGATCGGGAAATCGCGACCATCGACAAGCTCGCGGTTCTGCGGGCTCTTGATGATGCGAATGAGGTCGTTTTCGGCCAGGGAGCGGATAAACGAGATCTCGACGCCGAGCATATCGGGGATGGTCTCGATGGGATGCAGCTTTTGCTTAGTCTCCTTGGGTTCCGTCTTGAGCGGAACATCGGACAACAGGCCCACCTCGTAGGCGAGCGTAGACAGGTCCGTGGCGTTTTCCAGGCGCTGCTTGATCACGTTGAGCGGCATGTAGCGAGTCTTCTGGAGGTGCAGAATGACCTCCAGGCGGTCAACGTCCTCCTTGGAGTACTGACGATAGCCCTTAGGCGTGCGATGAGGGGTGATGAGCCCCTCATCTTCGAGAAATCTAATTTTTGAGTTCGAAAGATCGGGGTATGCGCCTCGAAGTAGATTGACGACCTGGCCGATACTCAGATAATTGCGTTCGGCCATGCCCTACTCACCGGTTTCGATGCGCTCCGGCGTGCTCTCGTGGTAGATGAGCGTAAACGTACCGATCTGGACGGAAGAGCCATCGTGCAGCGGTGCGCCGTTGACGATAGCGCCGTCAACCCACGTACCGTTGAGCGAACCCAGGTCCTCGATGCGGGCACCCAGACCCTCGCGAATAATACGCGCGTGGCTACGCGACACGGTCATGTCGTTGAGGAAGATGCCGTTAGCGGGATCGCGGCCGATGGTGGTCACATTATCCTCGAGCTCAAAGGCTGCACCGGTTTGAGGGCCTTTGACGATAGATAAGACGGGCGCGGTGATGTGCACGTTGGCCATGAGGTCGGGAACGGTGACATCGCTCGAAGGAACGCGGAAAACGCAGGTGGCGTCTGAGGCCTTATCGTTCTGAGGCATATTGTTAACCATGTTGTCCATGACAACCCCTAACTTAACGCGGACATGCCGCAAAGAATGAACTGTACGTAATCATACCCCAATGGCTTAGTCTTCGATTTCGGGGTTAAGAAAGTCGATGTCTTCGTCCTCGGGATGTGCGATGGCCTGTTTAATGGCCGCTCCACCCTTAATGGAATAGATGACGGCGGTGAGCATGGAGAAGATGACGCCACCGTATACAAAGAAGATGCCAAGCGGTACCGGGCTGCCGTTGAGGCCCGGGAAGGCCGTGAACGTAGCGTGCACCAGATGCCAGCCATCCACAGTAGGAAAGCCCAGGAGCATGAGCGAGAAGCCGGTCATGAGTAGCGCCGTGGCAATCTTGCCGGGAAACACTACGTCGATGGGACGGGGGTGATAATGGCGCACGATGAGCGTACCGATGCCTAGATAGATATCGCGGCCGATGATGAGCACGCAGACCCAGATGGGAAGCTCGCCGCGAACCACTAGACCCAGCACGCCGGTAAATAGCAGCGCACGGTCGCAGATGGGATCCATAACCTTGCCGAGCCAGGAGACCGTTTTGGTCATGCGGGCAATCTGACCGTCCATCCAGTCGGTGGATGCCGCGATGGCATAGATGACGATGGCGACAACGCGGTTGTTGTCCGTCACAAACAGGTATAGGAAGACCAGCGTGAGGATCAGGCGCGTGAAGGTAATGAAATTGGAGATCGTGAAGATCTTATTCGACGGGTAATCGGAGGTGCCGATAAGCTCCCTTTTGATCTTCTTTTTGATGCCCACAGGACTCCCCCGCTGGTAAACGACAAAACTTTCAATACTATACCCGTTCTGGCGATGTCTATCCAGCGTAAGCATAGAGAGTCCAGACATATATAAGACCCCAACGGCCGTTACGGCTTCGTTAGAAACGCGTCCCACCATTGATGGTGAACCCGAAAGGTAAGGCACGCGGGTACGGTGACTCGGCCCGCGCGCCCGGTAGAGAAAGGATAAACCCATGGGTTACATGCTCGAGACGCGCGGGCTCACCAAGCGCTTCGGTCGCGGCGACCAGGCGCAGGACGCCGTGGCCGACGTGAGCCTTCATATCCGCGAGGGCGAGGTGTACGGGCTGCTCGGCCCCAACGGCGCCGGCAAGTCGACAACGCTCAAGATGATCTGCGGGATGCTGCGGCCGACGGCCGGGGAGATCCTCTTTGCCGGGCACGCCTGGCGCCGCGAGGACCTCTACGCAATCGGCAGCCTCATCGAGGAGGCGCCGCTCTACCCAAACCTCACCGCGCGCGAGAACCTGCGCGTGCGCACCACGCTGCTGGGCCTTCCCGAGAGCCGCATAGATGAGGTGCTCGCCGCCGTGGACCTCGCGGACACCGGGAAGAAGCGCGCCGGGCGCTTCTCAATGGGCATGCGGCAGCGCCTGGGGCTCGCGCTGGCGCTGATCGCCCGGCCACGCCTGCTCGTGCTCGACGAGCCCACCAACGGCCTCGACCCCATCGGCATCGAGGAGCTGCGCGACCAGATCCGCGGCTTCGCGGCGGCGGGCACGACGGTAATCGTCTCGAGCCACATCCTCTCCGAGGTGCAGCAGATGGCGGACACCATCGGCATCATCTGCGGGGGACGCCTCGCCTACGAGGATGCGCTTCGGCCCGGGCAGGACCTCGAGGAACTCTTCATGAGCTTCTGCCGGGAAGGGCGACGAGCACGCGGGGAGGTGGCGGCATGACGGGCGAGAAAGGCGGCCTGCTCGCGGGCCTGCGCGCCGAGGCCCTGAAGTCGCGCCACGCGGCACCGGTTCGCCTGGCCGTGCTCATGGCGCTGCCGATGCCGCTGCTCGGCGCGATGCCCTACCGGGGCGTGCAGATCTTCAGCGCGTGGAACTACTGGTACGCGCTCTTCCTGCCCGTGTCCCTCTCGCTCGTGGTGGCGTGCGTCGCGCGGGCGGACGCGCGCACGCGGATGCGGGGGCTTCTGGGCCTGGGCTTCCCGCTCGGGCGCGCCTGGTGGGCCAAGGCGCTCTGGTGCCTCGCGCTCTGCGCGCTCTCGAACCTCGTGGTCTTCGGCATCTACCTCGCGGGATCGGCGTTCTCCTCGCAGGGCCTCACGGCCGCGGGCACGCTCGCGATGCTCCTCTGCGCGCTCGCCAACACGGTGACCGCGGCGTGGATGATCCCCGCAGGGCTCTTCCTCACGGCGCGGCTCGGCATGCTCGCGGGCATCTTCTGCCCGCTCGCCACGCAGCTCGTGGGCGGGTTCGCCTGGTCGCTGGTGCCGCTGCCGCAGCTCTTTCCGCCGTCGGCGAGCATGGTCATCCCCACGAGCTTCATCCCCGTGCTGCCGAGCGGCGAGCCACTCGCGGCGGACATGGCGCTCGGCGGGGCGCTCGCGGCGGACGGCATGCTCACACTGGCGGGCCTTGCGGTCTGCGCGCTCGCGTTCGCCGCGCTCACGGCGGCGCGGGCGCGGCCTGGTTCGCGCGCTCCGAGGAGAGGTGATGGCCATGACACGACTCTCCGACGCGACGCCGCGCATGACTCTCCCGCGGGCCCTGCTCTCCGAGGCCCTGCGCCTGGCGCGCTCCCCGCTCGCAGCTGTGCACCTCGTCTGCGGCCTGGCAGCCGGTCTTGCCTGCGGCGAGTACTTCTCCATAACCCGATGGGACCCGGCGCTGGGCGCGGACGCCTACGCCCAGTTCCTCGGCGCCCTCATGCCGCTCATGTCCGCCGTCGTCTGCGGGCTCGCCGTGGACGAGGATGGATTGGCTACACTGATGTGGACAGTTCCGGGAGGGGCGCAGGAGACGGGAGGG
>CAUDDF010000035.1:0-24542 GCA_958448275.1 uncultured Collinsella sp.
TGAGCTGGGCCTATGCCGGAATCTCTCCCACAGAAACCACCGAAGAGCCCATTTTTTGCCCACAGGGGCTGCCGGGGCGGCGGTTTCGCCCTTTTTGCTCCGAAGCGATACACTGTTGCCGTTTGATTTCTTCGCTCAAGGAGGATGCGCATGCCGTGCACAACGATTTTGGTTGGTAAGAACGCGAGCTACGACGGGTCGACCCTGGTCGCCCGCAACGAGGACTCGTCCAACGGGGTGTTTGAGCCCAAGCGCATGCGCGTAGTGCATCCCGACGAGCAGCCGCGTGTCTACACGAGTGTCCTGAGCCACCTGACCGTTGAGCTGCCCGACAATCCCATGCGTTACACGAGCGTCCCCGACGTTGTCCCGGGTCATGGCATTTGGGCCGAGGCCGGCTTCAACGAGCTCAACGTTGGCATGTCCGCAACCGAGACGCTCACCACCAACGAGCGCGTCCGCGGCGCCGATCCGCTCGTGGACTACGTGCCCGCCAAGGGCAACGAGGGCGAGGACGGCTATGTTCCGGCGCAGCCCGGCGGATTGGGCGAGGAGGACATGGTGACCCTGGTGCTGCCGTACGCCAAGTCTGCCCGCGACGGCGTGCGCATTTTGGGCGAGCTGCTCGAGCGCTACGGCACCTATGAGAACAACGGCATCGCCTTTAGTGACGTTGACGAGATCTGGTGGCTCGAGACCATCGGCGGCCACCACTGGATCGCCAAGCGCGTGCCCGATGACGCCTATGTGACCATGCCCAACCAGCTGGGTATCGATAGCTTTGACCTGGACGACGCCGAGGGCGCCCAGGCCGACCACATGTGCTCCGCCGACCTGCGCTCCTGGATGGCCGAGTGGCATCTGGACCTGACGCTGGACGTCGAGGGCGACGGTCCGGCGACGGTCTTCAACCCGCGCGAGGCCTTTGGCTCGCACAGCGACAGCGACCACGTCTACAACACGCCGCGCGCCTGGTACATGCAGCGCTGCCTCAACCCCAGCGATGTGTGGGACGGTCCCGACGCCGACTACACGCCCGAGAGCGACGACATCCCCTGGAGCCGCGTACCCGAGCGTAAGGTGACTATCGAGGACATCAAGTACGTGCTCTCCAGCCACTACCAGGGCACGGAGTACGACTGCTACGGCAGCAAGGGTACGCCCGCCACGCGCGGCGCCTATCGACCCATCGGCATCAATCGCAACAGCCAGCTCGCCGTGCTGCAGCTGCGCCCCTATGCGCAGCCGGCGTATCGCGCCGTGCAGTGGATGGCGTTTGGCTCCAACTCGTTTAACGCGCTTGTGCCGCTGTACGCCAACGTCGAGACCATGCCCAAGTACTATGCCGACACGCAGGCTCGTGTGACGTCCGAGAATTTCTATTGGGCAAATCGCCTGATCGGTGCCTTGGCCGATGTCCGCTTCCATGAGTGCGGTCGCGCGGTCGAGGATTATCAGGAGAAGGTCGGCGGCATGGGCCACAAGCAGATTCACAACGTTGACGCTGCCGTTGCCGCCCTGCCCGAGGCCGAGGTGCCTGCCGAGCTCGCCCGCGCCAACGAGGCCTTTGCCGAGCTCGTGCGCGTTGAGACCGATGCTCTGCTGGGCAAGGTGCTCTACACCACGAGCTGTGCCATGAAGAACTCCTTTGCGATGAACGACAACGTAAGGTAAAGACAACCTTGCAGCGAACGAGCGGGACAAACGCCGTCAAAGGCTTTGCCCCGCTCGATTTCTATCCCGGCGACAAACGATTTTGTGTCGTTCGCCCAATCTTGGGTACAAGAAGGCCAATGCAGTTGTTCATGATTGGAGCCAACCATGGTTATGAAACTCGATCAGCTTGTTAACGGCGCCATTAACGTGGGCTTCGGCGCCGCCGCCGTTGCCGTCGAGGGCGGCAAGAAGGTCCTCGACGATCTCAATACCAAGGGCGAGCAGGTCCGCAAGGATGCCGGCACCCCCGATATCGCCCGCAGCGTGTCCGATATGTTCGAGCAGGCGGGTGGCACCATCTCCGACCTGACCGAGCGCCTGGGCATGCAGGGCGAGACCGCGGCACAGCGTGTGCTCGACGAGCTCATCCTGGCCCGCGTCCGCGTTATGACTGCCCCCGAGCGCACGGCCTTCCTGGCCCATGTGCGCGACATCGTCGATTCGGTCGAGGACAACGTGACCTCGGTGCCCGTCGAGTCCGTTGAGCCCGACGACGCAGAGGACGCCGAAGAGGCCGAGTAGCAGCGCAGATGGCAGATTCCACCACCGATTACAACAATCTAGATCCCTTGGGTGACGAGACGGCGGTTGTCGATGAGGTTGAGGCCGCCGTCTCGGGCGCTCGCAAGAAGCCGCGCGCCGTCGATATGGTCCCCGAGGAGCCCGACGCGATGGCGCCGGACGAGGAATACCAGCTCACGCCGGCAGGTCGCCGTGAGCGCATTGGGCAGATCGTTCGCCTGGTCAAAAAGTACCGCGTATGGGATAACCTCACGCCGGTGCGCTTGCGTCGTCTGCTCGAAGAGCTCGGCCCCATGTTCGTCAAGATGGGGCAGATCCTGGCTAACCGCTCCGAGATTTTGCCGCAGCGGTTTTGCGACGAGCTTCGTCGCCTGCGCTCCGACGTAGAGCCGGTGCCATATGAGGTAGTGCTCCGCTGTCTAGAAGAGGAATACGGTCAGCGCCTGGGGCAGATGTTCGACGCGATTGACCCCAACCCGCTCGGAAGCGCGTCGCTCGCGCAGGTGCACCGCGCCCGCCTGGTGACCGGCGAGGACGTGGCCGTTAAGGTGCAGCGCCCCGGCGCGCAACAGGTCATGGCGCAGGACATCGACATCATCCGTTCGGTGGTACGCATCGTTTCCAAGTTCGTCAACACCGACCAGTTTGTGGACCTGCATGGCGTGGTCGAGGAGCTGTGGACCTCGTTTCGCGAGGAGACCAACTTTTTAGCCGAGGCCAAAAACCTCAACGATTTCTATGAGTTCCATAAGAGCGTCCATGGCGTGTCGTGTCCCAAATCCTACTTGGACCTTTGCACCGAGCACGTCGTGGTCATGGACTACATCGACGGCATCTCGATTGCCGATCCCGAGCGCCTGGTGGCCGAGGGCTATGACCTGGAAAAGATCGGCTCGGCGATTGTCGAGGACTATTCGACGCAGGTGCTCGACGACGGCTTTTTCCATGCCGACCCGCATGCGGGAAACATCATTCTCAAGGACGGCATCGTCTACTTTATCGACCTGGGCATGGTCGGGCGTATGTCGAGTCACGACCGCGGTATCGTCAAGGATATGATATTTGCCGTGGCCGAGGGCGACGTGCCCAAGCTCAAGGACTCGCTTATGCGCTTTGCCGTGACGCGCGGCGACTCGGCCGAGCTCGACCATTCGGCCTTTTTGTCCGACTTGGACTTTATCGTCGCCGACTTTGCGGGTCTTGATCTTAAGGACCTGGATATCGGCGAGTTTTTGACCTCGCTGGTGAATCTGGCGCGCAAGAACGACGTTGAGTTGCCGAGCGTGGTGACAATGTTCGCGCGCGGCATGGTGACACTCGAGGGCCTGCTGACCGAATATATGCCCAACGTCAACATGATCCAGATCATCCAGACGCATATCAAAAACGAGAAGAGTGCCTATGCCCGCGTGCGCGAGATGGGTCGCGATCTTGCCGCGAGCAGCTATCGCGCGGCAAAAGGCTCGCTCGAGGCGGCCGAGTATCTGGGCTTGGCTTCGCGCATGCTCACGCGCGGCCAGCTTAAGGTGAACACGCAGATCATGAGCAGCGATAAGGCGCTGCGGCAGCTGGGCGGAATTATCGACCGCATGTCGATGGCAATTGTGATCGCCGGTCTGTTTATCGGTTCGTCGGTGGTGTACTACGCGCGCATCGAGCCGGTTGTGTTTGGTATCCCGGTCATTGGCTTTATGGGCTACGTGAGCGCGCTGGTGCTGGCACTGATGCTGGGCCGCGAGATCTGGCGCAACAGCCACGGCGGCAAGCGTTAGCGATTTCCCGGGGTCGGGGAAACGGGTTATTTTGCCTTGCGTCGCGCCGGCGCGGACTGGTCCGAACAAAACTATGCCGGTTTACGGGGCTGGAGTGCCGAACCTCGACCATGCCGGAATCCGTGCTTTTAAAACTGCAGGTAGATGAGTCGTTGGTTTTCGAAAATGGCAGGTATGGTTGCGAGGTGCTGATTCAGCGCCGTAATCCGGCATAGTTTTGAAACGGGCTGTTCTTGCAAGGTCCGACGACAGCTCTTCCTATCGCAGACCATAGCTTTTACCTTGGGCTTCGCCTGTGTGCGGGGCCCTTTTGCGTGCTACCATATCGACAGTAATAATCGATGGCCTAGATGGTGGTGCGGAGACGCACGAATGCGCGGTTTTCCTGTGCGTTTGGGAGAATCGGGGTGCAAGTCCCCGGCTGTACCAGTAACCGTAATTCCTCTTGGCCCGGGATGGTCGCGTCGCAGATCGGACGGCGCGCCCGGGTCGGTAAGGTTAAGTCGGATCGCCTCCCATCTTGTGCGCGGCCGTGGCGAAAGCCGCCGGTACGCGTTGGGCTCTGGAGGGAAGGGGGACTCCGATGGGGGTACTCGAGCGCAATGTGCGCGATGACGTGGGGCAGCCGCTGGGCAATGTCCCAAGTTCAGACAATAGGAGACAAATGGATATGTTTGAGGACGAGTGCCAGCGCGCCTCGTGGCGTCGTCATGGAGCGATTGCCCGTGGCGTAGCCAAGCGCGGTCTGGTGGCGTTCCTGGCTTTTGCCATGGCTTTTGGCACCACGCCGGCGCAACTTTGGGCCGAGGGTGCCGAGGGCATTGCCGAGGCCGTGGCTCAGGCTGCGACGGGCGGCGAGGGCGCGGCGGCCGACGATGGTACCGGTACCGACACCGGCGCGAACAGTGCGGCGGCGAGCGCTGCTGCCGATGGCGCCGACGCTGATCAGGGCGCAACTGCGAGTGCCGCGAATGGCGATGACACCGCCGCAGACAACGCGACTGAGTCCGAGAACTCCGCCGCGGCGTCTGCTGCTTCGGAGCAGAAGAACGCCGTTGCCGCCGCGTCCGCCACAACGCTTTCGAGCGAGGCTAAGGTCTTTATCCAGGACACCAAGGATAAGGACAGCTCCTATTCCACGAAGTCGGGCGCGCTCAGCGCGGGCGATACGCTCTGGGCAAATATGTACGATGAGGTCGAGGACGACTGGTACGGCACTTCGACTGAGTCCGTTGCCAATCCCGGCACCTGGACTTACACCTGGCTCGCCGGCACGACCAGGGCCAGCAGCAATGTCGCCGACTACACCGAGGTCGTAGGCCACGAGCAGTCGCTCACCGTCACCGCCGCGATGGAAGGCAAATACTTTATCTGCAAGGTAACGGTTGATGGCAAGGATTACTTCGGCCCCTCGGTTTCGTACGGCTCGGGTATCAATGCCAACAACATCCCCGGTCCCGTGCTGGGCGCCGGTCAGATGGAGCTTAACAGCGTCAAGCTGAATAGCGACACGCCGAGCATAGGCGATACCCTGACGGCGACTCCGTACATAAGCTATTATCAGCAAGCCCCCGCCGATGCCAAGGTCACCTACACGTGGTCCGCATCCACCTCGCAGTACTCGGGCTTTACCAAGATCGAGGGGCAGACGGGTGCTTCGCTCGTGGTGGGCGACGACCTTGAGGGTAAGTACATCAGGGTCGAGGCCAACGCTGGCGTCAACACGGTGAACAAGACCACTTCCAGCAAGGTCAAACAGGCCGGTGCGGTCGAGCTTTCGGCCGTGTCCATCGTTAACACCAAGGACAACACGAGCGTCTTTGCGGTGGGGGATACCGCTAAGGCCCGCGCCAAGGAGAAGGGCGGCGCGTACGGCGCGTTCGTCGACGCGAGCAAGCTCAACTATCAGTGGCAGTGCTCTGACACTAAGGGCGGCACGTATACCGATATCGCGGGCGCCACGGGTGAGGCCCTCGAGCTTACCGACGCTTTGGGTGGTAAGTACCTCAAGTGTAAGGTGTCCTCGAAGATCGGCTCTTCGAGCTTGACCAACTCGACGGGCGCTCTCGTTGCGGCTACCGGTTCAATTAATGTCACGAGCGTGACTATGAACCCGACTTCGGGCAAAGTCGAGGTTGGTTCCACGATTACGGCGACCGCCAAGGCGGGTTCCACCGACGTTACCTCCGACTCGCATGTCACGTGGCAGTGGTACAAGGGCAAGTCGAATACCGCCAGCTCGTGCAACACGCCTATCGAGGGTGAGACCGGTAACACCCTGACGGTGACCGCCGCCCTTAAGGGCTGGTACGTCGTGGCCAAGGCCAACGGCGGCTATGGCGAGCAGAAGCCGTACCATGCGGCGGGTCCTGTCTCCGTCGCTGGCCAAGTTGAGCTTTACGACGTGCAGTTCGAGGGCTCTCCCGCCACCAACGGCGTACGTGTGGGTGATACGCTCAAGACTAAGGTGCGCAAAAAGGACGGCTCCAACTATCACTATATCGACCGTACCGATAATGTGACCTACCAGTGGCAGTATGCAAACAGCAGCTCGAGCTACGACTCCGCCTATACCGATATCCCCGGTGCTACCGAGGCCACCTATACCGTTGACGCTGCCTATGCCGGCAAGTATCTGCGCGTGAAGGTGACGAGCGAAAACACCGTTTCCAGCACGCAGAAGAAGAGCTCCTACGGCGGCACGCAGTCCGTTGCCCCGCTCGGCCCCGTGACGCTTAAGGGTCAGTACAAGCTAGCGGGCATTGAGCTTGCCGATAAGGACGTTACGCTCAGCGTGGGTTCAAAGATCACGCCGAGCGTGCAGGTTCCGGGTAGCTGGTCGGGCTCGACCAAGGACGTGCCCGAAGATGCCGAGCTCACCATGGCGTGGTATGCCAAGGGCGCGGGCGATGCCGACTGGACCGAGCTTACCGACGGCATCGATACGACCGATGGCAGCCTGACCATTTCGGACGCGCTTGTTGGTAAGCGCATTAAAGTTACGGCGAGCGCTCTCGACAACACGGTTGAATGGGTTTCGTCCGACAGCGTTACCGCGGCGGGGGAGTACAACCTGCTGCGCGTGATTGCCAACCCGCAGATCAATAGCGATTCGACCCATCTCGTCTCGGGTGATAGCGTCAAGGCGACGGCGCAGGCCAAGCGCGCTGACGGTTCGACCACCAACGGTATCGACGTCACCGACCAGGCGACTGTTGCCTGGTATGCGGCCGACGACGCGAAGGCTCCGGTGGCCGACTGGACGCTGCTGCCCGATATGTCGGGCGCCGAGGCGACGGTTTCGGCTTCTGCCGCGGGCAAGTATCTGAAGGCTGTCGCCACGAGCGGCAGCTCGACGGTCGAGCTCGTCTCCGCCAACAAGGTTATCGCCGCGGGCTCGCTCGAGGCTGCAGTCCAAAAGCTCAACGATGCCAATAAGCAGATCGTTGTTGATTACAGCGCCAAGGGCGGCAACGTCAACGATGTTCTGAAGGCGCAGCTTGCCGATCTGGGATTTACCGATATCGACGTCAAGATCTCTGAGGGTGGCGTTGCCTTTAAGGCTGAGGATGCTAAGGCCACGGTCGGCATCTCCGACGCCCAGGATAAGACCAACGGCGATGTGACGTTCTTCTACATCGACCCCAACGACTACACCGGTTACAACATCGACGGTCTGCGTAGCGCCGATGTGGTGTTTGAGCTGTCGCGCGATGGCAAGACCGAGTATTACCTGCCCAGCAAGTCCGTGCAGGTTGCTTGGGACGAGGCTCGCGTTCAGCAGATGCTCGACGATGCCGCCGAGCAGGTTGCCATCGGTTACGCCGCAGGCGATTCGGCTGAGTCCGTCACGTCCAACCTCACACTTCCGTACCGCGCGGGCTCTAAGAGCAAGTTCGAGGTTGAATGGAAGAGCTCCGACCGCGATGTCATTTGGCCGTCCGGTTATGGCTGGGACGACTACACCGGCAAGGTGACGCGCGTTTCGAGCGATCGCGCTGTTACGCTGACCGCGACGGTTTCGTTTGTGAACGGCGGCCCGAGCGATATCGAGGGCTCGCACGACTTCACCGTGACCGTCAAGGGCGATCCCGAGAAGGTTGCCGCCGACAAGAAGGCGCTCCAGGAGAAGGTCGATGCGGCCTTTACCTACGACAACATCAAGTACTCCGGTACCGAAACGGTTGCCGACAAGGACGGCCTAACCGCCGACCTGCAGATGCCTCGCACGAGCACGCTCAATATCGACGGCAAGTATTACGAGGTCAAGTACTCTGCCAGCACCGATGACATTACGTTCAACGGCTACAAGGGTACGGTCTACCAGCCGCTGCCTGGCGCCGAGGCGGCGAAGACCAAGATCACCCTCACGGTGACCGATAAGTCCAACGCCGAGGTCACGGCAAGCAAGACCCTCGACTTCGCCATTACTCCGCAGGACCAGGGCGAGCTCGATACCGAGCTTTCTCTTATGGAAAAGGCGAAGGCCGGCTATGCTGCCGCCATTCTGAATGGCCAGGACGCCAATGCCGTTTCGGCCGACATGCACGCGTTCCAGAAAGCGTATCTCGATGCCGACGGCAACCTTGCCTGGAGCTACAACAAGGCGACGACCGATTCGACGTCCCTTGGTATTGTTCCGGTTGACCTGCCTGGTTATGACGCGATGTCTGGACAGGACTGGCGTCTGTTTAAGTCGAGCAACAGCTCTATTGTCTCTGCTGAGAACCTCAAGGTCACGCAGCCGCAGTACAACACGAAAGTTGTCGTTTCCTCGCGCCTGACGAGCGAGAAGTACGCTCGCTATGCTGAGCGCTATCCCGACAATGCCGCGTATGCCAAGCTTGCCAACCAGGACGTATCGGCAAAGATCACGGTTCTGGGCACGAGCGGTCAAAACGATCCCGAGGTTACGGCGACGTGCACAGTTATCGGCGTCGATTCCAAGGGCAAGCAGCAGACGTGGGCTGCCGCGACGCAGTACACGCTCAAGAATGGCTCGACGGCCGCCGATCTTTCCGAGGAGCTCTTTAAGCAGGCCGGCCTCAAGGCCGACTACGATCCCAATGGTTCTTGGGGCTGGGTACTCAATTCCATTACGTCGCCTTTCGATGCCAATCGCACCCTTGCATACGACCATACTACGGGCGCCTATTGGCAGCTGTTCATCAACGGCACGGCTGCATCGGTGGGCGCTGGCAAATACACTCTCGAGGCGGGCGACTCTGTCGTCTGGTGCTACTCGAAGTGCGGTGACGCTGCGCCCACCGACCAGCTTTCGGTAAGCTGCACCGTTGTCGGCCAGGATGCTTCAGGTGCTCAGCAAACGTGGGCTCAGCCTACGACCGCGCTGGTGGAAGAGGGCGCAACTGCTGCCGATCTTTCCGAGCGGGTCTTTAAGCAGGCCGGTATTGGCGCCGACGTCCAAACCGGTTCGTATGGTTGGTTCCTCAATTCGCTGACTTCCCCGTTCAATAAGAACGTGACGCTCTCGACCGTACAGGTTAACGAAAACACCTGGAAGTCCTGGCAGTTCTTCGTTAACGGCAAGATGGCCAATGTCGGCGCCGGCAACTACACGCTCAAGACCGGCGATGAGATTACCTGGGTCTATGGTTCCGATGGTGCCATGCCCGGTCAGGTTTCTGTCTCGATGGAGATCATCGGCAAGAAGGGCGATAAGGCACAGCGCTGGACCGATCCTTCGACGCGGGTGTTTGTTGAGGGCACGACGATTAAGGACGCCACTGCCGCCTACTTTGATGCTTTGGGCATTGAGTCCGAGATGTACGATCAGCTGGGCTTCTGGGGCGTTCACAGCCTTGTCTCCCCGCTTGACGGCACTAAGCTGGCTGGCGCTTGGTCGTACTTTGTTAACGGTGTTCCCGGACCTCAGCTCGATAGCGACTACGTGCTCAAGTCGCATGACGAGATCGTCTGGGCTTATGCTGCCGGCGATACGGTGCCTAATCCCGACGAGGTCGTAGTCAATCCGAGCGCCCCGCGTCCGTCCGATTGGAAGTCCGATTGGGATGGTAAGTCCAATGCAGCGGTCGAAAACGTTTCGACGCCTACGGGTGCGCTGGCGAGCTCATGGACGTTCGATTGGAAGGCGTATTCTGGTTCGGCGTATCCCAACGCGAGTGAACCTATTGTCGTGAACGGCAACGTGTATCTTGCCGTCAACAAGCGTTTGCTAAAGATTGACGCCGAGTCGGGCAAGGTCCTTGCCGAGTCGAATCTTAAGACTGCGGTCGGTTACACCTCGCGCCCGATTTATGCGAACGGTTTGGTTATCGTTCCGCTTGACGGCGGTGCGGTCCAGGCCCTGACGGCTGACGCGCTCACAACGGTTTGGGTCACTGACTCCGTGAGCGGGATTGCCCAGTCGAATTCTCAGCTGACGGTTGATGGCAATTACCTCTATGTCGGCACCGTTGATGTCGACTATGGAAAGGGTACGTACAATAACGGTCATCTGACGCGTATTAACATCCTGACCGGCGCTGTTTCTTGGCAGCATGTTAATGCTGATGAGGGCTATTACTGGACAGGCGCTACGGTGGGTGATGACTTTGTCTTGGTTCCCACTAGTGCCGGTACCGTCGAGATGCTCAGCAAGTCAACGGGTGATGTGCTCGGCAGCGTTTCGGTTGGATCGATTGTTAACTCCACCTGCGTGCTTTCGGATGATGGCAGCCATGCCTATCTGATCTCGCGCGACGGCAAGCTGCACGTGTTGGCGATTTCTGATGGCGATTCACGCAGTGCGGATGCTGCTTCCCGTATTACCGAGGAGCGTGTGGTCGACCTTGGCCTTACGGGATGTGGATGCGTGCCTACGACGTATGATGGCAAGCTGATTGTCGGCGGCGAAGCCAATGGCAGCGCGGCGCTCGCTATCATTGATCTGAACAAGGACTTTGCTACGACGCTGGTCACGACTGCAGACGGCTCCCAGCTGACGGCTGGCATTCTTGGTGGCATTAAGGGCGCTCCGCTGGTGAGCACTCAGGCAGATGGCACGTATGTGTACTTTACGGTTAACTACGGTGAGACCTCTGATTTCGTTAACTACACCTCAGGCGGTGGCGTTTATCGCTACAAGCTGGGCGATGCCGAGGCATCTGGTGTGTTTAGCGCGACGGGGCACTATAACTGTTGCGACTCGCCGATCGCGTGTGATGCCAAGGGCAACCTGTACTACATCAACGACTCTGGCGCGTTGTTTAAGCTGAACGCTGGCATGAAGGTCTCGTTTAACACTGGCGAGGGATCCAAGGTCGATTTCCAGACCACGGCTGCCAACGGCTCTGTCACTAAGCCTGCCGATCCGACGCGCGAAGGATATACCTTCGCTGGCTGGTATACCGATGAGGCTTGCACGGAAGCGTACAAATTTGACGCTGCGGTGACGGCTGATATGACGCTGTATGCTAAGTGGACCAAGAATGCCGTTAACCCTGGTGGTAACGGCGGCAATGGCGGTTCCAATGGCGGCTCGGGTAATGCCGGTGCTGGTTCTGGCTCCGGTAACGGCACAAACGGCCAGCAGACTGGCGGTGCTGTTGCTCCGGGCCAAAAGCCGGTGTCCACCACGACCAAGACCGAGACCAAGGACGGCAAGGATTCCAAGAAGGATTCCGACAAGTCCGACAAGAAGGACAGCAAGAAGTCTGATAAGAAGTCCAGCAAGTCCGGCTCCAAGTCCGATACGGGCGCGGCCGCCACGACTACCGCTAAGAAGTCCGCTGAGGCTCCCTCGCAGGAGTCTGGCTTCAACCCGCTCGCCATTGCTGGCGTGGCGGCCGGCGTGATCGGTCTTGCCGTCATCGGTGTGTTCGTGTTTACCAAGCGTCGGTAGGTGAGGGCTGTGTCCAATAAGCCTCAGGACGCCGAGTCCAAGCAGCCCGACTCGTCGTTCATTCAACTCGACGATGCAAAGCAAAAGGGCGCCGCCTCGGCGGCGTCCGCCCCTCGGCGCAAGACGCTGCTTGGCGCTCTGACGGCCGTCTGCATTGCGCTGATTGTCGTCTCGCTGGGCTTTGTTCACCCTTCCGCCAGCGGTGCCTGGTCCATCGACTGGATCATTCAGACCGTGACGGGGGAGAGCGTCGTCACCAAGGACACCAAGGCGTCTGGCTCGACTACGACTTCGGGCGAGGTCGGGTCCAAGGATTCCAAATCTTCTGATGATACGAATGACGGGTCTAGGGGTTCTGACAAATCTGACTCCAAGAAAGATTCCGAGTCCTCGGACAAGGAATCGGACAAGAACTCGGATAGCAAGAAGTCCGGCGAAAAAGGAGCGGGAAATAAAAAGACTGACAACAGTCAGTCGGCTTCTCAGAATTCGGCAAACTCCGGTGGACCTTCTTCCGTTCCTGATAACGGTAGTGCCTCCTCGGGCGGCCAGAGCGGCTCACAGGAGTCCAACTACGTTACGGTTACGGTTTCGGTCACATCGAGTGCCGTGGGCAATCCTGTGTCTTCTGGCGGTACCTTCACCTTCAACAAGGGCGCTACGGTCTATGATGCCCTGTGCGCCCTAGGCCTTTCCGTGAATGCGCGCGGCACGTCGTACGGCACGTATGTCGCCGCTATCGGCGGCCTGGCCGAGATGGAGCACGGCGCCAAGAGTGGCTGGATGTACTCCGTTAACGGCGAAACGCCCATGACGGCCTGCAGCAACTACGTTCTCCCCAATGGCGCCAACGTCGTTTGGTATTACGTAACGGGCTAGAGGCCTCGACATAGTGCGCCAAACGGGCGGTTCGGACAAACATCCGAGCCGCCCGTTTTTCATGCGTAGAGGACTGGGTCGCCGGGTCTCTCGGCAAACAAAAAACCGGTTGGAATGTAAATTCCAACCGGCTGCGAAGCGAGATTATGTTGGGTCGTCTACGACTGCGCGCCCTCGAGGAAAAGGCGACGGCTAAAGTAGTTGTACCAGGTGACCAGGAACGTGGCGATGGCCTTCATGGCCTGGTAGCCGATGCTCAAAAACGTGACGCCCACAAACATGTACAGGTCGTTGAGACCCAAACCAATCACCGACAGGATGGTGAAAATCGTGAACTCGCGCTTGCGGCTCATGCCCTCGCGATGGTCGAACACGTACTTCATGCTGAGCCAGTAGTTGACCACGACGGACGTGATAAACGAGATCGTGGTGCTCATCAAAAAGTCGAGATGGAACAGCTCGACGAGCGCAATGAGCATGCCCCAGTCGATGCCAAAGGAGATAAGACCCACGACAGCGAACTTGAGGAATTGCTTAGTATGAGGTTGTGCCAGTGCCTTGCGCACGTAATCACATCCAATGCATTGACGAATCGAGCAGGGGATACTTTAGAGCTTTTGCAAGGGAAACGTAAGGGCTTTGCCAAGAACTATACGAACTCGCCAAATATTCAAGAGGTAATCCGCAAACGTTGCAAATCTTACCGTAAACGAGCGAGGCCCACGAACAACACGGTGCTCGACGCGCGTCATCCGTGGGTCCCGTAGTGCAACGAGGAGGCCGAGCTACTTGGTCCCCTCGCCCTCCAGGAAGATCTTTCGGGTCACAAAGTTGTAGACCATAACAAGCGCGGTGGCGCAAATCTTGGCGATATTGGCCTCGAGCCCCAGGCCGGCGTTGAGCGCCAGCACGATACCGTCGTTGAGCGCCAGGCCGATCACAGACAGCACGACAAAGATGATGAACTCGCGGCGGCGGCTCATGCCCTCCTTGTGCGCAAACACGTACTTCATGCTCGCGACGTAGTTAAAGATGAGCGAGACGATAAAGCCGCTGGTATTGGCGATCAGGATGTTAAGGCCCAGACCGTAGTGGAGCAGATTCATGATGCCAAAGTCAATGACCGTGGCGACGACGCCGACGACGCCAAACTTCATGATCTGCGCAAGGAGCTTTTGCATGGTACCTGCCTTAGGGTGGCGCCATAGCGCCGTGGGGATGATGAACTCAGAAAGTTTAGCCAATCCCCACGGGTGGAGCTAGGCGCGCTCCTCGATAGCACCGTTTCTATATGCATCGAGCAGTTGGCGCAGGTCCTGGATTTGGCTGCGAATCTTGGCGCCGGTATCGGTGTCGCTCACCATGCGGCGCCGGTCTGCCTCGTCAAAGCGGTTGGTCTCGCTCTCGATGTCGACATTGCGGGTAAGTGCCTCGGCAACCGTGGTAAAGGCTTGGTGCGACTTAAGGCGACATCCGCGCGAGCTCGAGATGAGCGTGTAGCCGGCAATGCCCGTTTTGGGGTGGTAGGCACGACAGAAACCGCCATCGATGACCAGCAGCTTGCCCTCGGCGCGGATGGGCTGCTCGCCCTTGGTGGTTTTAACGGGTGTGTGGCCGTTGATGATGTGGCCGGTCGGCGAACATGCCATGGGGGCAACGCCGAACTCGCGCATGATGTCGTCGCAGACCGAGGGCGACTTGGTAAGCGTAAAGTACGGGTCCATCGGCTCGGCCCAGGTGCTCTTATCGGCGATATAGGCGCGCTCAAAGGTACGCACCAGGCGTCCGCTGGCGGGTGAGTTAAAGCCGATCCACAGGTACCACATCCAGTCGAGGGCGTCGCGGTCGCCCGCGCGCCAAGCGCGGCGGGCGATGCGGTCGCAAAAATCGAGATAATCGCGGCCTGCGTGCCAGGTGCCCAGGCAGTTCATGCTGCTAAAGGTACCATCCTCGTTGAGCGGCACGCAGCCATGGAACAGCAGATTGCCGTTGGTGACCTTGTACATCGAGCCGTGGGTGTAGAGGAAATCGATATGGCGATGCAGATGATCGGCGGTGACAAACTCGGACACGAGCTTGTCGATGATGTGTTGCTCCTGGGGCGTGAGCGTGTAGGGGTCCGTCGGGTCGACGGTGGGGAAGTCGTTGGTCGTGAGCGGCCACACGCTGCCGTCGGCGAGCGTGACCGTGCCGGTGTCGTGGTCGATCTTGTCGAGCAGCAGGCGGTCGGTCATGTCGAACTCGGGGTGGCGCTGGATAATCTGGCCCTCGAGTTTAAAGAGCAGGACATTAATGGCTTTGATCAGCGGGCTGATGGACTCGCCGGCGGTGTAGGTGGCATCGGCAAAGGCGACGAGCTCGCGCAGCGAGATGCCATAGTCGTTCTCGAGAATCTCGTAATTGTCGTAGCGCAGGTTGTTGCGCAGCACCGTGGCGATGCAGGCGGGCTCACCGGCCGCAGCGCCCATCCACAGCAGGTCGTGGTTGCCCCACTGGATGTCGAGCGAATGGTAGGTGAGCAGGCGGTCCATAATCTTGGCCGCGCCGCCACCGCGGTCGAAGATGTCGCCCACCAAGTGCAGGTGGTCGACGGCGAGGCGCTTGATGAGCGAGGCGAGCGACTCGATAAAGTCGTCGGCGCTGGCGGTCTCCAAGATGGATTCGATAATGCGCTCGTGATAACGCACGCGGTAGTTGTTCTCGTCTGGATGCGTGTGCAGCAACTCGTCGATGATATAGGCGTAATCGCGCGGGATGGCCTTGCGCACCTTGGAGCGCGTATAGCGGCTCGAAAGCGAGCGGGCAACCATGATGAGCTGGTCGAGCATGGTCTTGTACCAGGTGGGGGAGTCCTCGTGCTGGCTGCGGACCAGCTCGATCTTCTCGCGCGGGTAGTAGATGAGCGTGCACAGCTCGCCCTTTTCGTCAAAGGTGAGCGTGTCGCCAAAGATCTCGTCGACATGTTCGCGCACGACGCCCGAGCAGTTGTTGAGGATGTGCATAAAGGCTTCGTACTCGCCGTGTACGTCGCTCATAAAATGCTCGGTGCCTTTGGGCAGGTTGAGAATGGCCGAGAGGTTGATGATCTCGGTAAACGCGGATTGCTCGGTGGGAAATTGTCTCGACAGCAGACGCAGATACTTAAAGTCTTGCGGATTGCGATCGAATGCGACCATGAAACACCTTCCGATATGGTTGGTAAAACTGATAAAACAGCGTCAAACGTTTATCAGTATGCGCCGGCTTTGTTTCGATTTCGCGCCGGCGGCTGAATTGTCAGCTGAACGGTTTGCTAAATCGATTTAGTTGAGGTTGATGTGTCGGTTAAGTGGAGACGAAGGGGATGATTTTGCCCATGTTGGCCCATGGCGGGGATGGGGATGTTGATGATAAAGATATTCAATGCCAATGGTTCGAATTGGTAAATAGTGGACATTTGTATCGTATTTAGGCTTGCTGTGCGATAATTTGCGTAGCAATACTTAAGGAGCCTCATATGAGTGATTTTGTCCTGACCTGTGAATCCGCCGCCGATCGAACCCGTGAGTTCTTTGCGTCGCGCAATATCCCTGTCGTGTGTTTTCATTACGAGATTGACGATGTTGTCTATACGGACGATCTGTATCAGTCGATTACGCCGGACGAGTTTTTTGCCCAGATTGCCGCGGGCGCCATGCCCAAGACGTCTCAGGTGAGCGTGGGTGAGTACGAGGAGTTTTGGGAGCCGTTCGTTGCCGAGGGTAAAGACGTGTTGCACCTGACGTTGTCGTCGGGTATTTCGGGCACGTATGGATCGGCCTGCGTTGCGGCGCAGATGCTCGCGGATCGCTATCCCCAGGGCGGCAAGGTGCGCGTCATCGATTCGCTAGGGGCGTCTTCGGGCTTTGGCCTGTTGCTGGAATATGCTGCCGACGTGCGCGATAGCGGGGCTTCACTCGACGAGACGGCCGCTTGGATTGAGGAGCATAAACTCAACCTTCACCACTGGTTCTTCTCGACCGATCTGTCGAGCTATCTGCGCGGCGGTCGCATTTCGGCCGCGAGCGCGATCATCGGCACGGCGCTTAAGATTTGCCCACTTATGACGGTCGATTGCGAAGGTGGGCTGTCGCCACGTGAGAAGATTCGCACTAAGAAGCGCGCGATTTCCGAGATGGCTAAGACCATGATGGCACACGTGCAGGACGGTGCGGATTATTCGGGTAAGTGCGTCTTGTCCCATTCGGCGTGCCGCGAGGATGCCGAGGCCGTTGCGGCGCTGATTGAGGAACAAGTTCCGCAGCTCAAAGGCAAGATTGAGATCAACAATATCGGTGCTCTGATCGGTTCGCACACCGGACCTGGTACGGTGGCGCTCTTCTTTATGGGCGACAAGCGCGTGGATTAACTTGGCCCATCACGTCGCTGTATGATTGCTCAAACGAAAACGGCCCGCCTCACGTTTGTGGGGCGGGCCTTGCTGTTGCGGCTAGCGTTTCTTTCCGCGGAAGAAGAAACCGTGCAGTGAGGGCTTGAGTCCGCGATTGGCGCGATGCTCCTCGACGCGCTTATGGATCGAGGCGGCACGTTCGAGCACCTCATCGGGAATCGGCACGTCGGGATTCATGTTCTCGACCTGGCTGACTTCGGCGGCGGCGACCTGGTCGATAATGGGCACGTCGTCGCGCGAGATGACGGGCGTCGCGTCTTCCTTCATTTTGCGGTAGCGCTGCATCATGTCGGTCTGCAGCTGCTGGGCCGAAGGCGGTGTCCAAATGATGGCGTTGGCGCCGGCGGCGATGGTCTCGCGGATGCTCTCGGGTGTTTTGCCGCCCGGTGCGATGAGCGGCAGGTTGGGATAGTGCTCGCGCAGCTCGCGCAGAACCTGCGGCGTGTTCTTGCCGGCGGCGATGTTGAGGATCTTGGCTCCGGCGCGCACTTTGGCATGCGCATCATCGTCGCAGCGTACGACCGTGGCGATGACGGGGATGTCGGCGATGTTGGTGATGTGCTCGACCATCTCGGCAGTGGCGGGGGAGTTGACCACACAGCCCGCCGCGCCCTGCATCTCGGAGACGGCCGCCATCTGTACGGAGCGCTTACCGGTCGTAGTTCCGCCGCCCACGCCCACAAAGACCGGACACTCGGCGACGGTCAACAGTGCCTGCGTAATGGCCGGCTGTGGCGTGAAGGGGTAAACGGCAAAGACGGCATCGGCATTGGAGTTGCGGATGACCGCGACGTCGGTGGTGTAGATAAGCGACTTGATGCGACGACCAAAGAGCGTAAAGCCGCTGGCCTCCTCGATCTCGTCGGGCATGCGGAGGGCTGCCTTGCGCAGACGCCCGTCGATGGGCAGCGGCTCCATGGGGAGCAGTCCGTTGGGGGTCACGGCTACCTGGGGCTCGGTGAACTCGTCTGCGAGTTCGACCTCGGAAAAATCGACCGAGGCGACGATGTCCTCGTGAACCTCGGCGGGAACATCGATGGGGGCCTGGTCGTTAGTCGCGGCAGGCGCGTCGAAGGAGCTGGTGCCGACAAAGGCGTCGACGCGCTCGTTCAAATCGTTGAGAGTATCCATGGAGGCTCGATTCTATGCGATGGTGGCCGGCAGGGTGTCGGCAGCGTTGTGTTTGCTAAATCGTTTGACGAGTTGATTTTTCCCCGCCGTGCCATCCGTTAGACCGAAAGGCCGGTGAACGTGAAGGAGCTGTGGTGGCGGGTATTGAGGTGCTATCTTGAATGTCCCGTTTAAAAGAGAGATGACGCGGTATGGAATTCACAGCAATGTTGGGCTCGATTGGCCTGTGTGTGGGCGCAATCGTTGCCGCCGCAGTCATCTACTTGGTGGTTACGGCCATTAAGGGCAAAAGGGCCGAGCGCAAGGAACGCGAGGCACTTAAGCAGCACCGTGACCAGCAGGACAAGCGCGCACGGAGATAGTTTGTTGAGTTTTGAATCCGTGCGCTAGCTGCGTTTTCGGATCAGGGCAATGTAGAAGCCCTCAAAGTCGCGGCTGGGCGGAATGGTCAGCGTGCCGGGCATGCCGTTGGCGACGGACGAGACGTGGCCGGCGGCGATGGCCTCGGTGAGGGCGTTGCTCTCGACGCGCGGCTCTTCGCCAGCTTCCTGAGCACGGCGCGTTTCACTTTCGCTCGGCGTGCCATCGAGGGGGATAAGCTCGCAGTCCATATGCTTTTCGAGGGCCTCTTGCAGGGCGTCTTCGTTTTCCTGCGGCATAATCGAACAGGTGGAATAGACGAGCGTGCCGCCCGGCTTGAGGGCTCCCATGGCGCGGTCCAGAAGCGCGCGCTGCGAGCGGGCACACTTGCCGAGCAACTGCTCGGTGAGGCCGCGCAGACTCTTCTCGTTGCCGCTGATGACGGTGCCCGTGCCGGTGCAGGGGGCGTCGAGCAGGATGCGGTCAAAGCGGAAGAACTCGTCGAGCTCGCGTGCGTCGATGCGCATGACGGGCACGTTTTTTGCGCCTTGGCGGTGGAGGTTGGCTTCGAGCTTCTCGGCGCGGGGAATGCTCATCTCGCAGGCCGTGAGGTGTGCCTGGCCCTGGGTGAGGGCGGCGATCTGCGTCGTCTTGCCACCGGGGGCCGCGCACATGTCCAGGATGTCCTCGCCGGCCTGAGCGCCCAGGACCAACGGCGGCATCATGGACGACAGGCTCTGCAGATAGATTTTGCCGTCGCGGTAGATGTCGAGGTCCCACAGGTCGGAAACCTGGGCCTCGGGCAGAATGAAGGCATCCCGGTACCAGGTAACGGTTTGGTGCGCGATGCCGGCCTCGTCGAGTGCGGCGGCGATGTCCTCGGCAGTCGCCTTGAGCGTGTTGGCGCGCAGCGTGACCGGGCGTGTGGCCGCGGCGCCAAAGCCTTCGATCATGAGCTCGGCATCGGCGGGTGCATAGGCGCCGGCGACCGTGTCGACCATAAAGCGCGGCAGGTCGGCGGCGGAGTGTTGGGCGGCAAGCTGGTCGGAAAGCTCGGTAGCGGCAAACTGCCTAAGCTTGAGCTCGGGCTTAACCTGCTTTTTCTGCTTACGACGACGCGGCTTGGACATCCGTCTTTCCTTCCCATTCCATTAAAAGTAGTCAATTTGGGACGGGGCTATTTTAGCTACCCGTCCGTTTCGGCAGGCTTTGCAGTTAAATTTGGGACGGGGTAGCTAAAATAGCCCCGTCCCAAATTGACTACTCTGCCTTGGCGTTGGCCTAGTACTGGCTCTCGTGCTTGCTGAAGAAGTCGAAGCGCGGGGGCAGCGGCTTCACGCGGTGCTCGCCGGGCTTCTCGCCCAGGCTCTCCACAAACTCGTCCGTGGAGGCAAAGATGTTATCCCAACTAAAGAAGGCGACCGGATTGACGTCGAAGTACTCGCAGATGAGCTCGCAGCCGGCCGGGACGATGCCGTGCATGAGCACGGTCGCCACGCGCAGCTCGGTAAAGGCGTCGACGAGGGCCTGCGTCATTGCGGCGTTTGCCTCGCTACCCTCGAGCTTGTTGGCGGCCTTGGAGGCGTCGCTCCAGCGCTTGTTGGCGGCACGCAGGTAGTCATCGCATACGGCGAGCGCGCGGTGCGTCTCGAACTTGTACATGGCCTGCTCAAAGGCAAGGGCGGCCTGCTCGGCAGCTTCGACCACGGTGGCGGAGGCGGCACCGGCGGGGATGCAACCGTTGCGATAGGGGCTCTCGTCGCCCTCCTTGACGGCGACGCCGTAGAAGCAGCTGCGGGCCAGGCGGTTGAAGACGCCGGTCAGCAGCGCGCTCTCCTTAAGGGCCGGATCGATGACTCGCTTGTCGTCGCAGGCACGCACCTCGTTACCGTCCTTGTCCTTGCCGGTCACGCGGGTGTCGTATGCCTTGGGGCTAAAGCTCACCGGCTTTTCGGACAGGCCGAGCGACAGCCAATGTGCACGCATCTGCTCGCAGGTGTAGTGGTTGAGCAGGTCGTCTGCCGGCGGGGGAGGCGTCTGCGAGGACGAGCTCGCCTTTTTGCCCATGTAGAGCAGGTGATAGCAGGCGCTGACGGTGCTCTGCGTAAGGTTCCAACCCAGGGCTTCCCACATGGCGGTCTGCGCGATGCAGTAGAAGTAGATGTTGTCTTGGCCGATGAACTGGTAGATCTGTGCGTCATCCGAGCACCACCAGTCGCGCCAGTCGAGCGAGCTGTGCTGGTAGGTGGGCGCGGGGACCTGCGTGGAATCGGCGGCGGGCTCGCCCATGAGGGCGGCGTCCTGGGCAGCGACGCCCTCGGTCACGCCGGCGGCCTTGGCATCGCGTGCGAGCACGGTGCGGGTGTAGCTGATGGGCGCCCACAGGCTCTCGGGCCAGCACCAGCAGGTGACGTCGGAAACGCCGTCGACCTGGGGCACCGGAACGCCCCAGTCGATGTTGCCGGTGATGCGGAAAGGCACGAGCGCTTTGCCGCTGCGGAAGCGCACGCCGCCGTTGGCGAGCACCGCATGGGCGTCGTCGCGCTCCTTCCAGCTGGGGAAGGTGACGGTAAAGCTGCTCTTGTTTCCCTCGGGCTCCAGCACGGTGTGCTCGGGCAGCTGGTCCTCGACGGCATCGAAGGCCTCGCGGAACTTGTTTTGGATATAGAGCTGGGCCGGCAGCAGCCACTCCTCCATGGTCTTGGAGACCACGGAACGAACCTGCGGGTTCTGGGCGAGCTTGGCGGTGTAGGTCTTCATAAAGTCGAGGTAGGCCGGCAGGTCGAAGTAGAGGTTGTCGACCGGGCGCAGCTCGGGCACCTCGCCGGTGAGCTGGCTCTTGGGTGCGATGAGCTCCTCGGGCTCAAACTGGTGACCCAGGTCGCACTCGTCGGCATAGGCCTTCTCGGACTTGCAGCCCTGGATGGGGCAGCGGCCGATCACTTGGCGGCCGTTGAGGAACGTGCCGGCCTTGGCGTCGTAGAACTGCAGCGTGGAGCGCTTGGAGATGGTGCCCTGCTCATGCAGGCGCTCGATAATCTCGGCGGTCACTTCGTTGTGAATCTGCGCAGCCGGCTCAAGGCCCGAGCCGCCGTAGATATCGCAGCTGATGTTGTAGTTGTTGAGGGTCGCTGCTTGGCGGGAGTGATTGGACTCGACGTACTCGTTAATGGACTTGTCGTAGCCCTCGTTCTCCTTGAGCTTGCGGTAGCTCTCCATGATGGGCGAGCCGTAGCAGTCGGTGCCCGAGGTGAAGATGACGTTCTCGCGGCCCAGACGGTCGCGCAGGAAGCGGGCGAAGAAGTCGGCCGGGACAAAGACGCCGCCGACGTGGCCAAAGTGAAGGCCCTTGTTGCCGTAGGGCTCGCCGGCGGTAACGATGGCGCGGCGAGGCCAGCTGGGACGGTCGTTCATGGAGTATTTTGATGCCATGGGACTCCTTCGCATATGGTGAGAGCGCGGCCGGGCGCAAGGCTTGGCGACGCGGTGGTCAATTCGTGCATATCGTTCGACATTATCGCACATGCGGACGGGTACGTGGCAGGGGCGCTATCCTAAGATGCTATGAATGAGATTTCCAACATACATGCGTTTGAGGACGAGGATTTTCTGCACGCTTGCTTCGTGTGGGGGATGGTCGTAGTCGGCGTGTTTGCCGTGTGCTTGGTGCCGGTGTTTATGCTGCTGGGTGGGCCTGCGGACTTGGATGCGGCTGACGCGGGCGGCTGGATGGCTGTCGTGGGCTGGATAGTCGGCTTGGCTGCGATCTCAATGGCGTCGTTCGCCGTGCACGAGCTGGTGCACGGTGTGTTTTTTAAGCTGCTGGCGCCTGCGGGCGCGAAGGTGACCTTTGGGGCGAATCGCGAGACGGCGATGATCTATGCCTGCGCCGAGGGCGTTGTGTATTCGCGCCGGCGGTACATGGCGGTTTGCCTGGCGCCGACGGTTGTTGTGACGGCGGCGTTTGCCCTGGGATTTGCGTTCTCGGGCTATCCGCTGCTGTGCTACCTGGCGGCCGGCTTGCATTTGTCGGGTTGTGTGGGCGATTGGTATTACGTGCGGACCATTTTGCGCGACCGCCGCATTGTCGCCTGCGAGGATACGTCCTTTGGCGTGCGCTTTTTTGGGTGAGGAGATGTCGATGAAGTCGTTGTTGCTGCATGCGTGCTGTGCACCATGCTCGCTTGAGCCGGTTCGCCTGCTGCGCGAGGAGGGGTTTGAGCCCACGATTTGCTGGACCAACCCCAATATTCAACCGCGCGATGAATGGCAGCGCCGCTTGGACGAGCTGCGCCGGTGGTGTGCCGATGGCGACATCGAGCTCATCGAGGCAGGGGAGGACCGCGATCGCTGGGAGACCGGCGTGGCGCCGCTGGGTGCCGACCGAGCCCGTCGCTGTCGCGCGTGCTATGCCCTGCGTCTGGCCGAGGCGTGCCGCGTGGCCCAGGAGCGCGGGTTTGAGTTTGTGGGCACGACGCTCGCCGTCTCGCCGTACCAGTTGTTCGAAACCTGCAATGATGTGTTGGAGCGTCTGGCTGCCGCCCGCGGTCTCACCCCGGTGATTCGCGATTTTCGCCCGTATTACCCCGAGGCGACACGCCGTTCGCGCGAGCTTGGCATGTATCGGCAGAACTACTGTGGTTGCCGCTTCTCGGCTGTCGAGGCGGCCATGGACCGCGCCCGTATCCGCGACGAGCGCAAAGCCGCCAAAAAGTAGTTCATTTGGGCTGGGGCCTTGAGCTGTCTGTGCGGTACGGTCGTTTTTGGGAAAGTCGATTTAATTAAGCGTGTGATCGTGGCTCGCTTGATACCAAACGACGACTCCTATGATTCTAATCCTCCGTTTGTTAAACATCAGATCCGGACTTGCTGCTGCATATGAATGGGACGACAGCACAATCATGTCGTTTCCTTCTGCAAATCGCCTAATTACCGGTGTTTTACCGTCTGCGAGCGCCAATACAGCACAGCCGTTCCAAGGCTTTGCGGTGGTATCGACAAGTAGTAAGCTGCCGGGAGGGTAAATGCGGGACATTTCGTCACCTTTGATTTTAACGAAAACGCTATGTGGGTGACGCTTGGCTACGTCTACGGGCGCGCAAGCATTTTGTTGGCTGTGCGTGATGCGGCGCTTTTGCGATTCGATATCGATGACGGGAAATGCGCCCTCCATTTCGTGGATAGCAGGGTCTTCGTCGGTGACGATTCTTTTATTTGCGAGCTTTACGGCCAAACCGTTTTCCTCGCCAACAAGTTCATCGCGGGTGCAACCGAAGAGCGCTTGTAACTTTTCAATATGGCGCTCACGGGGGGCATACCGACTTTTTTCCCAACGACAAACGGTCTCTTTAGATACCCCCAACATCTCTGCAAGTTGCGCCTGACCAAGATGCTCCATGGTGCGGAGTTTACGAATATTTGCCCCGAAGCCCATGGCTATAGATCCTCTCGCCACAGGGGGAGGCATAGACAGTTTGTGCCACCATAGCCTTTGGTGAGCTCGTCAATGGATAACGGGAATAATTCCATTCCTGCTTTCTCAAGCGCTTCGTTGGTCCAAACGTTTTCTTCATATACGCATAGTTTTCCTGGCGAGAGCGCAAGGATAGACGTTGCGTTGTTCCGGCGCTCTCTTTCGTAGGCGGTTTGATTCCCGCCTCCGCAGTCAATTACTTTTATTGGTTCGCAACAGGCTGCAGAGAGTATTTCCGGAATCGTGCGATCGATAGGAGTGATCGTAAGGCCCTTTCCGGATCGTTTTAGTTGAATGCTGTATGCATCAACGGCATTGCATATCTCACGATCGATGAGGAACGCTGTTAGCGCCGGGCGATTTTAGCCGCTAATAGTCAAACTATTTTGACCAATC
>CAUDDF010000036.1:0-24374 GCA_958448275.1 uncultured Collinsella sp.
CTATGCGACCTACGCTTTGGGTGAACTGGGTGTGCCATCGGGCGTTGCCAGCATGCTTTCCGTCACGCTGTGCTCGCAACTGGCGACACTTCCCATTACCATTCCTGCATTCGGTACGTTCTCGCTCATTGCTCCGTTGGCAAATGCGGTCATCGGTCTGGTGGTGAGCGTACTGCTTGCTGTGTCCATCGTGCTGGTTCCCTTTTCGCTCGTGGGACCGTTGCGGACTTGGGCGCTCGTTGTGCCCATGATTGCCGCCCGTTGCGCGCTGTTTTTCGAGCAGCTGTTTGCCGCCGTGCCGGGTGCATCCGTGAGCGTGCCGCCCGATAGCATGTGGATTTACCTAGTGCCGTGTTTGCTGGCGGTTCTGCTTGTCCGGTGGCCGCGTCCCCGTGCACGTCCTATGGCGGTGGGGCTTGCATGCCTGGTGCTCTTGGCTGCGATTCCGTACGTCTACTGGGATCGATTCGCTCCGCCTTCGGTGACGGTGCTCGATGTGGGCCAGGCCGATGCGATTCTTATCCGCCAGGGCGGCGCAGTAGCACTCGTCGACTGCGGGCTCGACGAGCGCGTGGTGGCGGCGTTGGTCCGCAATAACGTGCACCATATCGATGCCGTCTTTGTGACGCATTGGGATGAGGACCACTGGGGTGGTCTGCCTGCCGTGCTCGAACAGTTTTCGGTCGGAACGATTGCCGTGGCGGCTGATGCGCTGGAGGATGCTCCTGCCGAGGTGTTGAACCGACCTGGCGTGGAGTATCGGCAGGTGCGCCGTGGGGATACAGTCGACATCGGCTCATTTTGCGCCCGCGTGATGTGGCCATTCGAGTCCGTGGATGGCGAGGGAAATGAGGACTCGCTTGTCCTGCTGCTCTCTTATATTCAGGAAGGCAAGGGCCTGCGTATGCTCCTCACCGGCGATGCCGAGCTCGACCAAGAACGGGAATTCGTGCAGGAGGTGGGGGATATCGATGTCCTTAAACTTGGGCATCACGGCTCTAAGGTTTCAGTCGATGGTGAGTTGCTGGACGTCCTGAAGCCCGAGCTTTCCCTCGCGAGCGCGGGCGAGGGGAATCGATACGGCCATCCGTCCGACGCCTGCATCGATGCCGTTAAGGAAGCGGGCGGCGTGTTCGCGTGCACTATCGAACACGGCGACATTACCGTCACGCCGACTGCGAATGGCTTTGCGATGCGATGCCAGCGACCGTGACGACGTCGTTGGCGTGTGGTGGGCCCCTGGGCTAGAATGGCACGGAGCGAATACGAAGGCCTGCGGGAGGGGAGCGCAATGTCCGAAACCGGTCTGCTGCCGGCATATCTGATCGTCGGTACCGACGGAGTCAAGCGCGATCACGCCGTCTCGCGTATGAAAGCGCGTCTGGAAAAGTCGGGTATGGTCGAGTTCAACCTCGACGAGCGCGACATGACCAAGGACCCCGATATCGAGTCGATTATCGGATCGCTTAACACCTTTCCGATGGGCAGCGAGTTTCGCCTGGTAATCCTTGATGGCTGCTCAAAGCTCGCCAAGGCGGTCTCGGAGCCGCTCGTCGAGTATCTGGCGAGTCCCAGCCCCACAACGGTTTGCCTCATAATCGCCGATTCGCTTGCCAAGAACACGCGCCTGTACAAGGCAATCGCCAAGATTGACAAGAAGGCCGTGATCGATTGCTCCGGCACCAAGCGCTGGGAGCTTCCGCGCCGCGTGCAGCAGATGGCGACGCAGCATGGCAAGTCGATCTCGACGGCGGCCGCCGAGGAACTTGTCTCGCGTTCGGGTGAAAACACTCGCATGCTCGATAACGACTTGGCTAAGCTTGCCCAAATGGTTGAGGCGCCTCAGATTGAGCTTGCCGATGTGGACCGCTGGATCGTGCGCACGGCCGAAGTCCAGCCCTGGGACTTTCTCAATGCGGTCTCGGCACGTGACATGCGCCGCTCACTCGAGCTCTTCAATCTACTGCCCTCCAAGAGCTACGTGTGGACCTACACATTGCTGTGCGGCCGCATTCGCGAGCTTATCGTTGCCAAGGCGCTCGATGCGCGCGGACAGGGTCGTGAGCTGGCCGCAACGCTCAAGCTCCAGTCCTGGCAGGTCAAGAATCACCTGACCTGGGCACGTCGCTTTTCGATGGCAGAGCTCGTCGCAGCGCTCGAGGGTGCGGTCGATGTGGAGCTCGCGCTCAAGGGTTCGGCCGATTCTCGGACCGCGCTTTTGCTCTGGATTACGAACATCTTGAGAAAATCGTGATGATACCTGCCTATTTGACAAATTCGTTCTATCCCTTTGAGAGGGAGCGTGCTATAGTAGGCGCTTGCATGACCTCACCGTGTCTCAGAGGTGTCATACATTTTTTGCAAGGAACTCGAAAGGAACTCCAGAAGTGGCAAACATCAAGTCTCAGAAGAAGCGTATCCGCACCAATGAGGCAGCTCGCATGCGTAACAAGGCTGTCAAGTCCGAGCTCAAGACGCTGACCAAGCACGTCCAGTCCGCCGTCGCCGAGGGCGACGCCGAGAAGGCCCAGGCTGCCCTCAAGACCGTCACCAAGCGTCTCGACATGGCTGCCGCCAAGCATGTTATCCACAAGAACCAGGCTTCCAACCGCAAGTCCGGTCTTGCCAAGCTCGTGAACAGCATCAACGCCTAAGTTGTAAATTTCACACCACACAGATTACGCGCATAAATGGAGCCTGTTTTATGGAACAGGCTCCATTTTTTGTACCGCTCGGGTAAGATAGTCCGCATGAATACTTCAATTGACATTTCCCACATCCGCAACTTCTCAATCGTTGCGCACATCGACCATGGCAAGTCCACGATCAGCGATCGCATCCTCGAGCTCACCCATACCGTCGACGAACGCGACATGGAGTCGCAGCTGCTCGACACCATGGATATCGAGCGCGAGCGCGGCATCACGATCAAGTCCAATGCCGTTCGCGTGTCCTATGACGCCGACGATGGCGAGACGTATCAGTTCAATCTGATCGATACGCCGGGCCACGTGGACTTTACCTATGAGGTCTCGCGCTCGCTGGCAGCCTGTGAGGGCGCGGTGCTCGTTGTCGACGCCACACAGGGCGTCGAGGCACAGACCGTCTCCAACGCGACGCTTGCCATGAACGCCAATCTGGACATTGTGCCGGCCATCAACAAGATCGACCTGCCGTCGGCACACCCCGACGAGGTTAAGACCGAGATCGAGGATGACCTGGCGATTCCTGCCGATGATGCCGTGTGTGTCTCGGGCAAGACCGGCGAGGGCATCCACGATCTGCTGGAGTCCATTGTCTTTTTGATCTCTCCGCCCAAGGGCGATGCGAACGCGCCGCTCAAGGCACTCATCCTGGATTCGTACTTCGACGAGTATCGTGGCGTCGTCGCCACGGTGCGCATCTTTGACGGCTCCATCAAAAAGGGCGATACCCTGCGCATGATGCAGGCAAAGGGCGACTTTTTGGTCGATGGCGTGGGCGTCAAGCGTCCCGCCGAGACCCCGGTCGATGCGCTGACGGTCGGCGAGGTGGGCTACGTGGTCACGGGCCTGAAGGACCCCGAGGCCGTTCGCGTGGGCGATACCCTCACGTGGGCGTCGAATCCCTGCCCCGAGCCGCTTCCCGGTTACCGCGAGGCCAAGCCCATGGTCTATACGGGCCTGTTCCCGATCGATAACAAGGACTACGAGAACCTGCGTGACGCGCTCGATAAGCTGCACGTCAACGACCCGTCGTTGGTGTGGGAGCCCGAGACCTCGGTGGCGCTCGGCTTTGGCTTCCGCGTGGGCTTCTTGGGCCTGCTGCACATGGAAGTCGTCAAGGAACGCCTGGAGCGCGAGTCCAATCTTGACCTCATTGCCACGAGTCCATCGGTCGACTATCACGTCTACAAGACTGACGGCGAGATGATTGATGTCCGCAGCCCGCAGGATCTGCCCGAGGCTACGCGCATCGAGCGCATTGAGGAGCCCTACCTCAAGGCCAAGATTATCTGCCCGCCCGAGTATACGGGTGCCGTCATGCAGCTCGCTATCGAGCACCGCGGCATTACTACCGACATGATCCATCTCACGAGCAAGTCGGTCGAGATGCGCTTCGATATGCCGCTTGCCGAGCTCATCTTGGATTTCTTTGACCAGCTCAAGAGCCGAACCAAGGGCTATGCCTCGCTCGACTACGAGTTCAACGAGTATCGTCCCTCCGAGCTCGTGAAGCTCGATATCTTGCTTTCGGGCGACGAGGTGGACGCGCTGTCGTTTATCGTCCACAAGGACAAGGCCTACGGTCTTGCCCGCGGTCTATGCGACAAGCTCAAGGAAATCATTCCGCGTCAGCTGTTCGAGGTGCCTATCCAGGGCGCCATCGGCAACAAGATCATTGCCCGCTCTACCGTCAAAGCGCGCCGCAAGGACGTGCTTGCCAAGTGCTACGGCGGCGATATCTCGCGTAAGCGCAAACTGCTCGAGAAGCAGAAAGAGGGCAAGAAACGCATGAAGGCCATCGGTTCTGTCGAGGTTCCGCAGGAGGCCTTTATGGCGATCCTCAAGGTGGACGAGTAGGTCTATGGCGCTTTCCGAATATAGTCTGCGGCTGCTGGGCGCCTATGCCGAGCAGCCGTTCCTTATGGCTCCCATGGCGGGCGTGACCGACCCCGCCTACCGCATCATGTGCCGTCGCCGCGGTGCCAATCTCGCCTATAGCGAGATGGTGAGCGTGGCGGGCCTTGCCTATGCTAGCAACAAAACGTGGCGCCTGGTGCTGCCGGCCGACGAGGAGCAGCAGATTTGCGTGCAGCTCTTTGGCTCCAAGCCCGAGCAGTTTGCGAGCGCCGTCGCCGCCGTCGAGGATCGTGTGGGCGATCGTCTGTCGCTCATCGATATCAATATGGCATGCCCCGCCCGCAAGGTCGTTACCAAGGGCGAGGGCTCGGCGCTTATGCGCACGCCCGATCTGGCCGAGAAGATCGTCGAGGCGGCGGTGGGCGCGGCACATGTGCCCGTGACTGTAAAGATCCGCAAGGGCTTTTATGCCGAGGACCGTAATGCCGCGACGTTTGCCCAGATGCTCGAAGGCGCCGGTGCCGCCGCAGTCGCCGTGCACGGTCGTTGTGCCACGCAGCTCTATACGGGCCAGGCCGATTGGTCTGTCGTCGATGAGGTTGCCGACGCTGTCGAGATTCCCGTGATTGGTTCGGGTGATGTGTTCTCGGCCGAGGACGCTGCTGAGCATCTGCAAGGCTCGGGTGCCAGCGCGGTGTTTATCGCGCGCGGCATCTACGGCAATCCGTGGGTGTTCGGTGATGCTCGCGCCCTTGCGCTCGATGGCACGCCGGTTCCTTCTCGCTCCTCGGTCGAGCGCCTGGAGGCTCTGCGTGAGCACCTGACGTTGACGCACGAGCTTCTGCCGCTTATGTCGCGCGCCCGTACGTACGCGAGCTGGTATCTAAAGGGCATGCCCCATGCCGCCGCCTGGCGCGCTCAGGTGGTGCGCTGCTCCACGTACGAGGAGTTTATGGCACTGGTCGATGATATCGAGCGCGATGTGGTGGCCTGCGAGGCTGCCCTTGCCGCCGGCGAATCGGTGCCCCCTCATCCGCTGGAGGCTTAAGGGTGGCCGTTACCGCGCTGTACGTGCACGTGCCGTTTTGCGCCCAAAAGTGCCGGTACTGCGACTTTGACTCGCGCAGTTTTTCTCCGTGCGACCTGAGTGCTGCGCTCGATGTCTATTTTGAGCAGTTGTTCGCGCGCCTCGATGCTTTTGGCAAGGCTGGGGCCCTTGACCATATCCGCACCGTCTATGTTGGCGGCGGTACGCCGTCGCTGGCGGGGGAGCGCCTGGTGGAGCTGGCGCGGCGTATTCGTGCGTGGTGCGCCCCCGTTGAGTTTACCTGCGAGGCCAATCCCGAGTCGCTGACCGCCGAGCTTGCCACTGCGCTTGCCAAGGTTGGTGTCACACGCGTCTCTCTGGGCGTGCAAACGCTCGATAACACCGAACTTACCGCCATCGGCCGTATTCACGATGCCGATCGGGCGTTTGCCGCCATCGCGACGGTCAAGAACTCTGGGCTTGACGTGTCGTGCGACCTTATGTGCGGACTTCCCGGGCAGACCGCAGCGAGTTGGAAGCGCACGCTCGATGGCGTGCTGGCGGCGGCTCCGCATCATGTGTCGGTCTACCCGCTCACGCTTGAGGAGGGGACTCCCCTTTATCGTATGGCGTGCCGCGACGAGTCGGTCGAGCCCGACGAGGATTTTCAAGCTTCGTGCATGGATGTGGCGCGTGAGCGTCTGGGTGCGGCCGGCTATCACCCGTATGAGGTGGCAAGCTATGCGCTCGACGGACATGAGTGCGCCCATAACATTGCCTACTGGACCGGCCAGGGCTATTTGGGCCTGGGTCGTTCCGCCGCGGGCATGCTCGACGCCGAGGATTTCGACCGTCTTGCAGGTTTGTTCCCCGGCGTGTCTTCTCGAGGCGATTCGTACCGCGTGCGTCTGGTGCAACGTGACGATGACGCGACGGCGTTTGAGGCCGAATATCTGTCGCAGCGTGAGGCTGCGGCTGAAGACCTGATGCTATCTTGTCGCATGACGGGCGGTGTTGCGTCCGACCTGTTGGTTCGTGCAGCTTGCGTCATCCCGGCCGATGAGCTGGCAGCTGCCTGCGATCGCGCGCTCGAATTGGGTCTTGCCACTTGGGTGCCCGAGACGCTCGGGGTCCATGAGGGACCTTTCACTTCGGCAGATGTCGTCGCGGGCTATGTTCGAGCTCGTCTGGCGCCGACACACTTGGGCTGGCTCGATGGAAATGTTCTGTTCGAGCTGTTTTGGGATCTAGCTTAGGCCGCTCGGGTAGAATTACCGGAATATATACGCTGCTGTGAGCAGGAGGTTGCCGCGCATGGCGACGATGAACGAAAAAGATTACTACGAGATTCTGGGTGTCTCCAAGGACGCCACCTCGCGTGATATTCAAAAGGCCTTTCAGCAAAAGGCCCGCAAGCTCCATCCGGACGTCAACAAAGAGCCGGATGCCGAGGAAAAGTTTAAAGAGGTTTCCGAGGCCTACGCCGTGCTTTCGGATGAGCAAAAACGTGCGCGCTACGACGCCATGCGCTCGGGCAATCCCTTTGCCGGTGCTCCTACGGCTTCGCCCTATGGTGGCGGCTACGCCGGCAACACAGGCTATGGCAATCCCTTTGAGGGCGGTTTTCCCTTTGGCGGCGCTTGGGGCCAGCAGCGTCGTGGGCAGGCTGCTTACAATCCCGAGAACGGCGCCAATGTGGTCGTCGATATCAAACTCGACGCCAAGGAGGCCAAGGGCGGTGCCCACAAGACCGTCCGCTATACGCGCTTCGATACCTGTGGTCACTGCGGTGGTTCGGGCTCTGTTTCGTCCGAGCATGCACATACCTGTCCGAGCTGCGGCGGTCGCGGTCACATCGATGTCGACCTGTCCTTTCTGTTTGGTGCCGGCACGTTCCAGTCGGTCTGCCCTGAGTGCGGTGGCTCCGGTAAGGTCGTCGCCGACCCCTGTCCCGATTGCGGCGGCAGCGGCCGTGTCCGTGTGACCTCCGAGCAGACGATTGAGTTTCCCGCCGGCACGCACGATGGCGACGAGGTACGTATTGGCGGCATGGGCCACGCCGGCACCAACGGCGCCTCTGGCGGTGATCTGGTCGGTCGCGCCCATGTTGAGGCCGAGCGCCTGGAAGGCAAGGCCCGTACCGGTTTTTACCTGATGGGCATCGTGGCGCCGTTTTTGGTGCTATCGGCCATCTCGGGCGTGTTCTCGGCCTTTGCCGTGATGTGCTTTATTCCGTTTGCCATGGGCCTGTTCATGGTGCTCTCGGACGGCGTGCTGCACCGCAGCCTGCTGTGGTGGAAGCGCGGCGCGATGCAGTTTGCCAACGGTTTTGCCAACGGATTTATGTTTGCGCTCGTGTCGGTTTGGTTTGCGAGCTGCTCGCAACGTGCCATGCTTTCACCCTACGCAATGCAATAACATCAAACCCTCTGTTTGCGGCCGGCCCAGCTTGGGTATAGGACGCACTGTGACAATAATGAAAGTCGGAAGGATTCGGTCGTGTCGGAAAATAGGGATTACTACGAGGTGCTTGGCGTCGACAAGGATGCCGACGCGCGGACGATTAAGCGCGCGTTTCTAAAGAAGGCCCGTACCGTACACCCGGACGTTTCGGACGACCCCGAGGCCGAGGCCAAGTTCAAAGAGCTCAACGAGGCATATTCCGTTCTTTCCGATGAGCAGAAGCGTGCTAACTACGACCGTTACGGCACTGCCGACGGCCCTGGTGGTTCGGGCTACGTCGACATTAACGATATCTTTGGCGGCATGGGCATGGACGACCTCTTCTCGTCGTTCTTTGGCGGCGGTGCCGGCGGTGGCGCCCGAAATCGCCGTGAGCGTCGTCGCGGCCGCGACATGGCCATCTCCCTTTCGGTGACGCTCGAGGAGGCGGCACTCGGGTGCAAAAAGACGATCAGCTATGACCGCCTTGCTCCCTGTGAGGATTGCAATGGCACCGGTAGGGCCGAGGGCGCGCAGGAAAAGCAGTGCAGCCGCTGCCACGGCACGGGCTATGTCACGACGGTCCAGCGTTCGTTCCTGGGCCAGGTTCAGTCCTCTTCGCCTTGTCCCGACTGCCACGGCGAGGGCACGGTCATCGATCATCCCTGCGAGACCTGCGACGGTCAGGGCCGCACGCCTTCACATGAAAAGATCGACATCGATATCCCCGCCGGCGTTTCGACCGGTCGCCAGCTGCGCGTGAGCGGCTTTGGCGAGGCTGGCCTTCGCGGCGAGCCCTCGGGCGACCTGATCGTCAACGTGCGCGTCGCCGACCACGAGCGTTTTAAGCGCAACGGTGACGACCTGTACCTCGTGAGCGATATTTCGATTGCGCAGGCAGCGCTCGGCTGCGAGATCGAGGTCGAGGGCATTATGCCCGATGAGGTCGTCAAGGTGACGGTCCCTGCTGGTACACAGTACGGCGACACCGTGAGCGTCAATAATTACGGCATGCCGCGCATTGGCGGTGGCGGTTCGCGTGGTCGCCTGATCGTGCAACTGCGCGTGGTCGTTCCCACCAATCTTTCCAATAAGCAACACGAGCTGCTCCGTGCTTTTGCCGATGAGATGGGCGATGACGTCGCTTCCGGTAAGAAGTCGGTGACCGACCGTATCAAGAGTGCCCTCGACGATATCCTCGATTAAGGAGCCCGCGTGCTCGCACCCCATATTTCCGTCGTCAACCTCGGCTGCCGCGTCAACCGGGTTGAGTCTGACCGTATCACTGCCGATCTTATGCGCCTGGGCTTTGCTATTGTGGATCCCCAGGATGCCGATCTGATCGTCATTAACACCTGTGCCGTTACGGGCGAGGCCGAGGCCAAGACCCGTAAGGCCGTCCGTCATGCGCTGGCCCATCCTAACGACCCTTACGTGGTCGTAACCGGCTGCGTCGTCAACCTGCATCCCGAGGAGTTGCTGGAGCTCTCCGATCGCGTGATCGCCGAGCCGTCCAAGATTGACGTCGCCGAGCGCGTCTGCGAGGTGCTGGGTGTCGAATCCGATAGCGTTCCCGCCTGCAGCGATGGCGAGGTGGTCGATGCGCTCGGTCGCTCTCGCCTGGGCGTGAAGATTCAGGACGGCTGCAACCATCGCTGCACCTATTGCATTGTGTGGAAGGCACGCGGCCCCGAGCGCTCCGTGCCCGTCGAGTCCGTGCTCGAGCAAGTTCGCGAGGCCCAGGAGGCCGGCGTGCCCGAGGTGGTGCTGACCGGTGTGAACCTGGGTGCCTACGATGGCAAGAGCGCGACCGACGAGCACGTCGAAATCGATGAGCTGCTCGAGGCCATCATGGAGCGCACGTCTATTCCGCATGTGCGCATTTCCTCGGTCGAGCCCATGGATATCTCTGAGCGCCTGCTTAAGGTTATGGCGCGCTATCCGCAGCGTATCGCCCCGTTTTTGCACCTGCCCGTGCAGTCCGGCTGCACGGCGACCCTGCATCGCATGGGCCGTCCCTATAGTGCGGAGGCCTTTGAGGACACGGTGCGTATGATTCGCGCCAATCTGCCGCAGGCGTCACTTTCTTGCGTCGTTATTGTCGGCTTCCCTGGTGAGACGGACGAGGAGTTCGAGGAGTCGCTGGCGCTGTGCCGCCGTGTGGGTTTCTCGCGTATGCACGTGTTCCGCTACAGCAAGCGTCCCGGTACCCTTGCTGCCGACATGCCCGACCAGGTTCCGCCCGAGGTTATGGCCGAGCGCAGCCGTCGTATGCGGGCCGCTGCACAGGAGCTCGCTATTGCCGACGCTCGCCGTCGCGTGGGCACGGTCGAGCGTGCCGTGCTCGAGTATGGCGACAACCTGACGCTCGGCTCGTTCCATCATGCCCGTCTTGACGATACCTGTGGACTTACAGCCCCGTGCCTGCTCGATGTTGCTATCATCGGAGTCGATGATTCCGGCTTGGTCCATGCACGCAGGGAGGTTCATGGAAGCCTCGAAGATTAGACTTACCGTTCCCGAGGGAATTGATCCCTCGTGCGTTTTGGGCGCCGGCGACGGCGTCCTTCGCGTGCTCGAGAGCTTGGTTCGCGCTCACGTGGTCGCCCGTGGCGATAGCATCGCCGTGAGCGGCGACCCGGACGAGGTCGAACTCGTGGTGCGTTTTTTCGAACATGCCTTTCGTGAGGCTGCTGCCGGGCGCACGCTTTCTGCCGACGATGTCTCGCGCTGTCTGGCCGTTCTGCGCGACGGTGAGCACGAGGCTACGTCGCTTCGCGATGACGTGCTGCTTTCGTATCGCGGCCGTGTCATTCGTCCCAAGACGCTCGGGCAAAAGCGCTATGTGGATGCCATTCGCTTGCATACCATCACCTTTGGCTTGGGTCCTGCCGGTACCGGTAAGACCTATCTGGCCATGGCGCTCGCCGTTGCCGCGCTCAAGCGTCACGAGGTGGGCCGTCTGATCTTGACGCGTCCGGTTGTCGAGGCGGGGGAGAATCTGGGCTTTTTGCCCGGTACTCTTGAGGAAAAGATCGATCCCTACATGCGTCCGCTCTACGACGCCCTTTTTGACATGATGGATCGCGAGCGCACCGATGAGCTTATGGAGCGCGGCGTGATCGAGATCGCCCCGCTTGCCTACATGCGCGGCCGCACGCTGAGCGATGCCTTCGTGGTGCTCGACGAGGCGCAAAATACCACGCCCGAGCAGATGAAGATGTTCCTGACGCGCTTGGGCTTTAACTCTAAGTTCGTGATTACCGGCGACCTGAGCCAGCGTGACCTGGTGGGTCGTCGTGGTGGCTTGACGGATGTCGAGAAGATTTTGGGCCGTGTTGACGATGTGGCGTTTGCGCACCTGGAGCGCGCCGACGTGGTGCGCCATGCCCTGGTGGGTCGTATCGTCGAGGCATATGAAGCTTATGATGACGTGCGCGAGCAGCGCCCGCGCGACCGAAAGGAGTCCCGTTGAGTGTATTGATCAGCAACGATGCCGAGCTCGATACGCTGCTCGACGCGCAGGAGGTGGAGCACATCTGCGAGGTTGTGCTTGCCGCCGAGGGCGTTGAACGTGAAGTCGAGATTTCCCTTTCGTATGTCGACGAGGACGAGATGCACGAGCTCAACCACGAGTGGCGCGGTATCGACCGCACCACCGATGTGCTCTCGTTTGAGTGCGATTCGGCCTTTGACGATGACATTCCCGCCGATGAGACGCTCGAGCTCGGCGATATTATCCTTGCCCCGCAGGTTATTGCCCGTCAGGCCCCCGGTTTTGGCAATAGCCCCGCTGACGAGTGCCGTCTGATGCTCGTACACGGAATGCTGCACCTGCTGGGCTATGACCACATCGAGGACGACGAGGCCGAGGTCATGGAGGCCCGCGAGGACGCCATCCTGCGCGATCTGGCGCTCGAGCGCGGCGAGGACCCCAAGCTGGTCCACGTCGGCCCCATCACCAACCACGCCCACGACTAGGAGCCGTCTATGATTCCCGGATCGAACAAGGACCATCCGTCCTTCTTTAAGTCGTTTTCCTACGCCATGGAGGGCTTCGTTACCGCCGTCAAGACCGAGCGCAACATCAAGGTCATGCTCGTTGCGGGCGTGTGTACCGTCATTGCCGGCTGCATCGTGGGACTCGACATTGCCGAGTGGGCCACGATTATCATCTGTTGTGGCCTGGTGATTCACGGCGAGCTGTGCAACACCGCTATGGAGGCCATCGTCGACCTGGCGACCCAGGAGCTCCATCCGCTGGCCAAGCGTGCGAAGGACATCGCCGCCGCCTCTGTATACATTCTTTCCATCACCGCCGCGATTGTGGGCGTGCTGGTATTTGCCCACGCGCTCGGCTTTATTTAGAAAGGGATTCCCATGTCCGACAATATGCAGCCTATCGATGAGATTTTGGATGACGAGGCCGAGGAGTTCGACCCGTTTGAGGGCATGAGCGACGAGGAACTCGACGCCCTGTGCGACGAGGATGAGAACCTCGCGGGCTTTGGTGACGTGGAACCCGGTTTCCGCAGCGGCTTTGTGGCCCTGGTCGGACGCCCCAACGCCGGCAAGTCCACGCTGCTTAATGCCTGCTATGGCAAAAAGGTCGCCATCACCTCGCCGGTGGCACAGACGACCCGCCGTCGCATGCGCGCCGTCGTCAACCGTCCCGGCTACCAGCTGGTCTTTGTCGATACCCCGGGTATTCATAAGCCCAAGGACGGCCTGGGGTCCGAGCTCAACAAGAGCGCACTGTTCGAGTTAAACGATGTCGACGTCGTCGCGTTTTTGATTGATGCCACCAAGCCGATCGGCAGGGGAGACGCCTGGGTTGCCGAGCGCGTCAAGAGCGCTCGTTCCAAGAAGGTCCTGGTGCTCACCAAGGCCGATGAGGCCGACCCCGCACAGGTCATGGAGCAGCTTAAGGCTGCCCACGAGCTTATGGAATATGACGACGAGATTGTGACGTCGTCGGTCAAGAACTTCAACGTCGATGCCTTTATAGAGACCGTTGCGCACTTTTTGCCCGAGGGTCCGCGTTGGTTCCCCGAGGACATGGGTACTGACGCTTCCGATGAGACGCTCGTTGCCGAGTTTGTGCGCGAGAAGGTCTTGCGCCGCACCCGTGATGAGATTCCGCACTCCGTTGGCGTGATCTGCGATGCGCTCGAGCAGACCAAGAAGGTACTGCGCGTGCACGCCACCATTTACGTCGAGCGCGAGGGCCAAAAGGGCATCATCATCGGCAAGGGCGGCGAGATGATCAAGCATGTCGGCATTGATGCCCGTCGTGACCTTGAGCGTATCTTTGGCACTCAGGTCTTTTTGGAGCTCGACGTGAAGGTCAAGGCCGGCTGGCGCGATGACGAGGCGCAAATCCGCCGCTTTGGCTATAACGCCGAAGATTAAGCCTCGGCGTTCATGGCAGGCTCTCGCACATATCGCACGAAGGTGCTCGTCCTCGACAAGACTAAGCTCAAGGAAACCGACCTGATCTTGACGATGCTCGACGAACGGGGGCGGCAGGTGCGTGCCGTGGCCAAGGGCGCACGTAAGCCTGGCGGTCGCCTTGCGGCCCGCTGCGAGCTCTTCTGCACCGTTGATATGCTGTTGGCGCATGGACGGTCGCTCGACGTGGTTTCTCAGGCCGAGCTTATGGAGGCGCCGCTCGGTGCTGCTCCTGACTACGAGACGACCTGTGCCGCCAGCGCGATTGCCGAGGTTGCGCGCGTGTGCTCGTTCGAGGATGCCGAGGATCCATTTACCTTTGCCATTACACAGCGGGCGCTCACGCTTGTCGGCAGCGGGCTCGACTCGGCACATATGGACCTGCTCGTGGCGGCCTTTGTCTTTAAACTGCTGTCGCACGTTGGTTACCGACCCGATTTCTCGGCATGCGTGCTATGCGGAGACCCCATGCTGTCGTATTTTTCGCCCCAGGCGGGCGGCCTCATGTGCGGCTCATGCGCGTCGAGCGTTCCGGGCGCCGAGTTGGTCTCAACCGGCGAGGTCGCATGGCTTCGCGCCCTCATGTCCATGACGTTCGATTCCCTTATGGACGAGCGGATCGATCCGCATACGGCTGCGTTTTTGCTGGGGCTTTCGCATGTTTGGGCCGCCACGCACACCGATCAGCGGCTCCGTGCGATGGAATTCATGTTGGGTCGGTGATGATGCGCAGGCGCGCGTCGCTTGTGGTAACATACCGACCTGTTGGTACCTCGACCTTGGATGTTCGCTCCACCGGCGGCTTCTCAGTCCGAGGCGAATAGAGTCGCCCACGGGCGACGCGAAACGAAAGGTGAAACAATGACTGTTTCCAAAGAGCGCAAGGCGGAGCTGACCGCCCAGTTCGGTAACTCCCCGGTCGATACCGGTAACCCCAAGGTTCAGGTCGCCATCCTGTCCGAGCGCATCAAGGAGCTGACCGAGCACATGAAGTCCCACCAGAAGGACTTCCACACCCGTCGTGGCCTGCTCATGCTCGTTGGCCGTCGTCGTCGTCTTCTCTCCTACATCAAGAAGAACGACATCGTCGAGTACCGTGAGCTCATCAAGGCTCTGGGCATCCGCGACAACATCCAGTAACGGATTTGTACATGCTAAGAGCGTCCTGCGCAGCGGGGCGCTCTTTTTGTGTAAGGGCGTGAACAATCACGCTCTGAAGCGTGGCGGGGGCAGGGGGCCCGCGTCACATGAGAAGCCCGCAGGCAAGGGGCCTGTGGGGTAAAGGAGAACAATGACACTCGTATCCAAGACCTTTGAGCTGTACGGCAAGACCTACACCTTCGAGTCCGGCGAGCTTGCCAAGCAGGCCACCGGTGCTTGTCTGGTCAAGCAGGGCGACACCACGATGCTCGACACCGTGGTCGTCTCCAAGGAGCGCAAGAATTACGACTTCTTCCCGCTGACCGTCGACTTCAACGAGAAGATGTACGCTGCCGGCCGTATCCCGGGTGGCTACCTCAAGCGCGAGGGCCGTCCCAGCGAGAAGGCCACGCTCACGGCTCGTATGATCGACCGCCCGATCCGCCCGAGCTTCCCGGACGGCTTCCGCAACGAGGTCCACATCGTCGCCACCTCGCTCGTCGCCGACCAGGTTAACCCCTTCGACGTCATCAATGTCATGGGCGCCTCTTTGGCTATGACGCTCGGCGGCGTGCCCTTCGAGGGCCCGCTTGCCTGCGTGCGCATCGGCCGTAACGTGGAGACCGGCGAGTTTATCGTCAACCCCACCTATGAGGAGCGCGAGAACTCCGACCTGGACCTGGAGCTGGGCGGCTCTGCCGACTTTATCTCGATGGTCGAGGCCGGCGCCGAGGAGATCTCCGAGGACGACATGCTCGCCGCTATGAAGTTTGGCCAGGAGGCCCTCGCTGCCTTCTGCCAGGCTCAGGACGAGTTCGTCGCCGAGTGGGAGCAGGTCAACGGCGCTATCGTCAAGAAGGAGTACCCGCTTGACCAGCCCGTCGAGGAGGTCCAGGAGCGCATCTTCGCCCACTACGACGAGATGGCCGCTGCCCTGCGCGACGCCGACAAGCTTTCCCGCATCGGTAAGGTCGAGGCTCTGAAGGAGTCCATCCGCGCCGAGTTCACCGACGAGGAGCAGGCTGCCTGGGAGCGCGAGATCCCCGTGGCACTCAAGAAGCTCGAGAAGAAGGCCATGCGCACCATGGTCGTCGAGACCGGCGAGCGCGTCGACGGTCGTGCCGCCGACGAGATCCGTCCCATCATGGTGAAGGACAACTACCTGCCGCTCGTTCACGGTTCCGGCCTGTTCCAGCGTGGTCAGACCCAGGTGCTCTCCGTCCTGTCGCTCGGTATGCTCAACGAGGGCCAGCGTCTGGATACCATCGAGCCCACCGAGGGCAAGCGCTACATGCACCACTACAACTTCCCGCCGTTCTGCACCGGCGAGACTGGCCGCATGGGCAGCCCTAAGCGCCGCGAGATCGGTCACGGCAACCTGGCCGAGCGCGCTCTGCTTCCGGTGCTTCCCGACGAGAACGAGTTCCCCTACGCCATCCGTGTGGTCTCAGAGGTCATGGAGTCCAACGGCTCCTCTTCGATGGCTTCGACCTGCGGTTCCACGCTCGCCCTTATGGACGGCGGCGTGCCCATTAAGCGCCCGGTCTCCGGTATCGCCATGGGCCTGATCCAGGAGGAGGGCAAGACCGTGGTCCTGTCCGACATCCAGGGTCTCGAGGACTTCCTGGGTGACATGGACTTTAAGGTCACCGGCACCACCGAGGGCATCACCGCCCTGCAGATGGACAACAAGGCCACCGGCCTCACCTTCGACATCCTGGCCCGAGCCCTGCAGCAGGCCAAGGAGGGCCGCGCCTTCATCCTTCAGAAGATGCTCGATGTGATCCCCGAGCCGCGTCATACCACGCGCAGCACCGCTCCGCGCATCGTCTCCATCCAGGTTCCGACCGATAAGATCCGCGACGTCATCGGTTCCGGCGGCAAGGTCATCCGCGGCATCCAGGACGAGACCGGCGCTTCGGTCGACATCCAGGAGGACGGCACCGTCTTTGTCGGCGGCACCGGCGAGTCCGTCGATCAGGCCGTCGAGCGCATTAAGCTCATCATCAAGGTTCCCGAGCCGGGCGAGGAGTACACCGGTCGCGTTGTCTCCATCCAGCCGTTCGGCGCCTTCGTGAACCTGCTGCCCGGTAAGGACGGCCTGCTGCACATCTCCCGCGTCGCCAAGGGCCGCGTGGAGAAGGTCGAGGACGTCCTCAACGTGGGCGACGAGGTCAAGGTCGTCGTCATCGAGGTCGACGATCGCGGCAAGATCTCGCTCGATCGTCTTGACAAGCCCGAGGCCCCGGCTCGTGCCGAGGGTGCCTCCGAGGGTGACGGCGAGCACTTCCAGCGCCGTGAGCGTCCGCGTCGCGAGCGCTCTGAGCGCAGTGACCGTCCGCGCCGTCCCGGCGACAACGGAGGCCGAAAGCCTCGCCGTCACCACGACGCCGAGTAACAGCCGTACATAAGCAGCTCAACAAGGGCGACTCCTAAGGGGGTCGCCCTTTTGCTATTCTCGGCGGGGCCGCAGGTAAAGTTTCCTGCTCTACAGTCCTGCTCGCACGGAGAGCATATTAAGTGCTTTCCTTTGCGTGCGGAACTCGCGAAAAACTTTACCCGCGGCCCCCGACGGGAATAGCAAAAGGGCTGGTGGGTACTGCTTGCGATTGTGTCAGATAGTCTATTCAGGTTTTCTTATTTTCTGAATTGTCGACAGCCGTGCTCTCGGCATATCCCCAGATAAAACCGACCAAAATAAACCTGTCCTTTTTGGCAGGTCTGGGCCATCGGGATAGACCAGTTCAGATGGGGCTTTGATGCATGGGTGGTCTGTTGGTGGGCAAATGGGTATCATACTGTAGTTACTGCATCGACTCTGTGATGCATGTTTGTACGTTCCCGGCGGTCGGTTTGCCAGAAGCGCCCCGTCGGTTGTTCCAGACCCGTTTCGAAGAAAGGAAACCACACGAACCTATGGCAGCTAAAAAATCATCTCCCTTGAAGATCATTCCGCTTGGTGGTCTTGACGGCATCGGCAAGAACATGACGGTCTTCGAGTGCGGCGACGACATGGTGCTCGTCGACGCCGGCCTCATGTTCCCTGACGATTCCCAGCCCGGTATCGACCTGGTGCTTCCTGACTACACCTATGTCCTGGAGAACGAGGAGAAGCTCCGCGGCATTATCGTCACCCACGGCCACGAGGACCACACCGGTTCGCTTCCGTACCTGCTGCAGGACCTCAACAACAAGGTGCCCATCTTCTCGAGCAAGCTGACGCTCGGTTTTATCGAGGGCAAGCTTTCCGAGTTCCGCATCCGTGCACCCAAGTTCCGCGAGGTCAAGGGTGGAAGCCATGTCAATCTCGGTGGCATCTCGCTCGATTTCTTCTCGATGACGCACTCCATTCCGGGTGCACTGGGCGTTTTCATTCGCACCAACCAGGGCACCGTTATGCACACGGGCGACTTTAAGCTCGACCAGACGCCCATCGACGGCGTCACGCCCGACTATGCCGCCATCAGCCGCTTTGCCAAGCAGGGTATCGATCTGCTGCTTTCCGACTCCACCAACGCCACGGTTCCCGGCTTTACCAAGTCCGAGGCAGAGGTCGGTCCCAACCTGCTGCACGCCATCAAGAACGCCCCGGGCCGCGTGTTCGTTGCGTCGTTCTCGAGCCACATCCATCGCCTGCAGCAGATCTGCGACGCCGCCCGCAAGTGCGGCCGCAAGGTCGTCGTGACCGGTCGCTCCATGCTCACCAACACCCGCGTGGCGCGCGAGCTGGGCTACCTCAACATCGACGATTCCGATATCCTCGATGCCTTCGATATCGATAACCTGCCCGACGACAAGATCGTCGTCATGTGCACCGGTTCGCAGGGCGAGCCGCTGTCGGCCCTGTCCCGCATGGCCAACGGCGAGCACAAGACGCTCTCCATCCACGAGGGCGATACCGTCATCCTGTCCGCTACGCCCGTTCCTGGCAACGAGAAGGCCGTGCAGCAGGTCGTCAACAGCCTGGCCAAGCTTGGCTGCGACGTGTGGGATAAGAATCGCGCCCTCGTCCATGTCTCGGGCCACGGCAGCCAGGAGGAGCTCAAGCTTCTGATGGCCATGGCCAAGCCCACCTACTTTATGCCGGTTCACGGCGAGGCCGTGCACCTGCGTGCCCATGCTCAGCTTGCCCGTAAGATGGGCATTAAGGATGATCACATCTTTATCCTCGATAACGGCGACACGCTCGAGATGCGTGGCGGTATCGTCAAGCGCGGTACGCCCGTCGAGTCCGGCGTCGTCTATGTCGACGGTCTGCGCATCGGCGACACCGATCCCATCGTCCTGCGCGATCGCCAAAAGCTCGCCAATGACGGTATGGTCACAGCCGTTGCCATCGTCTCGCTCAAGCACAAGAAGATCGAGGCTATCGAGTTCTCGGGCCGCGGTGTTTCGTTTGCCATCGACGACCAGTTCTCCGATGATGCCTCCGCAGCCATCATGAAGACGATCGAGAAGGGCAAGTTTAGCTTTACCAGTAGCGGCTCCGATGCCATTCGCAAGGCCGTGCGCGATTCGCTCTCCAACTTTATCTGGAGCCGCACGCGCACCCGTCCGATGATCATCCCAGTCGTCATGGAGGTTTAGTTTGGCGCGCGGATCTGCACAAAACGCCAAAGGCAACAAAGCCAACAACCAACCGGCATCTGCTAAGGGTGCCGGTTCCCATCTGCGTGCCAATAAGGGCCACGAGTCCGAGTTCGATGAGTTCGAACCCCTGGTCGAGCCTTCGGCCAATCGCGATATCGCCGGCGTGGTCATTGCCGTTTTGGCGATTGCGTCCTTCATTGCCGTGATTTCCCCGGCAACGGCACCCGTGACAGCTGCGGTTGCCGGTTTCTATCACCTCGGCTTTGGCCTGGGCGCCTACGTGCTGCCGATCGTCATCTTGCTGTTTGCCGCCACGCTCTTTTTGGGTGAGGACTCGCCGCTCAACATTCGCTCGGTCGCGGGCGGCGCCGTGGTCTTTGTGGCCATTGTCTCTATCCTGTCGCTGATGGTGCCGGGCACGAGCGATTCGTGCGATCTCATGTTTGCGCCGCAGAACCTTTCCGCCTCGGGCGGCTACATTGGCGCCTTTATCGCAAGTGCCTTGCAAAACGCCCTGGGTAAACCTATCGCTATGGTTGTCTTGCTGGGCCTTGTCGTCGTTGGCCTGGTCATCATCGGCTTTTCGGTGGGTGGCGTTTTGCGCTCCGCACGTGATCACGCTGCCGATTTTGCCGAGCGCCGTCGTGCCGATGTCAATGCGAGCCCGTGGGGCGATGAAGAGGCCCTGTCGGTTCCCGGCGTCGCCCGTCCGCATCTGAGCATTCTGCGTCAGAAGGGAACTGACGCCGCCGTGACCACGGTCATGGGTGGCGATGTTGATCCTGTTTTAGATGACGACGAGGACGATGACCCGTTTGTCGACGTGTCCGAGGCCGTGGAGGCCGAGCGCGCTAAGACCACGCTGCTTCCGCGTCGCCATGCCAAGAAGGGCAAGGCCGCGCCCAAACTTAACACGAGCGAGCCCGACCCGTCTTGGTCCGATAGCGAAATCGAACTCACTGAGGGCGATGACGAGGACGACGAGACTCCGCTCGAGACCGCCAAGACCACCTTGCTGCCGCGTCGCCGCACCAAGGCAGGACAGGTCACCGGACAGTTTTCGATTGAAGACGACCCGGACAAGGCTGACGAGTCAGAGCCGCCGTTTGCCGTGAATCCCGTTTCGGCAGCTCCGCAGATTCCCGACTTCCTAAAGCATCCCAAGGTTGCCGATGCCTCCAGCTCTACGACTCCAGCTGCTCCTGTTGCAGCCGGCGATGGGGGAGCGGACGGTACCAATGCCGATGCCGAGGGCGAACAAGAGGACGGCCTCAAGCTTCCGCCGCTCGAAATCCTGCATGCCAACCCGCAGTCGGCGTCCTCCGCTTCTTCTGACAAGGAGCTGGAACAGACTGCCGAGTCGTTGCAGTCCACCTTGCTTGAGTTTGGCCGTAGCGCCCGCGTTGTCGGCTGGATTGCCGGCCCCACGGTCACGACTTTTAAACTGCAGCCCGGTGAGGGCGAGCGCGTGAGCAAGATCTCGAGTCTCGAGGACGATATCGCGCTTTCGCTTGCCGCCCAGTCGGTGCGTATTTTCGCGCCGATTCCCGGCACCTCGCTCGTGGGTATCGAGATCCCCAATCGCAAGCGCCAAAACGTTAACCTGGGCGACGTGCTTCCCTATGTGAAGGGCGGTCCGCTCGAGCTTGCCATCGGACGCGATGCCGAGGGCACGCCAGTTGTCGCAGACCTCGCCAAGATGCCCCACCTGCTTATTGCCGGTACTACCGGTTCGGGTAAGTCGGTCATGATCAACTCCATCATCACGACCCTGCTCATGCGCGCTCTTCCCGAGGACGTTCGCCTGATCATGGTCGACCCCAAGCGCGTCGAGCTTGCGGGCTATAACGGCCTGCCGCATCTCTATGTGCCTGTGGTGACCGAGCCCAAGCAGGCTGCCAGTGCACTTCAGTGGGCCGTGTCCGAGATGGAGCGTCGCCTGAAGGTCTTCGAGCGTCTCAACGTGCGCAAGATCTCGACCTATAACGAAAAGCAGGCCGCCGGCGAGTTTGAGCATTACGATAACCCGCCGCAAAAGATGCCCTATCTGGTCATCATCATCGACGAGCTTTCGGACCTGATGATGGTCGCCGGCAAGGATGTCGAGGCCTCGATCGTCCGTATCGCCCAGCTGGGCCGTGCCGCTGGTATTCACCTTATCGTGGCTACGCAGCGCCCCAGCTCCAACGTGGTGACGGGCCTTATTAAGGCCAACATCACCAATCGTATTGCCTTTAACGTGGCTACGGGCATCGATTCCCGCGTCATTATCGACCAGATGGGCGCCGAAAAGCTCACTGGTTTGGGCGACATGCTGTTCTCCAAGGTCGACTGGGGCAAACCCCGCCGTATCCAGGGCTGTTTTGTCTCGGACGACGAGATCAACGAGATCGTCGAGTTCGTTAAGTCGCAAAGCGAGCCCGATTACCACGAGGAGATCCTGTCTGCCGTGACGCCCGCTTCCATGTCCATGGCTGGTGGCGGCGTTGTTCGCACGGGCGTTGCCGAGCCGCAAGATGACGACCCGCTTATCTGGGAGGCCGCCCATATTGTGGTGGAATCGCAGCTGGGCTCCACATCTGGGCTGCAACGCCGCCTCAAGGTTGGCTATGCGCGCGCCGGGCGTATTATGGACATGCTGGAAGAAAAGGGTGTCGTCGGTCCGCCCGATGGTTCCAAGCCGCGCGAGGTCCTGCTGGACGAGGAGGGGCTCGCCGCGTTGGAGTCTGTCGACGCCGAGATGGCACGTGAAGATCGTGAGTTTGGAGGATTCTGATGGCTGCACGCTTTGGTGACATGCTGCTCGAGCAGCGTCGCCGGATGGGCCTTTCCATCCAGCAGGTCGCCAACACCATCAAAATCAGGCCGCAGATCATCGAGTTTTTCGAGACCGGTAACTTTGCATCGATGCCCCCGCGCGGCTATGCGCAGGGCATGATTTCGAGCTATGCTCGCTTTTTGGGGCTTAACCCGCGCGAGGTCGTCAACGCTTATTTTGATGACCTCATGGCATATGAACGCGAGACCTCGCAGCAGGGCGGTCGTTTTCAGGATGCTGCCGGCTACGTTAACTCGCGTTCGTCGGTCGATAACGGACGCTTTCTGATGGTTCAGGGTGGTCGCTCGACGCGGTACGGCCAGCGCCCTCCGCAGGCGGGCTATATCACCGAGACGGGCTCCAGCGAGGAGATTCGTTCTCAGCGAGATCGCTTTCGCAGTACGCCCATGCCTGATGACCGTGCGCTTCCCGCCGCTCGCGGGTTGAGTCGCGATCCCCGCGCCGGTTACGGCGACGGTGGCTACTCCGGTCGTGGTTATCGCGGAGTTTCTGCCGGGCGTTCCCACGGTGGTTACGCCGACGCCGATACCACGCAGGTGACGCCGCGCCTCCGTTCGCAATCGCAGCCTTACGGGCAGCGCTCTTCGGCGCCTCGCTCTGGCCAGCGTGGCTATCAGAACCGTGGCGAGCTTGCGCCGCGTTCTGGCCAGCGCGGCTCGCAGAGCCAAGGCGGCTATCGTGGTCGTCCCGATAGCGGTCGCGGCCGTATGCCGCAGGGGAATGGGCGTGGCGGCTCCAGTCGCGCACGCAGCGGCGGGCGCGTCTCCCAGAACAACGGACTCGATCCGCGTATCGTTTACGCAGGCATCGGTGCCGTTGCGCTGCTGCTGATTTTGCTCATCGTGGTCCTCCTGCGTGGCTGCGGCTCTTCTGCACCCGAGTCGACGCCTGAGACGCCCGCGGCCACCAAGACGACGACCAAGAAGTCTTCCAAGAAGACCGAATCTGTTGACGAGGATGAAGGCACCGACGAGGCGACGGATTCTGCCGATTCCGATGCCGCCAAGGCGAACGCGAAAAAGAAAGAGGACGAGGTCATCAAGGTCAAGGTCTCCGTTGCCAAGGGCAAGACCGCCTGGATCGAGGTCAAGGTCGACGGTAAATCGGTCTTCGGCGCCCAGGCAACCGGTCCCTTTGAGCAGGAGTACACGCCCGAGTCCTCGATCGAGATCACCACGTCCAAGCCCTCCGATGTTACGGTTACCAAGAACGGTGAAAAGGTTCGCTACGACACCAAGACATCGGGTGTGGCGCGCGTGACCATTACCGTTCCCAAGAAGGAGACCGCAGAGTCCGAGGATGGCGAGAGTACCGACGGCACCGATGCTGCCGACGGCACCGACGCCCAGTCTACCGACGGCACCGACCCTCAGTCTACCGACGGTACCGACACGGCATCCGACGGCCAGACTGCAAACGATTCAGATGACTATTCGTACGACAGCTACTAAGGCTCCCCGTACCGAAAGGAAGAACCATGGCTAAAGATTCCAGCTTCGACGTTGTGTCCGAGGTCAATATGCAGGAGGTCGATAACGCCTTCCAGCAGACCACCCGCGAGATCTCTCAGCGCTATGACCTTAAGGACTCCGGCGCCACCATCGAGCTTTCGAAGGGCGACAAGCTCTTTACGATCAATGCCCCGGCCGATTTTGTCTCCAAGCAGATCATTGACGTGCTGAGCTCTAAGCTCATCAAGCGCGGCATCGATCTTAAGGCTGTCTCTTGGGACGCGCCGCAGGCGGCTTCGGGCGGTACCGTGCGCGTGCTCGGCCATATCGTCGAGGGCATTGACCAGGCGACCGCCAAGAAGATCAATAAGGACATCAAGGATCAAAAGCTCAAGGTCAAGGTGACCATCGAGGCCGATAAACTGCGCGTTACCTCGGCCTCTAAGGATGCGCTTCAGACGGTGATCCAGTTCCTGCGCGACCAAGACTACGGCCAGCCGCTGCAGTTCACCAACTACCGCTAATAATATTCGAAAGGACCGCTCTCCAACATGGATACACCTTTGGGCTCCGTGCTCTACATCACCCTCGGGTGCGCTAAGAACGAGGTTGACACCGACCGCATGCGTTCTCTTTTGACCGCTGCGGGCTACGAGGAGGCATTCGACCCGCAGGATGCCGATATCGCCATCGTCAATACATGCTCGTTCCTCGCCTCCGCAACGTCCGAGAGCATCGAGACCACGCTCGAGCTCGCCAATGAGGTTCAGGACGGCGTTCGCGCCTGCCCCATCGTCATGTGCGGTTGCGTGCCGTCTCGTTACGGCGATGACCTGCCCGACGAGCTTCCCGAGGTCGCTGCCTTTGTGAAG
>CAUDDF010000037.1:0-23682 GCA_958448275.1 uncultured Collinsella sp.
GCGGTGCCGGCCTTGGTGGCGGCGGCCATGGTCCAGGTGTTAATGGCGTCGATCTTCATGTTGGTGACATGGATGCCGTAGGCCGAATGATTGTCGATGGTGGTCGCGTCTTCTGAGGGGCCCTGAAGCGTGCCGTCGGCCTTGGCGACGAAGGGAATAACCGTCGGAACTTTGAACTCAACGTTGTCGATCTCGGTCCTGACCATTACCTTCGTGGTTCCAACGCGCCCGGCTGCCATAGCTGGCGTCGGGGCGGCGCCCATTGCGAGCGCGAGCGCGAGCCCTGCGCCCACGGCGAGCGCTCTGGCTCCGTTCATGTTCCTGGTGATGTCCATGGTCGTTCCTTTCTATTCGCCGCGGGCCGTCCCCGCGATGATTGGACGAATGCTGGTGAATTGCGTGCGGTGCCGCGTCGGCCGGAAAAGCTAGTTCTCGGCTTGCTCAACCCGCACCTTGACACGTGTCGGATTGCCGTGGCTGTCGAGGGTCTTGGCATCGAGCGCCTGAATCTCGATGTACGCCTCGCCTTCTTTGATGTCGCCGGCGGGGCACGTTTCGATTGTCTTGCCGGTCTCGACCACACCGGATTCGTACATGGTCTCGTCGTTTTGGATGACGCGGAATCGCTGGGGAAATTTATTGTCTTGGACGTTTTGCACGTTGACGCGCAGCTTGCCGTCCTCCTGCAGCTGAGCGACCGGTGCGACCGAAATCGTCATCATGTTGTCGCGGACGATGGCGTCGAGCTCATCTTGGATTTCCTGACGCGTTTTGCCCTCGGCCGTCGTAACCGAAGCGCCCGCCTCGGGTACGGGCTGCGACTGCCAAGCGTATAGTCCTACGGCGACAAGGGCACAGACGATGGCCAAGCAGGCAACGATGAGCTTCTTGCGACGACCCAGGCCTGCAAAGTGGGGTGGCTTCTTCGCGCTCATGCGGCATCCTTGGCGGTATAGATGCGCGCAAAGGTGGACGGGTTCGCTCCAAAGAGCATGTGAAGCATCAGGCGGCGTGAGTAGACAAGCTCGTCGAAGTCGGGAGGGAGCTCGATGTCGTGGATATGCGCGATGTGGTGGGCGAGCGCCGAGAACGACTCGGGGTCGCAGATCACATCGGTGGTGACGTGGTAGACCGCCGTATCGGGGAATGCCTCTTCATCGAAGGGTAAGAGATAAGGGTCGTCGTCGACCTCGATGGCGATGCCGTACTGGGGCCAGTAATATGCCATGGGAACCTCCCTGCTCTTGGGCCAAAACTTCTATCGGCTTTGGCTGTCGATGCCGACCGTATCAGCCGCAACTTGACCAAAAGCTGACCAAATGCTTGACGGATTGACATCCCCGCAGGTAAAGGGCGGTAAAAAATACTTCAACTTTTTTCGAGCGACATTTTTCGATCGCTGGCGGCGGAACGATATGTGTCAAAAGCATCGCCTGCCGAGGAAACTCGGCCGTTCGCCGAATTGCATGCGCGTAAAAAACCTCAATTATGGAGGCGGTCTCGAACACGTCAACGAAACGATGCGGTAACATCTCCCTGCAAACACTGTAGTTAGCTAAAGGGGAGTCTGCATGTCTGCAACCATCAAACCCTTCACCGATGAGTTCGAGGAATACGGTCGCGACGAGTCTCGCTCGTCGGGCGAGGCTTCGAGCATTTCGTTTCCGACATCGGAAGACGAGGTGCGCGCTATCTTGCGGCAGCTCCATGCCGACGGTGTTTCGGTGACTGTCCAGGGTGCCCGAACGGGCCTCGCTGCCGGCGCCGTGCCTCATGGCGGGCATATCCTCAACACCTCGCGCATGAATCGCTACCTTGGTCTTCGCTGCGATGACGAGGGCCGGTTTCTGCTGCGCGTGGAACCGGGCGTCGTACTGTCGGAGCTGCGCAAACAGCTGGTCAAAAAGGCGCTGCCGACAGGCGGCTGGGACCAGGCGTCGCTTCGGACATACGAGGAGTTCCAAGCTGCCCCCGAGCAGTTCTTTCCCACCGACCCCACCGAGGCATCTGCCTGCCTGGGCGGTATGGCGGCGTGCAACGCCTCCGGCGCCCGCAGCTATGCCTATGGCCCCATGCGTCCGCATGTCACGGGTCTTCACGTTGCCCTGGCGGATGGTGACCTGCTCGAGCTTCACCGCGGTGAGGTTTTTGCTCAGGGCCGTCGCCTTTCACTTGTGACGGCGGAAGGACGTTCGCTTGAGCTCGATCTTCCTGACTACACCATGCCCAAGACCAAAAATGCTTCGGGCTATTATGTTGCGGACGATATGGACGCCATCGATCTCTTTATCGGCGCATGTGGCACGCTCGGCGTTATCACCGAGCTCGAGATCGCCCTGCAGCCTGCTTCCGCGGTTGTGTGGGGCGTGAGCTGCTTTTTCGATAGCGAGGACAAGGCCGTTGCCTTTACCGATTCCGTGCGCCCGGTCCTGTCCCACGCGGCTGCTATCGAGTATTTCGATGCGGGCGCCCTGGATATCCTTCGCCGCCAGCGCGAGCAGTCGACTGCTTTTGCCTCGCTGCCGGCACTCGACGATGAGGCAAAGGTCTGCGTCTACGTGGAGCTCGACTGCGACGACGAGGCACAGGCGACCGAGGAGCTGTACCACTTGGGATGGGTTTTGGAGCTTGCGGGCGGCCGCGACGACGCGACATGGGTTGCGCGCACCGAGGTCGATCGCGAGTGCCAGCGGTTCTTCCGCCACGCGGTTCCCGAGAGCGTCAACATGCTCATCGACGAGCGTCGCCGCACGGACCTCACCATTACCAAGCTGGGTTCGGATATGTCGGTGCCCAATGCGCGTCTGGCCGATGTCGTCGCCCTCTATCGTCGCACGCTGGCCGAAAGCGGGCTTGAGTCTGCCGCCTGGGGGCATATCGGCAACAACCATCTGCATGTGAATATCCTGCCGCGCGACGCGCAGGATTATCGCGCCGGCGGCGAGCTCTTTGCCCAGTGGGCGGCCGAGATCACGGCCATGGGTGGTGCCGTCTCTGCCGAGCATGGCGTCGGCAAGATCAAGGCGGGCTTCTTGGAGACGATGTACGGCCACGAGGCCATGGTCGAATCGGCTCGACTCAAGCTCCAACTCGACCCTGCTGGACAGCTCGGCCGCGGCAACCTGTTTTCGGAGAAGCTCTTGGATGAACTCGTTCAGAAAGGGGGCGCGTGAAGATGAGCGAATTCCATATGGTGGTGTGCGTCAAGGCGGTGCCGGGAAGCACCGAGGTCAAGATGGACCCCAAGACCAATACGATTGTGCGTGACGGCAAGCAGGCGGTCATCAGCCCGTTCGATGCAAGCGCTCTGGAATGCGCGCTGTCGCTCAAGGATGACTTTATCGGCTTTGGCATGGATGTGCGCGTGACGGTGGTGTCGATGGGCATCCCCGCGACCGAGTCACTGCTGCGCGACTGCATCGCCCGCGGCGCCGATGACGCGCTGTTGCTGACCGATCGCGCCTTTGCGGGTGCCGATACCTTGGCTACCACCTATGCCCTCAAATGTGGCATCGAGGCGCTCGACGAGGACTTTGACCTGCTCATTTGCGGCAAGATGGCAGTTGATGGCGATACGGCCCAGATTGGTCCCGAGCTTGCCGGAGCCTTTGAGATTCCCTGCGTGACCGACGTGAGTTGCGTGCAGGGCGCGGGCTTTACGACCTGCGGCTCGCTGGCGCTTGTCCACGGCTGTGACGCCGGCGAGGAAACGGTGTATCTGGAGATGCCGTGCGCGATGACGACTGCCAAGGAGATTGGCCAGCTGCGCATGCCGAGTATCGCTGGCATTCGCGCGGCCGAGGAAGCGGACGTGCGCGTGGTCGGCGCTGCCGACGTGAACGCCGACCCCTCGCGTTGCGGTCTTGCCGGTTCGCCGACGCAGGTCGTGCGCTCGTTTGTGCCCGACCGCGACCAAACGTGTGAGACTGTTGAGGGCACGGCGTCCGAGCAGGCGGCAAAACTCGCCAAGATTATCGAGGGGATGGCATAGATGAGCGGACTGATTATCGATGGCGAAGCCTGCATTGGCTGCGGTCGCTGCGTTCGCGCCTGCGCCTCGGGCGGTATTGTGGTGGAGGGCGAGCGTCCCAATCGCTGTGCCCGCGTAACCGACGGCTGCATCCTGTGCGGCGGGTGCGTCGACGCCTGCCCCGTCAACGCTATTTCGATCGAGCGCGATGAGACCACCGGTGCGGTAGACCTTGACGCATATCGAGACATTTGGGTCTTCGTGCAAACTGACGAGCACGATGCCGTGGCATCCGTGGCCTTCGAGCTCGTGGGCAAGGGCCGCGAGCTTGCCGATGCGCGCGGCTGTCGCTTGGTGGCGCTGGTCGGCATGGGCCCCGAGGGCTCGCTCGGGGACCTGGAGCATCTGGTTTGCGCCGGTGCGGACGAAGTTCTGGTCTGTCGTGACGAGCGCCTGCGTCAGAACGACGCGGAGGTCTATGCTCGTCTCATCTGCGATTTGGTAGCCGAGCGCAAGCCCGAAGCCATTCTGTACGGTGCGACCGCCTTTGGCCGCGAGTTGGCGCCTGGCGTTGCCGTGCGCCTGCAGACGGGCCTTACGGCCGACTGCACCGTGCTTTCGATGGATACGGAAACGGGCTTGCTGCAGCAGACGCGCCCGGCGTTTGGCGGCAACTTGATGGCCACCATCATTTGCCCCAATCAGCGTCCCCAGATGGCAACGGTGCGTCCCGGTATCTTTGGAGCGCCCGAGTTTGACTACAGCCGCTCTGGCACGATTACCCAGGTATTCCTTGCGGAAGACGCCAAGGCTCGTGTCGAGATTTCGATTCCCGCTGAGGAATGGGGCCAGCAGGCTTCGATTGCCGATGCCGAGCGTCTAGTTGTTGTGGGTCGCGGTATCGGCTCCAAGAAAAACCTACCCTTGATGCGAAAGCTCGCCGAAGCCCTGGGTGCCGAGCTCGGCTGCACACGACCCGTCGTGGAGGCGGGCTGGCTGGAGTATCGCCACCAGATTGGCCAGACGGGCGTGTCGGTTTCACCCAAGCTCCTCGTGAGCATTGGTGTCTCGGGTGCCATCCAGCATCTTGCCGGCATCGGTGGGGCGGAGTGCATTATCGCCGTCAATGAGGACCCGGATGCCCCCATCTTTGGCGCCGCCCAGTACAAGGTCGTCGGCGACGCCGTCGAGGTCGTTGAGGAGCTCCTGGCCCAGCTCGAGCGCTAGGCGCCGGCTAGCCAGGCTCGCATCTCTTTCTTTAGGCGCTCCCAGGTCGCCTGCGTGGCGGGATCGGTAAAGGGGCGCACAATGCCAAAGGGCGCGTCGAGCAGGCGGTAGATATCGCCCTGCTCGCGCGCCAGCGCGCGGCTTGCGGGGTAGACGAGCTCAAACATAAAGCAGATGAGCCCCACCAAGTAGTCGGCCGGCTCATCGCGTTCGTCGCGTGCGACGCAGCGGTGTTCGGCAAAGGCGACAAGCGCCGGTGCCGAGAAGTGGCTGGCGAGAAATGTATCCTCATCAACCTTGAGGATGGTGTCGACGGTGCTGTCGGCGATGGTGCGCATAATGTCGATCTTGTCGCCATCGCGCACGATATCGCAGAAGCGCCGTGTGCGTGTGTCGAGCTGTGCAGGTAGGCGGAAATCGCTGTGATAGGCAATGCTTGCGCGGATGAGCTCGTCATGTGCATCGGTTTCGATAAAGTCACGGATGTTTGTCGTGGCGGGTGCGTCGGCGGGATGTTTGCCAAAGAGGACCTCGACGCCGAGCGCCGCATGGCTCATGCTCTCGGCGTCCTTAAAGGTGTCCCAGCGTCGCAGCTGTTCAAAGCGGCCCATATCGTGTAGCAGGCCGCAAAGCCATGCCAGGTCAATATCCTCTGGCACCCAGCCCTGTTCGCGTGCCACGGCGTCGCATGTCTCGGCCACATGATAGGTATGTTCGATCTTGAGGGCGATACGCGGGTTGGCGGCATCGTAGGCATCGGTATAGGTTTTAAAGGCCTCGGACGCCCGAGCTCGATCGATAGCTGTCATAATGACTTCCTTACAGATACGTCTTTCGATCCGGTGGCAATTGTAGGCGAACTTTATTGCCGCAGGTTGATATTTCTGCTGCGTCTCGGGCATCGTGTTCTATATCGTTTTGAGCCTCATATAAGAGCGGGGCACGTTTGGCGTCCCGGCCTAACGAATCGAATTTCTCACTGAGCTGGTCTGCTTCTTCTGGTACCATGATCAAACTTTACTGTAGCAAAGTATGACGTGGTCTTTTGTTCCGCGTCAGCGGAAATGGGGGTTTCATGGCACAGGGAGCGACCGCCAACGAGCAAAAGAAATTCAAAGTCCCGCGTATCCCGGGCGACATCATGATCTATCCCATGATCGTTGGCCTTTTGCTCAACACTTTCTGTCCGCAGGTCTTTGAGATCGGCGGCTTCTTTACGGCTGCCTGCCGCGGCGGTTCCAATACCATCGTCGCCGCGATCCTGCTGTTTGTGGGCGCCGGCATCAGCTTTAAGTCCACGCCGGGTGCCATCAAGACCGGCATCGTCGTGCTGATTCCTAAGCTTGTGGTGGCAGCCGCGCTGGGTCTGGGCGTTGCGTATTTCTTTAACGACAACCTTTTGGGCCTGAGTTCGGTTTCCATCATCGGCGGCATTACGTTTTGCAACATGGCGCTCTACACGGGCATCATGGGCGAGTTCGGCGACGAATCCGAGCAGGGCGCCGTGGGTATTCTGTTCTTTACGGCCGGTCCCGCCGTCACCATGATCATCCTGGGCGTTTCGGGTCTCGCCAACATCCCTGTCGGTACCATCATCGGCTCCATTTTGCCGCTCGTTATCGGCATGGTTCTGGGCAACCTCTTCCCGTTCATCAAGAACCTGCTGGTTCCCGGCGCCAATCCCGCGATCGCCGTCATCGGATTTCAGCTCGGTGCGTCCATGAGCCTGTCGAGCTTTATCACCGGCGGTATTTCCGGCATCTTGCTGGGCCTTGTCACGCTGTTTATCGTCGGTCCCATCACCTTTGCGTTCGAGCGCCTGTGCGGTGGTAACGGCAAAGCTGCCGTGGCTTGTTCCACCATCGCCGGCACGGCTATGACCACGCCGGTTGCTCTTGCCGAGGTCGCGCCGCGCTACGCCGAGCTTGCACCCACTGCGTACGCCCAGATCGCCACCGCCGTTATCATCACGGCAATCATGGCTCCGATTCTGACCGGTTGGGTCGACAAGAAGTTCTGTCAGGGCAAGGAAGACCTGTCGCCTGCTGGCGTCGAAGCTATCGAGGAGGCTGTCGCAACCGATATCGACGGTGAGTAACGTCCGTTACCGATAATTGATTCCGGCGTGCAACTCGCGCCGTCAGAGCGCCCGAACGAGAGCTGTCTTGCAGCAACGTTCGGGCGCTCTGCTATTATTCCCCTTACCCCTGCGGAGTAAGGGGCGTTTATTGCCCAGACACGAATCGGGCGATTCTGACCACTTGGATATTGAGGGGATGGCGTCTAGTGGTTAAGGCACTCAAGATCGAGATATTCCTGCTATGCATGATTGTTCTTATCGGGCTTGCCGCGCGAAGTCGCCACTCCTTGTTCTCGAGTACCCAACAGTTATTGTTTAGTACGCTCGGCTACACCTCTGCCGCGTACATGTTATTCGATATAATCTGGACGCTTTCGGACGGTGTGGGCGGCACGCTGGGCATTGCTGCCAACTGGATTTCCAACGCGGTTTCGTTTTCGCTCTTTGCCGCCGCGTGCCTCATTTGGTTTATCTATTCCGAGACGGTGCAGGGTTCTCGCCTTTTGACCGCGCGCTATAGGATGGCGTTTGTAACGCTGCCTGCGGTGCTGGTAGTCGTACTGGCGTTTACTAGCTACTGGACGCATGCCCTGTTCTATATCGATGCGCAGGGCGCGTATCGTCGCGGTTTTGTCTATATGATCCAGCCCATCGTCAGCTACTGCTACGTTATATATACGTCCCTGCATGCGTTTATACAATCTTGCAAGGTCGAGAGCCTACAAAAGAAGGCCATCTATCAAACCTTGGCATTTTTCGCCATTCCGGCCTTGGTGGCCGGTGTCTTTCAGGTCTTTTATTCGGGTCCCTGCCTTAGTGTCGGCATCATGTTAAGTATGTTGCAGCTCTACATTGTTTGTCAGGAGCAACTGATCTCGACCGACCCGTTGACTGGCCTTAACAATCGCAACCGTTTTGAGACCTATATGCTGTCGCTCTTTTCAAATGTGGACCAGGCCGATGATGTGTATCTGCTTATGATGGACGCCGACGGCTTTAAGCAGATTAACGATCAGTATGGACATGTGGAGGGCGACCATGCTCTTCAGGTTGTTTCCGCAGTGCTCAAGGACGCCTGTTCGCCGTCCGGCGGCTTTATTGCGCGCTATGGCGGTGATGAGTTCGTCGTACTGCAAAAGGGGGCGACGGAGCACGACATTATCCGCCTGTGTTCGGCGATCAATAGCGAGCTCTCGCGCGCCGAGACACCCTATTCGCTTCGAATGTCTATTGGCTACGCGCGCTACGGCGATGGGATCAACACGTGGCAAGAGCTTCTGCGCGCTGCCGATGCGGAGCTCTATCGCATCAAGGACGCCAAAAAGAAATCCGGCATCCAGGTTCGCTAGAAAAAAGGGGCGCACGACCGTTGCGATGGTCATGCGCCCCTTTTGCGTTTGTAGGGGCCACCGGCCATAATGCCTAGGCGCGTTGCGGCAAGACGGGCGTCTGCCACCGCGCTCGGTACGAAATCAACGAGAACCAGCGCACCCCATTAAGCTAAAGTGTGTGAACACCCTCCCTAAAAAGGTGAGCTCGCTAGGCTTTTTTGGGTTTGTTGACGATGATGATGCCGCCGCAGACCAACAGCAGGGCAACGATGACGGTAACGGGGCTCGTGTCAGCGCCCTCGCCGAGCAGCAGCGCGCTCAGCAGCACACCAAAGACGGGGTTCATAAAACCAAAGACCGAGACGCGGCTGACGGGGTTGACGGCAAGTAGGCGCGACCACAGCGAGTAGGCGACCGCGGAGATAAGCGCCATGTAGATGATGAGCGCGACGGCGGGGGCAATCGCCGTGGGGGAGAGCGCGCCACCCATCAAAGAGCCGATGGCGGTGAGGACCAGGCCGCCGACCAAGAACTGCCACCCGGCAAGCAAAACGCCGTCGTGCTCGCGCGAGAAGATGCCGATCAGGCAGGTCGAAAGGGCACCCGCGACGGTGGAGGCCAGGATGAAGCCCTCGCCGTCGAGCGTAAAGCCAAAGGTGCCGTCCACGCCCGAAAGGTTGACGAGCGCGACGCCGGCAAAGCCCAGCGCACAGCCAAGCACCTTGGCCGTATTGAGCTTCTCGGTGTGAAATGCCAGGGCGGCAAAGAGGATTGCGAGGAAGTTGGCGCTGGCCTCGATGATGGAGCTCGACATGGCGCTGGCGCGCGAGAGGCCCAGATAGAAAAAGAAGTACTGCCCGATAGTCTGGAAGAGCGACAAGACAAAGATGGGCTTGATGTCGCGCGCTTGCGGTATGAGGGGGCGGCGTTGGGCCGCGCTCATCCCAACGATAACCAGGGCGCCGGCAAGCGTAAAGCGTAAACCTGCAAAGAGCAGCTGCGAAGCGCTATCGTGCGCTGGGATGCCAAAGAGGCCGTAGCCGATCTTGATGCAGGGGAAGGCGGAGCCCCAGAGCGCGCAGCAAACGAGACAGCCCAGGATGAGTCCGGGCAGGGTGGCGAGATACGGCTTGCGGCTTTCCATGATGTCCTTTCTACATGCGCGAAGCAAAAAAGAACCCGCCACCGGATGTGTCGGTGGCGGGTGATGTTACCCGAAGGGATTGTACCCGATGGGACGCATTAAGCGAAGTAGGCTACGCCGCTCTCAAAGATCGGCATGAACTTGTCGCCGGGGACATGCTCGGGCACGTTACGGTACAAGTTGTCGCCGCGACGCTCGGCATGGCCCATCTTGCCCAGGACGCGGCCGTCGGGGCTCGTGATGCCCTCGATGGCGAGTGCGGAGCCGTTGGGGTTGACGGAAAGATCCATGCTGGGATTGCCGTCCTCGCCCACGTACTGCGTGGCGACCTGGCCGTTGGCGATTAGTTGGGCGAGCACTTCGTCATTGGCGACAAAGCGGCCCTCGCCGTGGCTGATGGCGACGGTGTAGGGGTCGTCCAGGCTACACTGCGACAGCCACGGGGACAGGTTGGACGAGATGCGGGTGCGCACCAGGCGGCTCTGATGGCGACCGATGGTGTTGAACGTCAGCGTGGGCGCATCGGGCGTGGCGTCGACGATGTCGCCGTAGGGCACCAGGCCGAGCTTGACCAGGGCCTGGAAGCCGTTGCAGATGCCCAGCATCAGGCCATCGCGGGCCTTGAGCAGGTCGCGGACTGCCTCGGTGACCTCGGGAGCGCGGAAGAACGCCGTGATGAACTTGGCGGAGCCGTCGGGCTCGTCGCCGCCCGAGAAGCCGCCGGGGATCATGACGATCTGGCTTGCACGGATGCGGCGGGCAAGCTCGTGGGTGCTCTCGGCGACCGCCTCGGGCGTGAGGTTGTTGATCACGAAGGTGTCGGCCTCGGCACCGGCGGCACGGAAGGCGCGGGCGCTGTCGTACTCGCAGTTGTTGCCGGGGAACACGGGGATGATCACGCGCGGGCGGGCGATCTTGGCGCCGCCGTACACGTGAATGTCCTTGGCGCGGAAGTCGATGGTCTCGACCTCGGGGGTCTCGCCGGCGCTGCGGTAGGCGAAGACACCCTCGATGCCGCCCTCCCAGGCCTTCTGGAGCTCGGCGAGCTCGATGACCTCGGAGCCGGTGTCGATGACATAGCCCTCGACGGTGGTACCAAGGGGCTCGACGACAACGCCGTCGGCGACCTCGGGCAGTTCGGCATCCTCGGCGAGCTCGACGATAAAGCTGCCGTAGAGCGGGGTGAAGAGGCTCTCCACGTCTACATCCTCGGCAAGCTCGATACCGATCTGGTTGCCGACGCACATCTTAAAGAGGCTCTCGGCGCCGCAGCCGTAGCCGGGCGTGGAGACGGCCAGGGCTGCGCCGGTGGCGGTGAGCGCCTCGACGGCGTCAAACGCGGCGAGCAGCTGATGGGCGTCGGGGCGGTAGTCCTCGCCATAGGTGGCGGGGGCGATACGGACGACGCGATGCGTGAGGCCCTTGAACTCGGGGGAGACGGCGCGGGCCGCCTTGCCCACGGCCACAGCGAAGCTGATCAGGGTGGGCGGAACGTTGAGCTCGCCGGCCTCGTCCTCAAACGAGCCGCTCATGGAATCCTTGCCGCCGATGGCTCCGGCACCCAGGTCGACCTGGGCCATGAGGGCGCCCAGGACGGCTGCCGTGGGCTTGCCCCAGCGCTCTGCCTCGGTGCGCAGGCGCTCGAAGTACTCCTGGAAGGAGAGGTAGGCGCGCTTGTGCTCAAAGCCGGCAGCCACGAGCTTGGCGATGGACTCGACCACGGACAGGTAGGCGCCCGCAAACTGGTCGGCCTCCATCAGATAGGGGTTAAAGCCCCATGCCATGGCGCTTGCCGTGGTGGTCTCGCCGTCCACGGGGAACTTGGCGACCATGGCCGAGCTCGGGGTGAGCTGGGTCTTGCCGCCAAAGGGCATAAGCACGGTTGCGGCACCGATGGTGGAGTCGAAGCGCTCGGAAAGGCCCTTGTTGGAGGCAACGTTGAGGTCGGTGACAAGCGAGGTCATGCGCTCGGCAAGCGTGGTGCCGGCCCAGCTGGGCTGCCACACGCTGCGGGCGCACACGTGGGCGACCTGGTGCTTGGGCGCGCCGTTAGAGTTGAGGAACTCGCGGGATAGGTCGACGATGGCGACACCGTTCCAGGCCATGCGCATGCGCGGCTCGGCGGTAACCTCGGCGATAACGGTCGCCTCGAGGTTCTCCTCGGCGGCGTAGCCCATGAACTCCTCGACGTCACCGTCGGCGACGGCGCAGGCCATACGCTCCTGGGACTCGGAGATGGCGAGCTCGGTGCCGTCCAGGCCGTCGTACTTCTTGGTCACGGTATCAAGGTCGACATACAGGCCGTCGGCAAGTTCGCCCACGGCAACCGAGACGCCGCCGGCGCCAAAGTCGTTGCAGCGCTTGATCAGACGGCAGGCGTCGCCGCGGCGGAAGAGGCGCTGCAGCTTGCGCTCGACCGGGGCGTTGCCCTTCTGGACCTCGGCGCCCGAGGTCTCGATGGACTCGGTGTTCTGGGTCTTGGAGGAGCCGGTGGCACCGCCGATGCCGTCACGGCCGGTACGGCCGCCCAGCAGGATGATCTTGTCGGTGGGGGCGGGGCACTCGCGGCGCACGTGGTTTGCCGGGGTAGCGCCCACGACGGCGCCGACCTCCATGCGCTTGGCCACGTAGCCGGGATGATAGAGCTCGTTGACCTGGCCGGTGGCAAGGCCGATCTGGTTGCCGTAGCTGGAGTAGCCGGCGGCGGCAGTGGTTACGAGCTTGCGCTGCGGCAGCTTGCCCTCGAGTGTCTCGGACACGGGGACGGTGGGGTCGCCGGCACCGGTGACACGCATGGCCTGGTACACGTAGCTGCGGCCCGAGAGCGGGTCGCGGATGGCGCCGCCCACGCAGGTGGCGGCACCGCCGAAGGGCTCGATCTCGGTCGGGTGGTTGTGGGTCTCGTTCTTAAACAGGAACAACCAGTCCTGGTCCTCGCCGTCGACATCGACCTTCACCTTGACGGTGCAGGCGTTGATCTCCTCGGACTCGTCGACATCGGTCATGACGCCGGTCTTCTTAAGGTGCTTGGCGCCGATGGTGCCCATGTCCATGAGGCAGACGGGCTTGGCGTCGCGACCGAGCTCGTGGCGCATCTCCATGTAGCGGTCGAAGGCCTGCTGCACCACGGCGTCGTCGATCGTCACGTCATCCAGGACGGTGCCGAAGGTGGTGTGACGGCAGTGATCGGACCAGTAGGTGTCGATCACGCGGATCTCGGTGATGGTGGGGTCGCGGTCCTCATCGCGGAAGTACTGCTGGCAGAAAGCGATGTCCGCCTCGTCCATGGCAAGACCGCGCTCGGAAATAAAGGCGGCAAGGCCGGCCTCATCGAGCTCGCGGAAGCCGTCGAGCACTTCGACGGGCTGGGGCTCGGGGGTCTCCATGTACAGCGTCTCGGGCAAGTCGAGCGAGGCGATGCGCGCCTCGACAGGGTTCACCACGTAGTGCTTGATGGCCTCGATGGCGGCTTCGTCCAGAGCGCCCGAGATCATATAGACCTTGGCGGAGCGCACGGCGGGGCGCTCGCCCTGGCTGATGAGCTGCACGCACTCGCTGGCGGAGTCGGCGCGCTGGTCAAACTGGCCAGGCAGGAATTCGACGGCAAAGACGGCGCCATCGCTTGCGGGGAGCTCGTCGTAGGTCACATCGACCTGGGGCTCGCTAAAGACGGTCGGCACGCAGGAGCGGAAAAGCTCCTCGTCGATGCCCTCGACGTCGTAGCGGTTGATGATCCTCAGGGCCTCGATGCCCTTGATGCCGAGAATCTCGGTCAGCTCGCCCTTGAGCTGCTGAGCCTCGACGTCGAACCCGGGTTTCTTCTCCACGTAGATACGAGAGACCATTGGTTCCTGCCTTCCTGATCGGTTGGGCGTACGGTACGGTATGCGGCAGCGGTCGGTTTGCGGGGCGGGCCTCGCAGTCGCCTTGAGCCACATGTTTGTAAACCTCACTATGATACGACAGCTCGCGGCGCGTTGAGGACGGCGAGGGTGCTACAGTGAAGCGCAAACAAGAGAAAGGCATCACATGGCATTCGTTTCGCTCGCCATCATCGCGCTCGTGGCCTTTGCAAGCCCCTTCATCGCCTCGGCGATTCCTGGAAAACCCGTTCCCGAGACGGTCTTTTTGCTCGTGCTCGGCGCAGTGCTGGGACCTCATATGCTCGGCGTCATCCATGTAGATACCGAGGTCTCGCTTGTGTCCGAGCTCGGTCTGGCCTTTTTGTTCTTGCTTGCCGGCTTTGAGATCGATCCCAAGAGCATCACGGGCGTCGAGGGGCGCTACGGCTTGGCGACGTGGGTCGTCACGTTTGGTATCGCCTGGCTTGCCGTGCGCTTTACCCCGTGGTTCTCGGTCAGTCATTTCGACGGTATCGCCGTGACGCTTGCCCTTACTTCGACGGCGCTCGGCACACTCGTGCCCATCATGCGTGAGCGCTCGCTCACTGGCACGCGTGTGGGCGACTCGATTCTCGCGTATGGCACCTGGGGCGAACTTGGACCCGTGCTTGCTATGTCGGTGTTGCTGTCTGCCCGCACTGGCATCCAAACGCTCGTAATCCTTGGCTTGTTTGCGGTGGTTTGCGTGTTGCTGGCCGTGGTCCCAAGCCGCTCCAAGCGCGTCGGCAGCCGCTTCTTTGCGTTTGTCGAGGAACGTGCCGATACCACGTCGCAGACCTTCGTGCGCCTGACGGTGCTCATCCTGGTCACGCTCGTGGCGTTCTCGGCCGTCTTTGATCTCGACATCGTGCTGGGCTCCTTTGCCGCCGGCTTTGTCCTGCGCTATATCATCCCCGAGGGCAATCACACGCTCGAGACCAAGCTCGATGGTCTGGCCTACGGCTTTTTGATCCCCGTGTTCTTTACCGTGTCGGGCGCAAAGATCGACCTGACGGCTGTGGCATCGCGCCCCGGGCTGCTCGTGGGCTTTATCGTGGCGCTGCTCATCATCCGCGCCGTGCCCATTCTTGTCTCTATGAACATCTGTCCCGAGACGCGCGATGTCTCGGCGTATGGCCGCATTACCGTGGCCCTGTACTGCACCACGGCGCTTCCGATCATCGTTGCCGTAACGAGTGTGGCCGTCAACGCGGGGGCGCTTTCGCAAGACATTGCCTCGGTCATGGTTGCCGCCGGTGCCATCACGGTGTTTTTGATGCCGCTGCTCGCCCAACTCTTCTACCGCGTGATCGACGCCGCGCCGGTTGCCGCCGTGGCGGAGGTTGCCGAGCATCCATCCGATGCGCTCGACATCCTGCGCGCTCACCACGACCTAGCGAGCTTGCTCGCGCGCGAGCATGAGCTGCTGACTTCGCATGGCCATGGTCGCGTATTCGAGGGCCTGCCTACGCTCGATACGATTGCCGAGCGTCTTTCTGCCGAGGCGGCGAGCGGCCACATCGATGCCCGCATCGTGGACGCGGCGCACCTGCTTGCCGATAAGACCTATGGAGACGAGGTCGACCCGTCCGAGCTGACCCAGCGCGAGCGTCGCCGCCTGGAGCGCGCCAAGCTCGCCGTGCGCGAATACCGCCGCCGCATGCTGGAGCTCTATGCGCGCGATGAAGCCCAGGACGACGACGGCAGGTAGCCAACGCCGTCGCGGAAAATGCATCCCAGAATCCGCGTCCAGAGTGGGACGCGCTTTCCGCGAGAGGCCCGTTACGGAAAGCGTGTCCCAGAATCCGCGCCCAGAATGGGACATAGTTTCTGAAAGAAGGCCCTGAGGGAAACTGCGCCCCGTTCTGAGCTGAAATACCGGGACGCAGCTTCCCCTGCAAGCAGAACAAGGCGCGCTGCCTGCGGTTGATGCAGACAGCGCGCCTTTTGCGTTGGGCTTCGTTGAGGTTCGAAGTAGTGGACTAGTTGGCCATGACGCCTTCTGTCCAGGCCTCGACGTCCTCGATGCGCAGGACGTTGGCGACCTCGGCCACGCAGTCGACGCTGGCAAGCTCGGCGGCGGCAGCCTGGACGTCCTTCTCGAGCGCGCGGTGCGTTAGGAAGATGACCGAGCAGGCATCGCTGACGCCCGACTTGCCGTCCTCGACCTGGTTGATGAGCGAGATCGAGATGTTGTGCTTGGCAAAGATATCGACCGTCTCGGACAGGGCGCCCACGCGGTCGGCGACCTTCAGGCGCACATAGTACTTGGTCTGGAGCTCGTCCATGGGCTTAAAGGCGAGGTTGTGACCATAGGGCTCAATCTCGGGCAGCGGAGCCACGCCGCGGCTGATCTGCTCGGAGAGCGACAGGATATCGCCCACGACGGCGCTCGCGGTGGGGAAGGAGCCTGCGCCGGCACCGTAGAACATGGTCTCGCCCACGGCGTCGCCCACCACGTAGACAGCGTTCATGGCGCCGTTGACCTTGGCAAGCATGTGGTCGGCGGGGATCAGCGTGGGATGCACACGGACGTCGACGCCGGCGTCGGTGTTGCGGGCGATGCCGAGCAGCTTAATGGTGTAGCCGAGCTCACGGGCCTGGGCGATGTCCTCGGCACCGATGGTACGGATACCCTGCTGGTACACATCGTCGGTGGTAACGCGGGTGCCAAAGCCGATGGAAGCGAGGATCGCCGTCTTGCTGGCGGCGTCGAAGCCGTCGACGTCGGCGGACGGGTCGGCCTCGGCATAGCCCTTAGCCTGTGCGTCGGCGAGCACGTCGGCGTAATCGGCGCCCTCGGCGTCCATGCGCGACAGGATGTAGTTGGTGGTGCCGTTAAGGATGCCGGCGATGGTCAGGATCTTGTTGCCCACCAGGTCATGCTCAAGCGTGCTCACGATGGGGATGCCGCCGCCGCAGCTGGCCTCGCACTTAATCTGCACGCCGCACGCGCGTGCCTTCTCGGCAAGCGTCTCGACGTGACGGCCCAGCAGGGCCTTGTTGGCAGAGACGACGTGCTTGCCGTGCTCAAAGGCAGTGGTGAAGATCTCGGTTGCGGGATGTTCGCCGCCGATGAGCTCGACGACGATGTCGACGGCGGGGTCGGTGACGACGTCGTGCCAGTCACTCGTAAAGGCCTCGCGCTCAATGCCTGCCGCCTCGGCCTGCTCCCAAGCAAGCGCGCAGGCGCGGGTCAGCTTAAGGTCGATGCCGTAGGCTGCCAGGTACTCATCGTGGTGGCTCTTGATCAGACGGGCCACGCCGCCGCCGACGGTTCCCAGACCGATCAGACCGACGTTCACGGTGCGCAGGGGTTCGCTCATAGATAGCTCCTTCGTGCATCTTATGGATGGATTAACCGCTTAAAGGTTGAGTGCATTCTAGCGTGAACCGAGGGCGCGTGCTCGCCAGGCAACAGGAGTCGCACAAAACGGCACCCCCGAAACGCTGCGGAAACATTGGAAACATGCTCGCTACAAACGAAACTCCGTAACAAACTGTCAACGTTTGCGCCATAAGGTTTGCCCCGTACCGCAAGACGGCCGCACTGCGGCCAGCGAAAAGGGGGACACCATGTTCAACATCAACAGCACGCTCAGCCGTAGGAACTTTCTCGCCGGTGCCGCGGCGCTCGGCAGCACCGTGGCACTCGCTGGTTGCTCGTCGGGTGGCTCGGAGGGCGGCTCCGCCGATGACGGCAAGACCTTCAAGATCGGTGTCATCGGCCCTCTGACCGGCGCCGCGGCAACCTATGGCGTTTCGGCCGAGAAGGGTGCCAAGCTCGCCGCCAAGGATTTCTCGACCAAGGACCTCAAACTCTCGCTTAAGTCCGAGGATGACGTCGCTGACGGCGAGAAGGCTATCAACGCCTTCAATACCCTGTGCGACTGGGGCATGCAGGCTCTCGTCGGCCCCGTCACGACTGGTGCCGCCGTCGCCGTCTCGGGCGAGATCGCCGACGATATGCTCATGGTCACGCCTTCGGCCTCGTCGCTCGACGTCACCAAGGATAAGACCACGGTCTTTCAGGTTTGCTTCACCGATCCCACCATGGGCGCCAGCGCTGCGAAGTTCTTGGCCGAGAAATACGCGGACGCCAAGATCGCCCTGTTCTACAACTCCGGCGATACGTACAGCTCGGGTGTTGCCGATGCCTTTGCCGAGCAGGCCAAGGAGTCCAAACTTGATATCGTCGATACCGAGACCTTTAAGGACGATTCCTCCACGAGCTTTACCAACCAGCTCACCAAGGCCAAGGAGGCCGGCGCCACGCTCATCTTTGCGCCGATCTACTACACGCCGGCGTCCGTTTTGCTCAAGAACGCCAAGGACATGGGCTACGACATGACGCTCATGGGTACCGACGGCATGGACGGCCTGCTCTCTGTGGAGGGCTTCGATACCTCTCTTGCCGAGGGCGTACTGCTCATGACCCCGTTTTCCGCCGATGACGAGAAGAATGCCGACTTCGTCAAGGCCTATAAGGATGCCTACGACGAGACGCCTAACCAGTTTGCCGCCGACGCCTACGATTGTGTCCACGCCATCGCCGAGGCCATCGACAAGGCGGGCATCGATATTACGGCCGATGGTGCCGACATTGCCGACGATCTTGCCAAGGCCATGCGCAAGATCAAGATTGAGGGCCTGACGGGCGAGCTCACGTGGAACGACGAGGGCCAGGTCGAAAAGCCCGCTACGGCCTATGTGATTCAGGATGGCAAGTACATCGCCGCCTAAGTGCGCATAAAGCGCTACCGGTGAGGCCGTTTTATTCAGGGCAAGGGCGCTTGTAACAGAACAGAAACATTACTTTCACATAATAAAGTGGCTAAACTGCATAAACTGATAGAAATACGCATAAATATGGATAAATGGACAAAGCAAAAGAAAAGTTGAAATAATCGCCACTTTTCTCAACTAAAGCGTCTACTATTTTGCGAACGCCGAACACGGCGAAGGATGGCCTGTCGGGCAACCGAAACCCGACGAGATTTGAGAGGAGAGCCGCATGTCGAGCCTCACCGGTAAGTCATTGAACCCTGTTATGAATCGCAGGAGCGTTATCGCGAGCGCAGCAGGTCTGGGGGCGATGTCCATTCTAGCTGGCTGCTCCTCCAACGGCGGCGACAGCGGTTCCGCTTCGAGCGACGCTTCGTTTAAGATCGGCACCATCGGCCCGCTGACCGGCGCCAACGCGTCCTACGGCAAGTCCGTTACCCAGGGTGTCGAGCTTGGCTGCAAGGATTTTTCGACCAAGGAGCTGCCGCTTGCCAGCAAGGCCGAGGATGACCAGGCCGATGGCGAGAAGGCCGTCAACGCCTTCAACACCCTGCTCGACTGGGGCATGCAGGCCCTCGTCGGCCCGACTACCACGGGTGCGTCGGTTGCCGTTGCCGCAGAGTGTGGTAACGACCCCAAGACGTTCATGATCACCCCGTCCGCGTCCTCCGAGGACGTCACCGACGGCAAGGATTGCGTCTTCCAGGTTTGCTTCACCGACCCCAACCAGGGTGTCAACGCTGCCAAGTTCCTGGCGCAGAAGTATGCGGACGAGAAGTTCGTGCTGTTCTATAACTCCGGCGACGCCTATTCTTCGGGCATCGCAGATTCCTTTAAGGCCCAGGCCGCTGAGTCCAAGCTCGAGATTGTCGACGAGGAGACCTTTAAGGACGACTCCGCCACGAGCTTTACCAACCAGCTGACCAAGGCCAAGCAGGCCGGCGCCACCATGATCTTTGCGCCGATCTACTACACGCCGGCGTCCGTTTTGCTCAAGAACGCCAAGGACATGGGCTACGACGTCAAGATGATGGGCTGCGACGGCATGGACGGCATCCTGGGCGTTGAGGGCTTCGATACCTCTCTTGCCGAGGGTCTGCTGCTCATGACCCCGTTCTCTGCCGACGACGAGAAGAACGCCGACTTCGTCAACGCTTACAAGGATAAGTACGGCGATACCCCCGACCAGTTTGCCGCCGACGCCTACGACGGCGTGCACGCGGTGGCCGAGGCCGTCAGGGAGGCCGGTCTTGGAGTCGACGCCGATCCGACCGAGGCCGCCGAGAAGCTGTCCAAGGCTATGCTCAAGATTACCGTTGACGGTCTGACCGGCAAGCTCACCTGGAACGATAAGGGCCAGGTTCAGAAGGAGCCCACGGCGTACGTCATCACCGATGGCAAGTACGTACAGGCCTAATAGGCCGCCTTACATAGAGCGGTTTTGATCCCAAGCAGGGGAGGTTTTGGCCTTCCCTGCTTGCTTGGTATCTAGGGACGATGTAACGTCCCTGTTTCATACATTAACTGGAAACCTATTCGAAAGGGGGATGTGGAACATGACGGTCTTTATCCAATACCTGGTCAACGGCCTGTCCATGGGCAGCGTCTACGCCATCATCGCGTTGGGCTACACCATGGTCTACGGTATCGCCAAGATGCTCAACTTCGCTCACGGCGATGTCATCATGGTCGGTGCCTATGTCTCGTTCTGCGCCACGTCGTATCTCGGCCTCCCGGGCTGGGCATCTGTAATTCTTTCTTGTGTGGTCTGTACCGTTCTCGGTGTTCTCATCGAGGGTCTGGCCTATAAGCCGCTGCGCCAAGCAGGCCCGCTGGCCGTTCTGATCACGGCTATCGGCGTGTCTTACTTCCTGCAGAACGCCGCGCAGCTTCTGTGGGGCGCCACGCCCAAGAACTTCACTTCGCTCGTCACCTTCCAGGTGCCGGAGTTCTTGGCCAAGTTCAACGTAAGCGCCGTCTCGCTCGTCACCATCGTCGCCTGCCTGGTTATCATGGCCGGCCTGATGTTCTTTACAGGAAAGACCAAGATGGGCAAAGCCATGCGTGCCGTGTCCGAGGACAAGGCCGCCGCTCAGCTCATGGGCATCAACGTCAACCGCACCATCTCGATGACGTTTGCCATCGGCTCTGCCCTTGCCGCCATCGCCGGCGTGCTGCTGTGCTCCTACTCGCCGGTGCTGCAGCCTACGACGGGCGCCATGCCTGGCATCAAGGCCTTCGACGCCGCCGTCTTCGGTGGCATCGGTTCCATCCCCGGCGCCTTTGTCGGCGGCATTCTCATCGGCATCATCGAGGCGATGGCGCAGGCCTACATTTCCACGAGCCTTGCCAACTCCATCGTCTTTGGTGTTTTGATCATCGTCCTGCTCGTCAAGCCTGCCGGACTCTTGGGCAAGTACGTCCCCGAGAAGGTGTAGGTGAGCGGTATGAAGTTTCTTAAAGATAAGCAGACGCGTCACGACTTTGTTACGTACGCCATGTGCATCGTGGCCTTCGCCATCGTGTTCTTTATGCAGTCGAACCACATGATTCCGCGCATGATCGCCGGTCAGTTGGTTCCCATCACGGCCTACATCGTCATGGCCATTTCCCTCAACCTTGTCGTCGGCATCGCGGGCGATCTGTCGCTGGGCCATGCGGGCTTTATGAGCGTCGGCGCCTACACGGGCATCGTCACCGCGGTCGCCCTTGAGAGCGCCGTTCCCTCCGACCCGGTGCGCCTTATCATCAGCATCGTGGTCGGCGCCATCGCTGCCGCCATCCTGGGCTTCTTGATCGGCATCCCGGTCCTGCGCCTGAGCGGCGACTATCTGGCTATCGTGACCCTGGCTTTTGGCGAGATCATCAAAGAGATCGTCACCTGCCTCATTGTGGGCGTCGACTCCCGCGGCCTGCACGTGATCTTTAACATCACGGGCAACTCCACGATCGACGACCTGCACCTGCTCGAGGACGGCACCGCCATCATCAAGGGCGCCCAGGGCGCCTCGGGCGTGTCGACGTACTCGACCTTCCTCGCCGGTGCCATCCTGGTCATGGTCGCACTCGTGATCGTGCTCAACCTGGTTCGCAGCCGTACCGGCCGTGCCATTATGGCCGTGCGCGATAACAAGATTGCAGCCGAGTCCGTAGGCATCTCCGTCACGGAGTACCGCATGATCGCCTTCGTGGTTTCCGCTGCCCTCGCCGGTGCTGCCGGAGCTCTCTTCGGCGGTAACTTCTCGCAGCTCTCCGCCACCAAGTTCGACTTCAACACGTCGATCCTCATTCTGGTGTTCGTGGTCCTGGGCGGCCTGGGCAACATGCGCGGTTCCGTCATCGCGGCGGCGTTGCTCACGGTGCTTCCCGAGCTGCTTCGTCAGTTCTCGGACTACCGCATGCTCATCTACGCCATCGTGCTGATCCTGGTCATGATTTTTACCAACAACCCGCAGCTCAAGGCGTTCTTCGGTCGCGTCAAGGACCGCTTTGCTTCCAAGAAGGAGGTGGCAGCCGATGCCCAGTAAATTTGAGTTCAAGAAGGGCAAGATGGTCCCGTATCCTTCTGGCGCCATCGTTCCCGATCGTGACCTGGGCGAGCGCCCTGCACTCGAGTGCATCCACCTGGGCATTGAGTTCGGTGGCCTTAAGGCAGTCGACGACTTTAGCCTGACTATCGGCAAGACCGAGATCGCCGGTCTGATCGGTCCCAACGGCGCCGGCAAGACCACGGTCTTCAACCTGCTCACCAAGGTGTACCAGCCCACGCATGGCACCATCCTGCTCGACGGCGAGGACACCTCGGGCAAGTCGGTCTACCAGGTCAACCGCATGGGTATTGCCCGTACCTTCCAGAACATTCGCCTATTCAACACCATGACGGTGGAGGATAACGTCAAGGTCGGCCTGCATAACCAGGAGCGTTACTCCGGCTTTGAGGGCGTGCTGCGCCTGCCGACGTATTGGAAGCACGAGAAGGCTGCTCACGAGCGCGCCATGGAGCTGCTGTCCATCTTTGATATGGAGCATCTGGCAAACGAGCAGGCCGGATCGCTGCCTTACGGCGCTCAGCGTCGTCTGGAGATCGTCCGCGCGCTTGCCACCAACCCCAAGCTACTGCTGCTCGACGAGCCTGCTGCCGGCATGAACCCGTCCGAGACCGCGGAGCTCATGGAGAACATCGTCAAGATTCGCGACACCTTTGGCATTGCTATCATGCTTATCGAGCATGATATGTCGCTCGTTATGAACATCTGCGAGGGCATCTGCGTGCTCAACTTTGGTAAGGTCATCGCCAAGGGCACGGCAGAGGAAATCCAGAACAACGACGCTGTTATTGAGGCATATCTGGGCAAGCAGGATAAGGGGGAGAACTAAATGGCAGAGCCGATGCTTTCCGTCTACAACATCAACGTCTGGTACGGCGCCATCCACGCCATTAAGGACATCTCCTTTAACGTTAACGAGGGCGAGATCGTGGCCTTGATTGGCGCCAACGGTGCCGGCAAGTCCACAACGCTCAAGACCGTCTCGGGCCTGCTGCGTTCCAAGACCGGTTCCATCAAGTTTATGGGCGAGGACATTACTCATACGCCCGCTGATAAGCTGGTTGGTAAGGGCCTGGCTCAGGTTCCCGAGGGTCGTCGCGCCTTTTTGCAGATGACGGTCGAGGAGAACCTGGAGATGGGTGCCTATACGCAGCCCAAGTCCACGGTGGCTCCGGGCCTGGAGCGCGTCTACGAGCAGTTCCCGCGCCTGAAGGAACGTCGTCGCCAGGTCGCCGGCACCCTTTCGGGCGGCGAGCAGCAGATGCTCGTTATGGGGCGCGCCCTTATGAGTAACCCCAAACTGCTTATGCTCGACGAACCTTCCATGGGTCTGGCGCCGATTCTGATTGAACAGATCTTCCAGATTGTCGAGGACCTTCACAAGGCCGGCACCACGGTGCTTCTGGTCGAGCAAAACGCGCAGATGGCGCTTTCCATCGCCACACGCGGTTACGTGCTCGAGACCGGCAAGATCACCATGACCGGCACCGGCCAAGAGCTCCTGCATGACGACAACGTCCGCAAAGCCTACCTCGGAGGCTAACCCACCTAACAAAAGGGGCGCTGACCATCTCAGTCAGCGCCCCTTTTTAAGTTGCGGCGAAATAGGGACTAAATGGGAGTCTCGGAGGCCAAAAGAGTCCCCATTCCACCGCAACTTCATGGGGATGTGTGACAATGCCCGTCGGAAAACATCTGCTGTCTTTTGGGGTCTAT
>CAUDDF010000038.1:0-22772 GCA_958448275.1 uncultured Collinsella sp.
ACCGACGCCATTTTCGCCGTCATCATCATGTCCGCCGTCGTCGTGAGGATCTGGGACGACACCAAGTCGCTCGACTCCCACGACCTGACCGAATTGAAGGGGTAGGCCATGGATGTTTCAATGCTGACGGTCGCCCTGCTCGCTTGTCCCCTCGTGTTCTCCCTGATTATGGCTGCGCTCCCCAAGACGACGTCCTACAGCGTCTTTGCGGGGCTCAACACCATCTCCGTCGCGGCGACCCTCGTCCTTTCGGTCGTCACCGCGGGAACCATGCTCTCGAGCGGGCAGAATATCGACGCTTTGGGCCTGTGGCTCCATCTCGATTCGCTCTCGTCGATCTTCGTCCTTCTGGTAGGCATCATCGGGTTCATCACCGGCGTGTACTCCATCTCCTATATCAAGATCGATATCGAGGAGAAGACCATGCCGGCCGAGCGCACCAAGCAGTACTACGCGCTGTTTAGCCTGTTCGTTTTCACGATGCTGCTCGCCTGCCTGTCCAACAACATCATCCTCACCTGGGCGGCGGTCGAGGCCACCACGCTGTCGACCGTGTTCCTCGTGGGCATCTACAAGAACAAGCAGGCGCTCGAGGCGTCTTGGAAGTACGCGATGGTCTGCACCGCCGGCGTGGCCTTCGGCCTGTTCGGCACGCTGCTCATCTACGCGAACGCCGCCGATATCATGCCCAACGCGCATGAGGCAGCCTTCCTCACCTCCATCATGCCCTACGCCGACCAGTTCGACCCGATGCTCGTGCGCCTCGTATTCGCGGCCATCGGTTTTGGAACCAAGGCGGGCCTGTTCCCCATGCACACTTGGCTGCCCGACGCGCACTCCCAGGCTCCGAGCCCGGTCTCCGCGCTGCTCTCGGGCGTGCTGCTCAAGTGCGCCATGCTGGTGATCATCCGCTTCTACTCCCTGTCCATCATCACGGTGGGCGACACCTATCCGCGTACGCTCCTGCTCATCCTGGGCACGCTGTCCATCCTGGTGGCCGCCCTGTGCATCTTTAAGCAGGACGATATCAAGCGCCGCTTCGCGTACTCCTCCGTCGACAACGTCGGCGTGGTCGCGCTGTGCCTGGGTATCGGTGGTCCGCTCGGTATCGCCGCCTGCCTGCTGCACTGCATCTTCCACGGTTTCACGAAGGCGCTCGCCTTCTGCATGGCCGGTAACATCCAGCACATCTACCACACCCGCGACCTGAACAAGATCAAGGGCGTCGTCGAGATCGCTCCCGTCACGGCAGCGCTCACCATCATCGCCCTGCTCGCGCTCGCCGCCTTCCCGCCGTTCGCCCTGTTCATCTCCGAGTTCCTCACCTTCGTGGCCGGCGTCCAGTCCGGTCCCATCTGGGTGGTCGTGCTCGTGGCCACTGGCCTCACCGGCGTGTACTTTGCCCTTACCGGCATCGCGCTCAAGTCCATCTTCGGCAAGGCGCCCGAGGGCATGAAGCGCCACGAGGTGCCCGCCCTCATGATCATCCCCGAGATCGCCCTCGCGATCGTGGTCATGTGGTTCGGTATCGCCACCCCGGTCGCCATCACGAGCGGCGTCGAGGATGCAACGTCCGTCGTTTTGAACCAGAGCGTCGAAGAGCTCCACGAGGCTCCTCTCTACCGCATGGTGTTCAGTTCCCAGACCAAGACAAGCGAGGTGAATTAGCACCATGGCAGAACCTGAAAAGAAGGACTACGCTCGTCGTTGCGAAAGCCACGTCGAGGCCCTGCGCGCCGCAGTGCCGGGCGCTATCGAGAAGGTTGAGTGGCAGTGCGAGGACCAGCTGACGATTACCGTCAAGCAGGACAAGCTGCCCGAGGCCGTCCACTACCTGTACTACGAGCGCTACGGCTGGATTCCCGTGATCATCGGCAACGATGAGCGCAGCCTGTGCGGCCGTTACGCCGTGTACTACGTCATCTCCATGGAGGGGGAGGATCCCGGCTGGGTGACCGTGCGCACCGAGGTCGATCCCGCCAAGATGACGTTCCCGTCCGTGACGCCGTTCGTCCCCGCCTGCGTGTGGGGCGAGCGCGAGCTGCGCGACATGTTCGGCCTGATCCCCGAGGGTCTGCCCGACCGTCGTCGCCTCGTGCTGCCCGACGATTGGCCCAGCGGGCTGTACCCGTTGCGCAAGGATTCGATGGATTACCGTTTCCGTCCCGCTCCCGCGAGCGACATGGAAAACTACGAGTTCTTGGCCGACACCAAGGGCAAGGAGACCACGCTCGTCCCCATGGGCCCGCTGCACATTACCTCCGACGAGCCCGGCCACTTCCGCCTGTTCGTCGAGGGCGAGACGATCGTCGACGCCGACTATCGTCTGTTCTACGTGCACCGCGGCATGGAGAAGGTCGCCGAGACGCGCCTGAACTATGATGCCGTCACGTTCCTTGCCGACCGCATCTGCGGCATCTGCGGCTGCGCCCACTCGGTGGCCTACGCCGAGGCTGTCGAGCGCGCCCAGGGCATTCACGTCCCGCCGCGCGCGCAGTACATCCGCGCCATCATGCTCGAGGTCGAGCGCCTGCACTCGCACCTGCTCAACATTGGCCTCGCATCGCACTACACCGGCTTCGATTCCGGCTTCCAGCAGTTCTTCCGCGTTCGCGAGAAGTCCATGGACCTGGCCGAGAAACTCTCCGGCCACCGTAAGACCTATGGCCTCAATGTGATCGGTGGCGTGCGTCGCGACATCCTGGCCGAGCAGAAGCTCTCCACGCTCACGACCATCCATCAGCTGCGCTCCGAGGTCCAGGAGCTCGTCGACGTTTTGCTCTCCACGCCCAACTTTATTGAGCGCACGAGCGGCATCGGCATTCTCGACCGTAAGATCGCTCGCGACTTTTCGCCGGTCGGCCCGCTCATGCGTGGCTCTGGCTATGCCCGCGACGTGCGCTTTGACCATCCCTTCGACGGCTACGCCGATCCGGACGTTCAAAAGATGCACGCCGCTACGGCCGACACCTGCGATGCCTTCGGCCGTACCGCCGTTCGCATCCAGGAGGTCTACGATTCGATCGACATGATCGAGACCATGCTCGAGAACTGCCCGTCGGGCCCCATCCTCACCACGGATTGGGAGTACACCCCGCACAAGTACGCCATCGGCGCCACCGAGGCGCCGCGCGGCGAGGACGTGCACTGGGCCATGCTCGGCAACAACCAGAAGTGCTACCGCTGGCGCGCCAAGGCGGCCACGTACAGCAACTGGCCGGTCCTGCGCTACATGTTCCGCGGCAACACCGTGGGCGACGCTGCGCTGATCGTCGGTTCGCTCGACCCGTGCTACTCCTGCACCGACCGCGTGACGGTGACCGATGTCGCCGCCAAGCGCGACCACGTGCTCGACAAGGAGCAGTTCGAAAACGTCTGGCGCGACAAGTCGCCGCTTGCGGGCGAGGGCACCATGGCCGCCCCGCTCGATGAGGAGGCGCTCTAATATGCTGAAGCTTTGGAAGGTTAACGCCAAGGCCGGCGACGCGACGGTCAAGTACCCGTTTGCGCCGTTTCTCACCAACAAGGACATGCGCGGCAAGCCCGAGCACAATGCCGAGCTCTGCATCGCCTGCGGTGCCTGCGGCGTGGCGTGCCCGGCCGATGCCATTCGTATGGACACCGACCTTGCGGACGATACCATCACCTGGTCGATCGACTACGGTCGCTGCATCTTCTGCGGCCGCTGCGAGGAGGCCTGCCCCATGGAGGCCATCAAGCTCACCGAGGAGTTTGAGCTGGCCGTCATGAGCAAAGACGACCTCACCAGCAAGAGCGTCTACACGCTCGAGCACTGCTCGCGCTGCGGCAAGCCGTTTGCCCCGCACAAGGAAATCGACTACGCTAAGCGCCTGTTGCAAAAGGCCGGCGGCATGGAGGCCGAGCAGGCCGCCCGTACCGTCGGTATGTGCCAGGAGTGCAAGCGCGAGCTCGACGCCCTGCGCGCCGCCTCGGCCGTAAAGACCGGCAACGCTGCCGGCATGGCTGCCAACGAGACGCTTGCGTCCGGCGAGCCCCAGGGCCCCGGCATGGAGTATCTGGGCGGCCACGGCGTGAACCCGGAGTATATCGACCGCGAGCTCAACCCCGATGCGCCCGAGATTCCCGCCGGTCCGGCGCCGGTCGAGGGCATCATCATGGATTTTGAAACGAAGGAGGAGTAACCATGGCCGAACCCACGCTTTTGCCCGAGCGGCTTCAGTACCGCCCGACCAAGATCGAGCTCGACGAGAGCATCGAGAAGGCCAAGGCGACCCTTCTTAAGAAGATCAAGCGCTCGGTGTACGTCTACCGTGTTGACTGCGGCGGCTGTAACGGCTGCGAGATCGAGATCTTCGGTTCCATCACGCCCGTCTTCGACGTCGAGCGCTTTGGCATCAAGGTCGTGCCCTCGCCCCGTCACGCCGATGTGCTGCTGTACACCGGTGCCGTGACGCGTGCCATGCGCATGCCGGCCCTGCGCGCCTTTGAGGCCGCACCCGATCCCAAGATCGTGGTGTCCTATGGCGCGTGCGGCTGCACCGGCGGCATCTTCTACGACAACTACTGCGTCTGGGGCGGCACGGACAAGATCTTGCCGGTCGATGTCTATATCCCCGGCTGCCCGCCCAGCCCCGCGCAGACCGTCTACGGCTTTGCCATGGCACTTGGCCTGCTGGACCAAAAGCTCCATGCCGAGACCACGGTGGAGGCCGCCGGCGAGCAGGCCGATATCCTGCACCCCGGCGTGCCGTACAAGCTGCGTGTGGCCATCGAGCGTGAGGCTCGCGCCATGAGCGGCTACCGTTACGGCCGCGACCTGGCCAACGAGTTTATGGATACGCTCGAGGGCGCGCCCAAGGGCGATATCCGCGGTGCCATGGCGCTGCTCATCGACAAGCAGGACGATCCGCGCCGCGTTGAGGTCTACTCGGCGCTGCAGGATCTGGTGCTGGCCGGAGGCCGTTAGATGGAACTCACGGACCGCTCTGGTTACTTTGCGGGCCCCGGTATGCTCGGCGGCTCTTTTGGCGATGCCTCGCGCGCAAGCGACGAGGCCGCCGAGGGCGTCGCCGACCCCTGCCTGGGCCATGCGCCCGACCAGGTGGTCTTTTACGAGCTCACGCGTAAGTTTGTGGAGACCGAGGAAGACGTTCCCCAGGAGGCCTGCGACGTGCTGTACTACACGCTCGCCGTGGGCCACCACACCGGCGTGCTCGACTGCTTTGAGCCGCGCCTGTCGGTGCCGGTGGATGTGTTCTATTCGCTCGTCGATGCGTTGCCGGAGGGGGAGGCCAAGACCAAGTTCGAGGCCATCCGCTCCTTTGGCGAGTGCCAGCTCGACAAGGCGGCGGTGCCGTCGCTGCTCGAGGCCTGCGATATGCTGCTCGACGAGCGCGGTTTTCGCGGCTCGGCCAAGGCCGGCATCTCGGTGTTCGACGACGACTTTGGCCTGCATGCCCAGCAGGTCGCGTTCTTAATGAAGTTTCGCGATCTGGTTGAGCGCGTGCGCGATGTGTCGGGCGTGTATCTGACGGGGAGGTTGCAGTAATGGGTCGCGTTGTGGATGGACGTGTGAACGGCGCCCCGTTTGCGGGTATCGTGCTCACGGCGGGAAGCGTGCTGCGTGCCGACGATGCCGCCGGCCCCGTGCTCTCCAAAAAGATGGAGGACGCGCCCATTGCCGGCTGGTACACCATCGATGGCGGTCAGACGCCCGAGGATGACATCATCGAGGTCAAGCGCGAGCGTCCGCCTCGCCTGGTCTTGGTCGATGCCTCTGACATGGCGCTGCCCGTCGGTGCCATCCGCTTGCTCGACAAACGTGATGTGGCCCGCAAGTCGATGTTCACCACGCATTCGCTTCCCTTGTCGATTCTGATCGAAGAGATTGAGCAATCGTGCGAAGATATCGTCTTCATAGGGATTCAGCCGGGCGATACGGAGTTCTATAACCCCATGTCCCCGGAGGTCTTTGGGGCCGTCGACGCCGTGTACGACGCCGTGGCCGCCAACGACTTTTCCCACTTTGTCCGCTTGGGGCAGGAGCTATAGCAGCGCTTGCCCCTGCTGAATAGGAAAGAAGTGATTGACATGGCAGATTCCAAGGTGGAGTACCCCGCTCCCGATTGCCTGGCGCCCGCCGCGATCGAGGCCAAGACCGAGGCCGCCGGCGTGACCAAGGCCAACCTGCCGGTCGCTAAGGCCTTTGTTTTGGCGATGTTCGCCGGTGCGTTTATCGCCTTCGGCGGCCTGTTCTTTACGGTGTTTTTGAGCGACGGCACGCTGGGCTGGGGCGCCCAGCGCGTCGTGGGCGGCCTGTGCTTTTGCCTGGGCCTGGTGCTGGTGCTGGTGTGCGGCGCCGAGCTGTTTACCGGCAATTCGCTTATGGTCTGCGCGCTCAAGAGCAAAAAGATCACCCTGGCTCAGATGCTCAAGGCCTGGGTCGTCGTGTGGGTCGGCAATTTTGTCGGTGCCCTGTTCATCGTCTTTTTGGTGTACATGGCCGGCATTTACAAGCTCAACGGCGAGGCGGTCGCCAATTCCATGGTGAGCGTCGCCGCCGGCAAGGTGACGATCGACTGGGTGACGATCTTCTTCCGCGGCATCCTGTGCAACATCTTTGTGTGCCTGGCCGTGTGGATCGGTACCGCCGGCAAGACCGTGGTCGATAAGGTCGTGGGCATTCTGCTGCCCATCGCCGCCTTTGTGGCCTGCGGTTTTGAGCACTGCGTCGCCAACATGTACTTTTTGCCCATGGGCGCCGTGATGCATGCATGCGGCTACGGTGCCAAGGTCGCCGGCGCCGATGCGCTCAACGCCGCGGGCATTGCGTTTAACCTGTCCGCTGCCACGCTGGGCAACATCGTGGGCGGCGCGGTTCTGGTCGCGCTCGGCTACTGGTTTATCTACGCCAAGAAGTCCGAGGCGTAAGGTATCGTCTGTTTGACGTTGGGCCTCCCGCGGGGCGTTGCCGTGCGGGAGGCTTTTTGGGTCCGGGACTCGTTGCCGGGCTTTTGGCCTGCTGTGTTTGGCTGATGAAAGGGGTAATCGAGATGGCATCTGCTGTGAAGCGTGACGGTCGCGCCGTGGTGACTGCATGCGGGGGATGCTATGCCGATTGCGCCTTTGCGGCACGCGTTGAGGACGGTCGCGTGGTGGCCGAGTTGCCGGTGCCGGGGCATCCGTGCGCGGCGCGTGCCCTGTGCGCCCGCGGGCGGCATCGCCTGGACATGCCGTTTGACGAGCGCGACCGGATTTTGCATCCCATGCGCCGCCGAGCTGATGGCTCGGGGTTTGATGCGATTTCCTGGGATGAGGCGTTTGCCCAGATTGCCGAGCGCCTTTTGGGGATTGTTGACGAGCGCGGGCCTCGTGCGCTGGGCATGACACTCGGCGTGCCCTCGTTCGACCGCTACTGGGCCTATCGTTTTATGCATGCGCTGGGCTCGCCCAACGTGTACGGTGCCGACGGTGCCTGCGAGGTAAGCCGACTTACCGGTTGGGAGCACAGCCTGGGCTATAGTCCCGCCTCCGACCTTGCGCATACCGACTGCATCATGTACCTGGGGCGTTCCTTGGTGGATTCGTCGTCGATGGGGTCGGTCGATGCGCTCAACGACGCGCGCCGGCGTGGGGCGAAAATCATCGTGGTTGACCCTCGGCGCAGCGGTTCGGCTGCTATTGCCGATCGCTGGCTCCGCGTGCGTCCCGGATGCGATCTGGCGTTGCTGCTGGGTATCGCACACGTGTTGATTGCCGAGGGTCTGTACGATCACGAGTTCGTTGCCCGCTATACCACGGGCTTTGATGAGCTGGCGCAGGCGGCCAGTGCTTGGATGCCCGAGTGGGCTGAGTCGATGTCCGACGTGCCGGCCGAAGAGATTGTCGCCACGGCGCGCGATCTGGCTGCCGCCGCGCCTGCCGCCGTGGTGGATGCGGGCTTTCATGGCGGCATCGGTATCGCGTATGCCAACAGTACGCAGACGGCGCGCGCTATCTGTTTGGTCGATGTGCTGCTGGGCTGCATCGGACATGCGGGCGGTGCCCTCAACCCGCCCACACCGCTTGCGTTGGGCGATTTGGACCCTGCGCGTTTCGCGACGCCGTCGATGCCACGTGAGCCCAAGTTGGGGTCCGAACGCTATCCGCTCGTCGACCCCGAGCGCGGTCTGTGCACGACCATCGGCCAGTCGATTCTTGCCGGCGATTTGCGTGGGCTCATCGTCTATGCCAGTAACCCCGGTGCGGGCTATGGCAATGCACAGGCTTGGTTGGGTATTTTGCAGCAGCTCGACTTGCTTGTGACGATTGATATTCGTTGGTCCGAGACGGCGCGTGCTTCTGACTTCGTGCTGCCCGACGTGACGTATCTGGAGGCCGACCGCGGTGTGGGCACGGTCGTGGGCGTCAACGATTCGCGCGTGTTCTACCGCAACGCCGTGCTGCCCGTGCAGCATGACGGCACACGTCCCGGTCGGGAGATTTTTGCCGGTCTGGCGCAGGCGTGTGGCGTGGGCGAGTATTTCCAGTTTACGTCTGACGATCTGACGGCTGCCCAGGTGGCGCCTTTTGGGATCGATCTGGACGAGCTCAAGGAGCGCGGCTGGGCCGATACGGGCGTGGCGCTGCCGTCGCGCACGGGTGAGCCGGTGATTCCGCTTGCCGGCGGCAAAATTGCGCTGGCAAGCGACGTATGGGAACGAGTCGGCATGGGTCGTGTGCCCAACTGGATTGCGCCCATTGTGGAGCCCGGCCCGGGGATGTTTCGCCTCATTAGTGGCAACCGTCCCTTTGAGTCGCACACCTCGCGCAGGCTTGCGGCTCAAGGTGCCGCCGAGGCTGGATCGGACCTGGATGCCGTGCAGATGAATGCCGATGCTGCTGCGCACATGGGCATCGCCGACGGCGAGATCGTCGAGCTCGTGAGCGATATGGGCCGCGACCGCGTGCGCGTGGAGACGACGCCCTATCTGCATCCGGCGTGCATCTTCACGTCGGCCGCCCCCGGCGGGCGTTCGCTTGGCGCCGATGTCGGTGGCGCTCAAGCCTTGGGCGTGGGCCCGCTCGACCATACGCCGTTGCGTTGGGATCCGTTGACAGGTGCCGCGCTCACCCAGGAAAACGCCGTTCGCGTGGAAAAGATCACGGAGCACGTGGATAATAACGATTGATTGACTCAGCCGATCGAATTGGCTGATAGTTTGACGTTCGAACGATTGATTCACCTTTGGTTTTGAAAGGCCGCACATGAGCGATAGCCAGAACATGTCCGATGAGGTGCGCGCCCGTCTGCGTGCCATTCCTTCCGTCAACGAGCTGCTCACCGAGTGGCCGGTGGTGAAGGCGGCAGGGGAGACCTGCGACGCGGTGGTCCATGCCGCCGTCACGGCCGAGCTTGACGAGGAGCGCGCCGCGATTCGTGCCGGTGCCGCCCCGCGTTCCAAGCGTGACCTGGCTTCGGCTATCGAGTGGCGTGCGCACCGCTCCGCGCTGCCGAGCCTGCGCCCAGCGGTTAATGCCACGGGTGTGGTCATCCATACCAACTTGGGTCGCGCCCCGCTCGCGGAGTCGGCCGCCAAGGCCGTGGCCGAGGTCGCGCGCGGCTACAGCACGCTCGAGTACAGCGTGGACACCTGTTCGCGCGGTTCGCGCAAGGAGCACGCCGCGCAGCTGATCCGCTCACTCACCGGTGCCGAGGACGCGCTCGTGGTCAACAACAATGCCGCCGCGGTGCTGCTGGTGCTTGCCACCCATGCCGCGGGCAAAGAGGTTATCGTCAGCCGCGGCGAGCTTGTCGAGATTGGCGGCAGCTTCCGCATCCCCGATGTCATGGCGGCCTCGGGCGCCAAGCTCGTCGAGGTCGGCGCCACCAACCGCACGCACCTGGCAGATTATGAGCAAGCTATTACGCCCGATACGGCCATGATCCTCAAGGTTCATCCTTCCAATTATCGCATCGAGGGTTTTCACGAGGAAGTGGGCTCTCGGGAGCTCGCCGCACTGGCCCATAAGCACGGCCTGCTGTTCTATGAAGATCAGGGGTCGGGCGCGCTGTTGCCCGACGACATCTTGGTGCGCGGAGGCGAAGAAACCACGCCGGCTTCGGTTTCGGCAGGGCTCGATTTGGTGTCGTGCTCGGGCGATAAACTTCTCGGTGCAGCACAGGCGGGCATTATCATGGGCCGTCGTGACCTGGTTCAGGCCTGTGGGTCACATCCGCTTATGCGCGCCCTGCGCCCGGGCAAACTGGCCCTGTCGGCGCTCGAGGCCACGCTGCGTATCTACATGGATGGCGCCGATGTTGCCCATCGCGATATTCCGGTGCTCAGCATGCTTACGCTTCCGCAGACCCATTTGGAGCGACGTGCCCGCAAGCTGCGCGATCGTATGGTCGCCGGTCTCGACAAGGCCGGTTGCCTGTGCGCCGTTCAGGTGGAGATCGTCGAGGAGTCGTCGACTCCCGGCGGCGGTTCGCTGCCTACCGTCGAGCTGCCCACCATGTGCGTTGCCGTGCGTCTTGTCGATGAGCGTCTTTCCGTTGACGCACTCAAGCGCTCACTCGTCCAAGATTTCGACACGCCGGTCGTCACGCGCGCCTCGCACGATCGCATTTTGTTTGACGTCCGTACGCTCGTGGGCGACCGCGATATCGAGACGGCGGCGTCGACGCTTGCCGCATGCGTTGAGAAGGCGATTGCTCGATGAGTGAGGTTCAGGCGCTGGTGGAGTGTCCCGTTATCGTTGGCACGGCGGGCCACGTTGACCACGGTAAGTCGGCACTGATCGAGGCGCTGACCGGCAAGAATCCTGATCGCCTTGAGGTCGAGCGTCGCCGCGGCATGACGGTGGAGTTGGGCTTTGGCGAGCTGGCGCTGCCGAGTGGCAAGATCGTCGGCCTTGTCGACGTGCCGGGCCATGCGCATTACTTGCGCGCCATGGTGCAGGGTGCCACGGGCATCGACGTTGCCGTGCTGGTGGTCTCAGCCGTCGAGGGCGTGATGCCGCAGACCCGCGAGCACGTGCATGTGCTGGAGCTGCTGGGCGTCACGCATATGGTGGTGGCGCTGACGATGTGTGACCTGGCCGATGCCGAGATGACCGAGCTTGCCGAGCTCGATGTCGATGACTTTTTGTCGGGTACTGTGTTTGCGGGCGCGCCAATTGTGCCCGTGTCGTCTAAGACGGGCGAGGGGATTGACGGGCTGCTTGCGGTGCTCGACGAGCAGGTGGGTGTCTGCTGGGATACCTGTCGCGAGCGTGCCGAGCGGAGCGATGCCGCGCCGCGCCTGCCGATTGACCGCTGCTTTACGATCAAGGGCGCCGGCACCGTCGTGACGGGAACGCTGCACGATGCGCCGGTTGCGGTGGGCGATGAGCTCGTCGCGCTGCCGTCGCGCACGGTCTGCCGCGTACGCGGGATCCAGGTGCATGGCGACACGCAGCAGGCGTTGCCCGGTCAGCGTGTGGCGCTCAACTTGGTGGGCGATGCTGTCGCCGCGCTCGATCGCGGCGAGATGCTCGGCGTGGAGGGCCGTTTTGGCCAGACGCTGCGCTTTATGATGACGTTTACCTACCTGGGCCGCGAGGGCGCTAAACCGCGTGTGCTCGAGTCGGGCGCGCGCGTGCATGTGATGGCGGGTACGGCCGAGGTTGTCGGCCGCATCATGCTTATGGAGGGCGAGGCCCCCATGGCGGTGGGCGAGACCCGTAATGTTCAGGTGCGCTTGGAAAACTCGCTGCCGCTACGTGCCGGGGACCATGTCGTGGTGCTGTCCTATTCGCCCGTGATGCTCATTGGCGGCGGGCGCGTGCTGCTTTCGCGCTGCCGTCGCTCGCGCGAGCTTGCCGAAGGAGAGCGTGCGCTGTATGCGGCGATCGAGTCCGGCGATATCGCGGGCGGTGTGGGCGCTTGGCTGGTGCTGCAGACGTTGCCGGTTACGGCGGTTGATGTTGCCGCGGCTTTGGATCTTGGCGTCGGCGAGGTCGATACTGCACTGCGCGTGTTGGTGGCGAAGGGCGCTGCTCGCGCGCTTGCTGGCTCGGATGGCTCGCTGTATGCAGATGCTTCCGTGCTCGACGCCGCGATGAATGCACTGGCGGCGACCCTGTCAGCCATGCATGCGGCGGCTCCCAAGGAGACGGGCTTTACGCCCGGTGCCGTTGCCCATGCTGCGTGGCCTGCCGCTGATGAAGCCGTTGCCGCGGCTCTGATTGCCGAGGGCTGCTCGCGTGGCGTGTGCGCCGCCGAGGGCGCCGAGGTATTCGATCCGCATTCGGCCGCCGCGGCGGCACGCGTGGTGCGAGAGGCTTGCGAGCGCATCGTCGCGCTGCTTGACGAGGCCGGCTTGGATGCACCGGCGCTTCCCGAGGTGGGCGAACAGCTGCAGCTCGGCCGCGACACCATGACGCGTGCCCTGCGCGAGCTTTCCCTCAACCGCGCAATCGTTAAGGTCGAGCGCGACGTTGCCCTGTCCGCTGCTGCCGAGGCCCATGCGCGTGAGCTCGTCGCCGCCGCCATTGAGGCGGCCGGCGGCGCTGCCACCACGAGCGTGCTGCGCGAGGCCCTGGGCGTGTCGCGCAAACGCGCCATCAGCATCTTGGAGCACCTGGATGCCGTGCGCTTTACGGTGCTCGACAAGGATGCCGGCGGCCTGCGCTCCCCGCGCTAGGCCGGTTACCCGCTCCCGCCTCCTCAGTTGCGGTGAAATAGTTCCTGTTTTTGGGGTCTTGCAGCCTAAGTAAGAACTATTCCACCGCAACTTCTTGCTTGTCTATTTGGGATGGGGCCCGCTCGGTTTGGTAAAATACCGCCGCACTTGGGAACGGATGGGCTCCGGTGGGCTCCGCGGTCCTCAAAACCGTTGCGAGGCGTGCAAAACGTCTTGGATGTGTTCGATTCACATACGTTCCCGCCATACGCTACCAGCGCTTTTGTGCTCGCGGTCTTGCTGCGTGCCGCAAAGGCGCTGTTTTGTTTTTGCATGGGTTTGCCGTGCCGCCCGCTTTATCGGCGACGGTATTTGGCTTCGTGCGTCGAGTTTTGAGCATACCGATGGGGGTGGTTTGCCGTATGACTACCGTAAGACGGGCCGATCTTTCTTGTGTCGTTCAAGCGGGCGGGATGTCGTCGCGCATGGGCTGCGATAAGGCGCGCATGGCGTTTTGCGGTGAGCCGCTCATCGAGCGCGTGCTGGGTCGGCTGGCGCCAGTTGCCGGCGAGCTGGTCGTGACGACGTCGCGCCCCTGCGAGCTTGCCTACCTTGAGGAGCTTATGTTTGATGGCCTGCGCCCCCGCGTGGTGATGGACGTCGACGGTCCCGCCGGTGCCATGCGCGGCATCGCGAGCTCGTTGGCCGCGGCGCGATTGCCGTTCGTGGCGATCGTCGCTTGCGATATGCCGTTTGTCTCGCCGGAACTCATCGGCGCGCTCGCCGATCGTGTTGAGGCTGAGGCGCTCGACGTGTGCGTGCCGCGCGAGGAGCGTGGCATTGAGCCGCTTTGCGCCGTCTGGCGCCGTGACGCATGTGCGCCAGTTGCCCAAGAGCTGCTCTCCTGCGACCGCCAACGCATTCGCTGCCTGATCAATCGCGTTCAGGCTGGTTATATAGATGAACCGCAGATCGTTAAGGCCGCGGGCTCGACGCTCTGCTTCGAAAACGTCAATACGCCCGAGGAGTTTGCGGCGGCCGAGTTACTCGCCTAGACGATTGGAGTTGCCATGTCTCACGATATTTGTCCCGACACGGGAGAGCCTTGCACTTGCGATGGTTCCGAGCCCTGTACCTGCGGCTGCGGTGGCTGTGGACATACTGCGGAAGAGGAAGCGGACGCCGCGGCGTATCGCGAGGCACATCGCGAAGGCCCGTCCGGTGATGCCCTCGACCACGAGCGCAAGATTATCGTTTCGTTCGACAGCACCTTCGATGTGATGGAGTGCGAGCAGCTTTGCCTGGATGCCGGCGTGCCCGGGCGCATTATGCCTTTGCCCGGCTCCATTACCGCAGGTTGCGGCCTGTGCTGGGCCATGCCGTTCTCGGGCGATGCGCTCGCCGCCTTCCGCGCCGCCACCGAGGGCCGCATAACCCCTGCCGACTACCATCAGCTCGTCCTCTAACCACCAACACCACCACAAAGGTGCCCAATGTGGTGGTTTGGAACATGTGGACGAAACAGCTTCGAAACACGCGATTTGCGCGTTGGGCACTCAAAAACGCTTCTACCTGCATCGTAATCAAAACGAAACATCTGCTCGTCGGCTTATGCGAAACTTCGCTGCAACAGTGCGATATTATCCATACTCGATAAAGCTCGCGGCGCATGGGGCGCCTCGAACGACACTTTTCTTTTCCATCAATTGGAGGAAGCATGAGCTACACGCAGAAAGTTCTCGAAGAGCTCAAGGCCCGCTATCCCGAGCAGCCTGAGTTCATCCAGGCCGCGACCGAGATTCTCGGCACCATCCAGCCGGCGCTCGACGCCCATCCCGAGTACGAGGAGGCCGCCCTGCTTGAGCGCCTCGTCGAGCCCGAGCGGATCGTCATGTTCCGTGTCCCCTGGGTCGACGACCAGGGCAAGGTTCAGGTCAACCGCGGTTACCGCGTCGAGTTCAACTCTGCCATTGGACCCTACAAGGGCGGCCTGCGCTTTAACCCGACGGTCACTCTGGGTATGCTCAAGTTCCTGGGCCTGGAGCAAATCCTCAAGAACAGCCTGACCACCCTTCCCATGGGCGGCGGCAAGGGCGGCTCCGACTTTGACCCCAAGGGCAAGTCCAACAACGAGATCATGCACTTCTGCCAGTCCTTCATGACCGAGCTCTATCGCCACATTGGCCCCAACACCGACGTTCCCGCCGGCGACCTGGGCGTTGGCGGCCGCGAGGTTGCCTACCTGTTCGGTCAGTACAAGCGCCTGACCAACGAGTGGACCGGCGTCCTTACCGGCAAGGGCCTCTCCTTTGGCGGCTCGCTCGCCCGTACCGAGGCCACCGGTTACGGTCTGGCCTACTTTGTGGACGAGTACCTCAAGAGCCGCGGCGACTCCTTCGAGGGCAAGAACGTCGTCGTTCACGGCTCCGGTAACGTCGCCATCTACGCGGTCCAGAAGGTCTCCCAGCTCGGCGGCAAGGTGCTGGCCTGCTCCGACACCCATGGCTGGGTCGAGGATCCCGACGGCATCGACTACACCGTGCTCGAGCATGTCTACAACAAGAAGCGCTCCGGCCACGACAAGGGTGTCACGCTCGCTATGTACGTTGACGAGAAGCCCAACGCCGTGTGGCACGAGGGCGACGGCCGCGGCGTGTGGCAGCTGCCCTGCGACATCGCGCTGCCCTGCGCTCGCGAGAACACGCTGCTGCTCGAGGACGCCCAGGCGCTCGTCGCCAACGGCTGCAAGGTGGTCGGCGAGGGCGCGAACATGCCCACGACCATCGAGGCCACGACCTACTTCCAGGAGAACGGCGTCGCCTTTATGCCCGGTAAGGCTGCTAACGCCGGTGGCGTGCTCGTGTCCGGCCTTGAGATGAGCCAGAACGCTGAGCACCTGTCCTGGACCTTCGAGGAGGTCGACGGCAAGCTCGAGCAGCTCATGCGTGGCATGTTCCACAACGTGGACGACACCGCCAAGGAGTATGGCCAGGAGGGCAACTTTGTCATGGGCGCCAACATCGCTGGCTTCCTGAAGGTCGCCGACGCCATGCTCGCCCAGGGCGTCTGCTAAATCTTCGCTCGATATAGCATGTGATGAGGCTCCCAGCCATTCCGGCTGGGAGCCTTTTCTATCCCGGAGGACTCCTCATAACTTGCGGTGATATACGGACTGTTAAGCGTCCCAGAACGGCTAATCAGTCCGTATATCACCGCAAGTTATGGATGGGTGGGTGGATTTTGTCCTAAAACGGTGTGCGGCCCCTCGTTTGGTACACTTAAAAGTACTGGACAAGTGGAGAGATGGGGGAGAACGTGCTCAAGTTCGGTACCTACGTCCGTGTTGGAAACGCGGCCGAAGCCTATGAGCTCTTGCAGAAGAACCGCAACAACAAGATTGTGGGCGGTGGCATTTGGATGCGCCTGGGTTCGCGTCGCGTGGCGACGGCAATTGACCTTTCGGCCTGCGGGCTCGATCAGATCGAGGAGACCGAGACCGAGTTTCGCATCGGTGCCATGTGCACCCTGCGCCAGCTCGAGCGCCATGCCGAGCTCAACGTGCTCGTCAACCATGTCTTTGAGTTCGCCGTTCACGATATCGTGGGCGTGCAGCTGCGTAACACCGCCACGGTGGGCGGCAGCATCTACGGTCGCTTTGGCTTCTCGGACGTGCTCTCGGCCTTTTTGGCGCTCGATTCCTATGTTGAGCTGACGGGCGCCGGCCGCGTGCCGCTCGCCGAGTTCGTCGACATGGGTTACGTGCGCGACGTGATCGAGCACATCGTGGTCGTTAAACACGACTACCGTGCGAGCTACGAGGCCGTGCGCAAGGCTGCGACCGACTTCCCCTCGCTCAACGTCACCGCCGCCTGGTGGGACAACACCTGGCACGTCACCGTGGGTGCTCGCCCGCTGCGCGCGACCCTGCTGCAGGGCGAGGCGTGCGGTCTGGTGAACGAGCAGCCTTCCGAGGACGAGCTGCGCGCCTTGGCCGCATCCGTGCGTGCCCTGAGCTACGGCACCAACATGTGGGGCTCGGCCGACTACCGCCGCCGCATCTCGGCTCCGCTAGCGATTCAGGCCGTGCGCCGCGCCGCCGGCATCGAGCTTTCGGCCGCGCTTGCCCGCGAGTTCGAGGGCGTGCAGATTCCTAAGTTTGCCACGGACGAGTATTCCTGCCGCCGCGTGCCCGGCGTCGATTCTAGCGAGGTGCGCTAATGGCTGCCAAACTCATCGATCTTTCCTTTACGCTCAACGGCCGTAAGGTCAAGGTTCAGATTGCCCCCGACACCATGCTCTTTGCGCTGCTGCGTGAGCAGGGCTGCGCGTCGGTGCGCTGCGCCTGCGAGACCACCAACTGTGGCCTGTGCACGGTGTGGCTCGACGGCGACCCGGTGCTGAGCTGCTCGGTTCCCGCCGCGCGTGTCGAGGGCCACACCATCACCACGCTCGAGGGCCTCAAGGCCGAGTCCGAGGCGCTCGCCCGTGCGATGGCTGCCGAAGGCGCTGAGCAGTGCGGTTTTTGCGCCCCCGGCCTCATCATGAACGTGCTGGCGCTTGCCCGCGCCGCCAAGGAGGACCCGAGCCTCGTTGCCACGCGCGAGGAGCTCTCGCGCCAGCTCGCCGGCAATCTCTGCCGCTGCAGCGGCTACGAGAGCCAGCTGCGCGCTATCGTGCGCTTCCTCAACGAGTCCGGCGTGCAGGTTGGCTTTGAGATGCCCGAGCTGCCGGTCAACGACACCAGCTGTGACGGTGTCTCCTACAAGCAGATCACCCACAAGCAGCCCAAGAAGGATTCGAAGGCCTTGCTCGAGGGCCGTCCTGTCTACACGGGCGACATGGTGCCCGCCGGCGCGCTCATCGTTAAGCTCAAGCGCAGCCCGTATGCCCGCGCCAAGATCCGCTCCATCGACACGTCGCGCGCCCTGAAGGTGCCTGGCGTGGTGGGCGTCTACACCTACGAGGACGTGCCCAAGCGCCGCTTTACCATCGCTGGCCAGAGCTATCCGCAGCCGAGTCCCTACGACCGCCTGATCCTTGAGAACCTCGTACGCTACCAAAACGAGGAGGTGGCGATCGTCGCCGCCGAGACTGAGGAGGCTGCCGACAAGGCGCTCAAACTCATTAAGGTCGACTATGAGGTGCTTGAGCCGCTGCTCGACTTTACCAAGGCGCTCGATAACGACATCGTGGTCCACCCCGAGGGCGACGTGACCTTTATGTTCCCGCAGGGCGGCGACGTCCCGCGCAACTTGGTATGCAGCGGCACGAGCGACTTTGGCGACTTGGACGAGGCCTTCGCCCAGAGCGACATCGTCTTTACCCGCACCTACACCAGCCAGGCCACGCAGACCGCGCCCATGGAAACCTTCCGCGCCTTCGCGACGACCGACGCGTTCGGGCGCATCTCGGTGACCACCTCTACGCAGGTGCCCTTCCACGTGCGCCGCATGGTCGCGCAGTCGCTCGATATCCCGCAGTCGCAGGTGCAGGTCATTAAGCCGCGCATCGGCGGCGGCTTTGGCTCCAAGCAGACGGGCTGCTGCGAGATCTTTGTTGCGTTTGTGACCCAGCAGACCGGTCGTCCGAGTTACTGCTGCTACACCCGTGAGGAGACCATCACTGCGGGCAACTCGCGCCACCAGATGCAGATGACCGTTAAGCTGGGCGCCATGAACGACGGTACCATCACGGCCATCGATCTGCACACGCTGTCCAACGCCGGCGCGTATGGCGAGCATGCTACCACGACGATCGGTCTTTCGGGCCACAAGAGCTTGCCCATCTACAACCACGTGAAGGCGAGCCGCTTTAGCTGGGACGCCGTCTACACCAATACCAACCGCGGCGGCGCGTATCGCGGCTACGGTGCCACCCAGGGCCAGTTTGCCGTGGAGAGCGCCGTCAACGAGCTCGCCGATATGCTGCACATGGACCCCGCCGACCTGCGCCTTAAGAACATCGTGCGCGAGGGCGAGATCATGCCGCAGTACTACAACGAGAAGCTCAACGCCTGCGCGCTCGACCGCTGCCTGCTGCGCGCGATGGACATGATCGGTTGGCGCGACAAGCCGCTAGCCATCGACCTGGGCGATCGCGTGCGTGCTCTGGGCTGCGCGCTCACCATGCAGGGCTCGGGCATTTCCAACGTGGATATCGCCGGCATCGACATGCGCCTGGAAGAGGACGGCTTCATTACCATCGGCACCGGCGCCACCGATAACGGCATGGGCGTCGACACGATCCTGGCGCAGATTGCCGCCGAGGAGCTGGGCGTTGAGAGCTCGCTGATCGTGGTGCGCGGCGTGGACACCGACGTTTCGCCGTTCGATGCCGGCTCGTACGCGAGCTCGGGCACGTACGTGACGGGCCTTGCCGCCAAGAACGCCGCAACCGAGCTGCGTGAGAAGATTTGCGCCAAGGCTGCCCAGATGTGGGACGTGGACGCCGCCGACGTGGTCTTCGATGGCCAGTACGTGCGCCTGTCCGACGAGCGTGCCGCGCGCGAGCAGAACCGCTATCTCACGCTGCGCGACTTTGCCAACCTGTGCGTCAAGAACATCGCGGGCGGCGACGCGCTCACCTCGCATGCCTCTGCCTGCCTGCCCGTTTCGCCTCCGCCTTTTATGGCCGGCATTGCCGAGGTCGAGGTCGACAAGGCTACCGGCAAGGTGACTGTGGTGGACTATGCGGCGGCTGTGGACTGCGGCACTGTGATCAATGAGGCGCTCGCGCGCGTCCAGGCCGAGGGCGGCATTGCCCAGGGTATCGGTCACGCGCTCTACGAGATCGTCGAGCACGACGACCGCGGCCGCCTGCGCACCGGTAACTTTATGAGCTACAAGCTGCCCACGCGCCTGGATATCGGCAGTATTCGCGTGGCCTTTGAGCCGAGCTACGAGCCGACGGGCCCGTTTGGCGCCAAGTCGATCGGCGAGGTCGTCATCAACACGCCGCTCGCCGCCGTCGCCTCGGCCGTCGCACACGCCACCGGCCACCAGGTTCGTTCGCTGCCGATCACGCCCGAGAAGGCCCTGCTGGGGGAGTAGACGAGGCGACGCATCCGCCGCTCTTTGCCTAGCCCGGGGAAACTGCAGCCCACTTTTCGACCGAATTGTGGGCTGCAGTTTCCGTTTGAGGCCCTCGGCGGAAAGTGCATCCCGGAATAGGGGCTCAAAACGGGTTGCAGTTTCCGGTTGATGGCTATAGCGGAAGCCGCATCCCATTCCGAGGCCCCAAGCTGGGACACGCTTTCCGGCGCATGGCCAGCACCGCCAGACTGCCGAGTCGCACCGAAGTTGCGGTGGAATAGTTCCTGTTTTGGAGGACTGGAGCCCCAAACAGGAACTATTTCACCGCAACTTATGAGATGGGATGCCTTGCGCTCGTGGTGAGGTCGTGAGCTAAAAACGTGTGCGTGCGCTTGCCGTTCGTATCTGCTATCATTCCTAGTCTGTGCGCTCATGCGGGCGTGGCGGAATTGGTAGACGCGCCAGATTTAGGTTCTGGTGGGATTCCCGTGAAGGTTCGAGTCCTTTCGCCCGCACCAACGCATCTGCGTCGGCTTCGGCCGTCGCGACTCTTTGTTGCATAAAGGTACCAGCACCTCAGATAAGCTGGGCAGTATGAGGAGGAACGTGTTGAACATCACCGCTTCTGACGTCAAGGACGCCAAGCTCACCGCTACGGTCACCATCCCGGCCGCCGACGTCGACGCCGCGATCAAGAAGGCTTACAAGGACACCGCCAAGAAGTACCGCTTCCCGGGCTTCCGTGCCGGCAAGGCCCCCCGTCCGGTCATCGACTCCGCTCTTGGTGCCGAGGCTACCCTCGCTCAGGCCACCAACGAGCTGATCGCCGCCAACGAGCCCGCCGTCCTCAACGAGCTGGACATCGTCCCCACCAAGAACGGTGACTACAAGGAGCTCGACCTCGCCAAGGATCACGAGGACTACACCTACACTGTCGAGTTCTCCCTGCGTCCTGCTGCTGAGCTCTCCTCCTTCGACGCCGTCGAGATCGAGATGCCTCCTGCGGAGGTCACCGAGTCCGAGATTAACAACCAGGTCGAGATGCTCCTCAACTACCGTGCCACCTTCGAGGACGTCGAGGGTCGCGCCGTCGAGGCCGAGGACTACGTCACCGTCGATCTCAAGGCCGTTGAGAACGCCGACAACTTCGCCGCCGAGGGCCGCATGCTCATCGCCGGTAGCGACAGCAACCCCAAGGAGTTCAACGAGGCCCTGATCGGCGCTAACGTTGACGACGTCAAGACCGTCACCTGGACCGACGAGGTCGAGGAGGGCGAGGAGGCCGAGACCCACACCGTCGAGGTCACCGTCAAGGGCATCAAGGTCCGCAACACCCCCGAGCTCACCGATGAGCTCGTCAAGTCCGACTTTGGCTTTGACAGCATCGACGCCATGCGCGACGCCATCAAGATCGAGATCGAGCAGGACAAGGCTTCCCGCCTGCCGGCCGAGAAGGAGAACCGTTGCGTCTCCGCTCTCGCCGAGCGCCTGCAGCTCGACGAGATGGATGCTGACTACGAGCAGTCCGTCTTTGAGGAGCTTGGCCAGAACTTCCTGTCCAACCTCGCTGCCCGCGGCATGACGCTGGACACCTGGCTGCCCGCTTCCGGCCTAACCATGGAGCAGTTCATCGGCGACCTGCACAAGCAGGCCAACGACGTTGCCCGTGAGTCCCTGGCTCTCGACGCCCTCGCCCGTGAGCTCAAGATTGAGGTCACCGAGGACGACGTCAACGCCGAGTTCGAGAAGGCCGGCGTCAAGGACGTCGAGGCTTCCAAGGCCGAGTTCATCGCCGATGGCCGCATGCCTGCCGTCCGCGAGTCCATCCGTCGCTCCAAGGCCGTTGACCACCTGGTCGAGAACGCCAAGGTGACCGAGGTCGACGAGACCGCCAAGGACGCCGAGTAATTCTCGCCACCTTGCCCGCGAGCGCATGCGTGCGCCCGTGATGGGGTAAAGTTATAAACCGGTTATCCGGTCGCTTCGTACGGTGCCAGCCAATGCATAGCATGCGGGCACCGTACGTTTGTCTAGAACCATTATTGGTCCGCAAGAGAGAAATGGAGATGCGTATGATCGCTAAGTTCGATTCCGCCCTCGTGCCATACGTTATCGAGCAGACGCCGCGCGGCGAGCGCAGCTACGATATCTATTCGCGCCTGCTCAACGACCGCATCATCTTCTTGGGCGAGGAGATCAACTCCGTCAGTGCCAACCTGGTCGTTGCCCAGCTGCTGCATCTTGAGAGCCAGGATGCCGAGAAGGATATCTCGCTCTACATCAATTCGCCCGGCGGCGAGGTTTACTCCGGCCTGGCGATTCTTGACACCATGAACTTTATCAAGCCGCAGGTCTCCACCATCTGCGTCGGTATGGCTGCGTCCATGGCCGCCGTGCTGCTTTCGGCCGGTGCTAAGGGCAAACGCTTCTGCCTGCCGCACTCCAAGGTCATGATTCACCAGCCCAGCGGCGGTGCCCAGGGCCAGCAGACCGAGATCGAGATCGTGGCCGAGGAGATCAAGAAGACTCGCCGCGAGCTCAATCAGATCCTGTCCGATGCCTCGGGCCAGCCCATTGAGAAGGTCCAGGCCGACACCGAGCGCGACAACTACCTGACCGCTGCCGAGGCCCTCGACTACGGCCTGATTGACCGTATTGTCACCTCGCGCGATCTCGCCGCGAAGGACGCCTAGGATGGCAGGTAACATGCAGGACAACTTTGACGAGAACGGCAACCCCATCCGCTGCTCCTTTTGCGGAAAAGAGCAGGGGCAGGTTCGCCGCCTTGTAAAGGGTCCGACCAACATCTTTATCTGCGACGAGTGCGTTGCCGCCTGCTCCGAGATTTTGGAGGAGTCGCTGGCTTCGGACTTTATGGACGCCGCCCGCAACGGCAAGCTGCCGGGCTTCCTCAACGACCACGGTCAGGCTGCATCCCAGCCCGCCGTGGACCCCGAGACCGAGGGCTTTGAGCTCGAGGACGACGCCCGTCAGGTCATTACGCATGTGCCGACGCCGCACGAGATTTATGACGAGCTTTCGGCCTATGTCATGGGCCAGGAGGACGCCAAGCGCGCCATGTCGGTTGCCGTGTACAACCACTATCGCCGCG
>CAUDDF010000039.1:0-22401 GCA_958448275.1 uncultured Collinsella sp.
CCGCACAACGGCTGCCGCCCCAAGAAGCGTCGCCGCGTGTAACTGAAAGGATCGTATCAATATGGCAATCGACAGGACTCCTGTTCTTAAGCGCTGCCGTCAGCTCGGGATCGATCCCGCTGAGCTCGGTTACAGCAGCAAGAAGGAATCTATCCGTCAGCCCAAGCGCCGTCGCAAGGAATCTGAGTACGGCATGCAGCTGCGTGAGAAGCAGAAGGTCAAGTTCATTTATGGCGTTCTGGAGAAGCAGTTCCACGGCTACTTCAACAAGGCCCGTAAGATGAACGGCGTCACCGGTGAGAACCTCATGATTATCCTTGAGTCTCGCCTCGACAACGTCGTCTTCCGTCTTGGCTTCGCCCGTACCCGCAAAGAGGCTCGTCAGTCCGTCCGTCACGGTCACTTCACCGTGAACGGCAAGCGCGTGGACATCCCGTCCTACCGCGTCAAGGCCGGCGACGTCGTCGCTGTCGGCGAGAAGTTCCGTGACCTCCTCCCCATCAAGGAGGCCCTGATTTCCTCCGAGCGCTTTGAGGTCCCTGGCTGGCTCGAGGTCGATATCGAGAAGCTGTCTGGTAACGTGCTCGCTCTGCCGACGCGTGAGCAGATCAGCGGTGATATCAACGAGCAGCTCATCGTCGAGCTCTACTCTAAGTAGTCCATCCGGGCTGCTGAGGCTGGAGGTAATACATGTCAGAATTCATTAGGCCTCAGGTTCAGGTCGAAGAGATCAACGAGACCTCTGCTCGTGTCTCCGTCGAGCCGCTCGAGCGTGGCTACGGCGATACGCTGGGTAACTCGCTTCGTCGTGTTCTTCTGTCCTCGCTCGAGGGTGCCGCCGTCGAGGCCATTCAGATCGATGGTGCGCAGCACGAGTTCATGACCATCCCTAACATGGCCGAGGATGTCACCGACATCGTCCTGAATGTCAAGGGTCTTGTCTTCAGGGCTCTCGGCACGACCGACGAGGCGACCGCCACCATCTCGGTTGACGGCCCCTGCGAGGTCACCGGTGCGGACTTCTTTATTCCGTCCGAGTTTGAGCTGGTCAACCCCGAGCAGCACATCGCTACGCTCACCGAGGGTGGCCATCTCACTATGAGCATGCGCATCGGCTATGGCCGCGGCTATGTCTCTGGCGAGGCTAACAAGCGTGACAACGATCCCATCGGTGTGATCAACGTCGACTCGCTGTACTCGCCGGTGTCCCGTTGCGCCAAGCTCGTTGAGGCTTGCCGTGTCGGCCAGCATACCGACTACGACCGCCTTGTCCTCGAGATCGAGACCAACGGTTCCATCGCCCCGCGCGACGCCGTGGTCCAGGCTGCCAATATCATCAACCAGCATATGGCCGCCTTTATGAACCTTGCCGAGACCCCCGAGGTCGAGGAGGAGGCTTCGATCTTCGCTCCCGAGGTCACCAACGACAACGCCGAGCTGGACAAGCAGATCGAGGATCTGGACCTTTCCGTCCGTTCCTACAACTGCCTTAAGCGCGCCAGCATTCACTCGGTCCGTCAGCTCGTTGAGTTCTCGGAGAACGATCTGCTCAACATCCGTAACTTCGGTGTTAAGTCGATCGAGGAAGTGAAGGACAAGCTTGAGTCCATGGGCCTGAGCCTGAAGGCTTAATGCTTCGCATATTTGAGGAGAAACTAGACCATGCGTCACAACGTTAAGAAGGGCCTGAAGCTCGGCACCGATGCGAGCCACACCAAGGCCATGAAGAAGAGCCTTGCTAAGGCCCTCTTCGAGAACGACCGCATCAAGACCACCGAGACCCGCGCTAAGGCGCTGCGTTCGGTCGTCGACCCGATCATCACTTGGGCCAAGAAGGGCGACCTGCACTCTCGTCGTCTGGCTATCGCCAAGCTCGGCGATAAGCAGCTCGTTGCCGAGATCTTCGACAAGGCTGCTCAGGGCATGTGGCAGGACCGCAACGGCGGTTACACCCGCATCATGAAGCTCGGTAACCGTAAGGGCGATAACGCTCCTATCGTTATCATGGAGCTCGTCACCGAGCCTTGCACGCCTAAGGCCAAGAAGGCTGCTCCGGCCCCCAAGAAGGCCGCTGCTCCCAAGAAGGTTGAGGCTGTCGAGGAGGCTCCTGCTGAGGAGACTGCTGAGTAGACATTCTGTCTGCATAGGCTATATTCGAGGGGTACGTTCGCGTACCCCTCTTTTTTTGTTGCAATACCGTTGCTAGTTTGTTGGGAGCGCCCATGACCGCGCCGTCTGATTTCAATTCGACTCCCGAGCTCGACGCCACCCTTGTATTTCGCGTGGCCTACGATGGCTCCTCCTATAGCGGATTTGCCGAGCAGCCGGGCCAGACGACGGTTGCGGGCGAGCTGCGCCGTGCCATCGAGACGTTGCTGCGCCGCCCAATCGATCTGACGTGCGCGGGGCGTACCGATGCCGGCGTTCATGCGGTGGCCCAATACATCAGCGTGCCCGTAACGGACGCTGAGCTTGCGTATACGCGCCGTAGGTGGCTGAGGGCTATGGATGCCCTCCTGGGCAAAGATATCGCCATAAACGAGGTCTACAAGGCTCGTAAGGGCTTTTCTGCACGTTTTGACGCGCGCTCTCGCACGTACACCTATCGCATTGCCGACCGTGATGCGCGGCCCGTGCTGTCACGCGGTGCCGTGTGGTGGCATCGCTATCCCCTCGACGTCGATGCGATGGCGGCCGCCTGCCCTACGCTTTTGGGCGAGCAGGACTTTAAGAGCTTTTGCAAGGTCGCCTCTGCCGTGGGCAAACCTACGCACCGCTGCGTAATGCGTGCCGAGTTTGGCCATGAGGTCGCCTTTGGCGAGGACATCCTCACGTTTACCATCGAGGGCAATGCGTTTTTGCATTCGATGGTGCGAACCATTGTGGGCACTCTTGTCGAGATCGGCATGCATCGCCGCGATCCCGAGTGGATGCGCGAGGTAATTGATGCCTGCGATCGCTCCGCTGCCGGTCCTACGGCGCCCGCATGCGGTCTTACCTTTATGGGCGTGGACTACGACCCCACCGAGCTTGTGGTGCTCGATTAGGGAAGTGGCTGCCTGACGGCGATCTTTGTGTGCAGTGCCTGTGAGCGGGGCGTGTGCAACATCTGTTCTTGACGTGCATCGCGAAGGGCGACCATCCGCATTAAATGACGGGTGTACCATGAACGGCAGTTTGTTACTGGCTATCGAGAGGACGGAAAACTTGGTTCGACGTGGTTCGCATCCGCGACTTTCGGTGATCCTGATTGTTGAGGGTTCACCCAGTTATACGATGCGCGCTCTCGAGAGTGTCCAGAACCAAGACCTCTACGATTTGCAGATTGTCGTCGTTTGCTGCGGCGTGGTAGCTGGTGTGCGTCATTCGCTCGAAGTTGCTGCCGACAGAGATATTCATATTGATTTGATTGATGTTGAAGACCCAGTGCCTGGCGCCTGCCTGCGTGCCGGCTTTGCGGCTTCGCGCGGCTCCCAGATCATTGCGATGAATGCCAATGAGTGGTTTGCGCCGCAGTCCCTTTCGCAGATGGTCGAAAGCTCCTGCGACGCTTCTGCTGACATCGTGTTTCCCTCTGTTTCGCTCGATCGCTACGATGTTCACCGCGAACGTCATTCCCGAGTTTTGGACGCGACATCCGTTTCTGAAGATGAGGACCGGGCGGCTTGCCTGACCCAATTGGTTTCCTGTGGTTTAATCCGACAGACCTCTGGCGTGCTGTATGATCGCGCCCTCTTTGAGGCGTGCCTTGCGCATGGCGATGCGTTTCGCACGGTGTCTTTTTTGACGTTTGCGCTTTCGCAGGCAAAGCGCGTTTCGGGATGTGGCCGTGCCCGTTTTCATGCAGTGGCGCCGTCGATTACGGAGACGTTTGACCCCACGATGTTTGCCAGGCTTTCTGATGATATCGGGGCGCTCGACAGGCTTGCCGACTCGCTTGCCGTCGCGGGCGGTGGCGATCAGTTGAAGCTGGTCTGCCAGCGGTATTACTACGCCGGCCTGGTTGCCTGCATCGAAAATTTGTGTCTGAGCCCCCATGGGGTGTCTTCAATAGAGCGTTCGGCCCGTTTGCATGATATGCTCGAAGCGCAGCGTACCCGTCAGATGGTTGCGGCTCTTAAAGGCAATCATCGGGGCTTAGGTCTGCTCTATGGTTCGATAGCTAGTGCCAAGCCTATGCGGTGTGCGTTGTATACGCATCTGGCGGTCTTTTTCAATCGTTCGGGCGTCAGGACTGTCTAGTAGCGTGATTTTCGAAATAAATTGCATGGAATTGTTTCGAAATGCGTTCTTATTCACTAAAACCTTCAAATAGCGCTAAACTATTCAATCACTAAGTGATTGTCTCCACTATCTTTTGGAGTGAGGTTTTGTATGGCCAAAAAACGCAATGGGCGCCAGGATGCCATCAGAGATATTGTTCGCAATAAGGACGTACGCACGCAGCGCGTTTTGGTAGACGAGCTTCGCGCCATGGGTTTCGATTGCACGCAGGCGACCGTTTCGCGTGATATCGCGGACATGGGACTGCGTAAGCTCCCCGAGGGCATTTATGTCCTTGCCGAGGACCTGCATCTGCAGCGCATGGTTTCCGAGCTGGTTACCGGCGTACTGCGCACCGATAATCTGGTTATGATCAAGGCGCAGCCCGGTACGGCTTCTGGTATTGCCGCAGCGGTCGATGCCGCGGAGCTGCCCGACGTGCTCGGCTCGCTTGCCGGCAACGACACGATCTTAGTCATTGCGCAGACGGCCGAGGACGGAGAGCGCCTTGAGGCGCTCATCAACAAGCTGAGTAACTCTCACAAGTAGGGGATGCGTGGCACTGCTACTGTGCCGATTGTTGCTATAGGTAATTGCCGAGGGCGTTGACGAAGGTCGGCGCCCATTTGCATGCCGGCACCCGTTGCTCTATCGGTCCTGCAGCCGGGGCCGTCGTGGCGTCTTGTGGCATCTGCCGAAATAAAGAGGCGCCCGAGCAGCGTACGTGCTGCTCGGGCGCCTTGGTGTCAGATGCCGCTTTGCGTCTACTGGCCTGTAGAGGGGTCGGGCGTGGGCGTAGGATCGGGGGCAGGCGTCGGCGTGCCACCGTCGCCACCCGTGCCGCCATCGCCACCCGTGCCACCGTCGCCACCTGTCGTGCCGCTATCGCCGGTGGTGTTGCCGCCCGGGGTTTCAGTGGTCGTGGTTGTCGTTGTCGTTGTGGTGGTCGTGGTCTCTTCCTCTTCTTTTCCCTCGTCTTTATCCTCTTCGTCTTTCTTTTTGTTGTTTGTGCCGTAGAACTTCCAGACGTTATTGTTCTTGTACGTGGGAGCCGTTCCGGTCGGGAATTCCTCGCGTTCGGTGCCCGCAAGAACGGTGTTCATGAACTTCTTAAAGACGGGCAGGTTGGTGCTGTCGCCCAGCAGGTCCGAACCGTACTTTTGGATGGGAATCTCGCCTGCGGAATAACCGGTCCACAGGGCGCATGTCAGTTGCGGCGTGAAGCCGCAGAACCACAGGTTGGTGGTGTTGTCAGTGGTGCCCGTCTTGCCGGCATAGGGCTGGTTGACGTTCAGCGCGCCGGCGGCACCCGTGCCGCTGCCCTGCATGACGCCGGATAGAACGTCGGTAACCGCGGCAGCCTCGCCTTCGGTGAGCACCTGCGTGGGATTGTCGGTGTGCTGGTACAGAACCGAGCCGGTACGCGAGTCGATCTCGGTAATGGCGATGGGCTGACGGTAGTAGCCACCGTTGGCAAACGTTGCGTAGGCAGATGCCATCTCGAGCGGTGAGATGGACCCGGTGCCGAGCGTCATGACGGGAACGTCCTCGATATTGTCCTTGGCGGGATCGATGCCAAGCTTTTTGACGAGCGACATGATCTTGTCATTGCCGATGGCTTCGGCCACCTGAATGTAGCCGGTGTTGGATGAGTATGCCGTTGCCTGCTTAAGCGTGATGTTGCCATAGCTCTGGTTGCCGTAGTTTTGCACCTCGGTCGTGGTGCCCTTGGCCTTGAGCGGCGAGTTGCAGTTGAGGGTGACGTTGGGGTTCATGCCGTTTTGGATGGCAGTTGCCAGCGTAAAGGCCTTAAACGTGGAGCCCACGGGGCGCTTTGCCGTAGCGTGGTTCACGTGATTCTCGTCGGCGTTGTAGTCGTAGCCGCCTACCATGCACTTGATGTAGCCGGTCTTGGGGTCAACGACGACCATGCCCATGTCCAGGCCGTCGAGCGAAAGCGTGTCGAGCTGCGAGCGCACGGCCTCCTCGGCCACCTGCTGCATGGTGGGGTCGATGGTGGTCTTGACGGTCAGACCGCCCTTAAAGAGCACGTCGGTGGAGAACTCCTGCTCAAGCAGCTGCTTAACGTAGGCGACAAAGTAGGGCTGAGAGTACACATCGACGCCACTGCCCGAAATCTCGGTCACGTTAAGCGTGATGGGCTCAGCCTGCGCGGCATCGTGCTCTTCCTGCGTGATGTGGCCCAGACGCAGCATGTTGTCCAGAACCTTGTTGCGGCGGGACAGCGCCAAGTCGGGATTAACCGTGGGGTCGTACTGCGAGGGCGAGTTGGGAAGGCCGATCAGCAGCGCGGCCTCGCTCAGGGTGAGGTCGGCGGCGGTTTTGGACAGATAGGTCTCGGCGGCGGCCTCGATGCCATATGCTCCATGGCCGTAGTAGATGGTGTTGAGGTACATCATGAGGATCTCGTCCTTGGAGTACATATCCTCCATCTTGATGGCGATATAGGCCTCGCGCACCTTACGCTCGATGGTCGAGTCGAATTGTTCCTCCTGCAAGATGGTGTTGCGAACCAGCTGCTGGGTGATGGTCGATGCGCCCTCGTGGCCGCCGGTGAGGGTCGCCACCGATGCGCGTGCAATGCCCCAGAGGTCGATGCCGCCGTGCTCGTAGAAGCGCTCGTCCTCAACGTCAACGGTGCCCTGCAGCACGTACGGGGACACTTGGTCCTTGGTGATGGACTTGCGGTTTTGCGTGTAGAAACTCGCAATGGTGTTGCCGTTGCAGTCGACGATGTCGGTGGGCTCGCTCACCAGATACGCGTTGGCATCGGTGTAGTCGGGCAGATCGGACAGCCAGCGGTTGACGTTGCCGATCATGCCGATGCCAAACGCTACGCCCGCGATAAGCAGAAAGCCCAAAAACGAGAGCAAGATCATGGGAAGGGCATGCGTCTTAGAGCGACTGCGCCCCTGTCGTTGGCGAGGACCCATATATTGACCTCCAGGTATGTCGTGCCAGGCGGCAGGTGTTATGCCTGGCAGGATGGACATAAGCTATTACACGATAAACCAAACGAGGCACGCGGGGCCTCGTGTATGCTGGATGACGGCATTTTTCAGAGTGAATGCATACCTTGGTGAGGAGTTTACCGATGGCGATTCGGCCGATGGAACCGAGCGGACAATGCGAAAGCGAGTTGGCGGCGGCTGGAGTGGCGCTGCCCGAACTGCTGGCGCCTGCTGGCGGGCTCGACCAGATGCTCGCGGCGATTGCGGCGGGTGCCGATGCCATCTATGCGGGGCTGGACGGATTCAACGCTCGAGTGAGCGCGCATGGCTTTAACGATGATGAGTTCGCGCGCGGTTGTGCCGTGGCCCATGCCCATGGCGTGCGTGTGTACGTGACGCTCAACGTATTCGTGTTCGATGATGAGCTTGCCGACGCCGTGGCGTTGGGGGCGCATGCGCACGCGTTGGGTGCCGATGCGTTGATTGTGGCCGATGCCGGGCTGGCTTGCGCGCTACGTGCGGCGATTTCGGGGGTCGAGATTCACCTGTCCACTCAGGCGGGCGCTCATAGCGAGGGTGCCGTGCAGTTGGCTGCCAAGGAGTTGGGCGTTGAGCGCGTGACGACTGCGCGCGAGCTGAGCGTTGCAGAGATTGAGACGCTTTGCGCTACTGGCGTGCCCATCGAGGTGTTCTGTCACGGCGCTATTTGCATTGGATACTCGGGTGCGTGCGGGTTCTCTGCCCTTCGACGTGGCCGCTCTGCGATGCGCGGCGACTGCACGCAACCGTGCCGTCTATCCTATGACTTGGTGGACGAGGCGGGGCAGAGTGTTGTCGCTGTCGAAGGGGATCGCCTGCTTTGTCCGCGTGACTATCTGGGCATCGCGCATCTGCCCGAGCTTGTTGCCGCCGGCGTGGCATCGCTCAAGATCGAGGGCCGCATGAAGAATCCCGACTACGTCTTTAACGTGGTGAGGGTGTGGCGTCGGGCGCTCGATATGCTGCGCGACGGCACATGGGATGCCGATGCGGTGCCGGCGCTTGAGCGCGAGCTGGGAAGGTCGTTCAACCGCGGCTTTACCGATGCGTATCTGCGGGGTCGTTCGGGCGCCGAGCTCATGAGCTTTGAGCGCGCGATCAACCAGGGTGTGCGCGTGGGCCACTTGGTGGCGGTGGGTCACGAAGAGGTGACGGTTGAGCTTGATGCCGCCGTGGCGGCGGGCGATACGCTCGAGATCCGATTTTACCCGGGTGCCGACGCGCGTCCCGATGTGCCCAAGCGCTGGCCACAGGTGCCTTGCCCCGTGGATGCCGCTGCGGGAGAGCGCATCGTCGTGCATTGCAAACGCAAGGTGGACGCGGGCTGCGAGGTCTATCTGATTCGCAGTGCCGGCGTGCTGGGGCAGACGGCAACGGTGTTGGAGCGCATGCGGGTCGAGGCAGATGCAGTCGCGCCTGCTGAGCAGTCCGTTGAGGTGCTGCCGTTTGAGGGCGTTCTGGCAGATGGCGATGTACCGACGGAGTTGGCGGGACCGGCGGAGCCGGCAAAGCATGAGGCTTTTGCTCGTATGGTCTTTGCCTGGGAGCTGATGGATTTGGATCCGCGCGATGAGTGGGATCTGTCCGATGCGACGGTGGTGCTCGACGAAGTGTGCCGTGCAGGCGACGCCGAGCGGACTCGAGCGCTTGTGCAACGTGCCGGGCGCGTCGTCTGCCGCAATCTGGGACAGGTGGCGATGGCCCGCGAGCTGGGCACGACGTTTGACGTGGCGGCGCCGGTGTTCTGCGCCAATCGGGCCACGCTTGCCTGGCTGCGCGGGCTTGGCGCGAGGTGGGTATACTTGCCTGCCGAGTTGCTCAGCAATGACAGGGAGCGTATCGCCGAGCTGGCTGCTGAACCCGGCGTCTTGGGTCCGGTCGACGCCGACCGTCCCGAGCTCATGGTGTGCGAGCACTGCCTGCTGACCGCCGAGGGCGTTTGCGCCACCGATGCGACGGGGCGGGTCCGTTGCCGCGACTGCTTGCGTCGTCGGCAGATACGCTATCTGGTCGAGCGTGACGGTACGCGTCTGCCAGTTGCCATCGACGCATGCGGCAGGACGAGGATTTTCCTGTCGTAGATGCTGCGTCGCGTCAGTTTGTTATCATAAGAGAGTTTATGGACTTCCAGCACCGCCGTTTTCGGCGAGGGTGCTATAGCAAAAGGAGGATACCCAATGCTGTCTGTTGACGAGCAAATGCGTATCATCACCTCGGGCGCCGCGCAGATCGTTCCCGAGGCCGACCTTCGCAAGAAGCTTGAGAAGGGCGAGCCCCTCAACATCAAGCTCGGCGTCGATCCCACCAGCCCCGACCTGCACCTGGGCCACGCCGTGCCGCTGCGCAAGATGCGTCAGTTCCAGGACCTGGGCCACAACGTCACCCTCATCATCGGCAACGGTACCGCGTTGATTGGCGACCCTTCGGGCAAGAATTCCACCCGTCCGCAGCTTTCGCAGGAGCAGATCGAGGCCAATGCCGAGACCTACGTGAGCCAGGCCATGAAGATCCTTGATCCCGAGAAGACCACCATCGTGCACAACGGTGACTGGATCTTGTCGATGGATCTGGCTGGTCTGCTGCAGGTGTGCTCCAAGTTCACCGTCGCCCGTATTCTTGAGCGCGACGACTTTACCAAGCGCTACCAGTCTCAGACGCCGATCGCCCTGCATGAGTTCCTGTATCCCGTGATGCAGGCTTTCGACTCCGTGCAGATCAAGGCCGACGTGGAGATGGGCGGCACCGACCAGCTCTTCAACCTGCTCGCCGGCCGTGAGCTCATGGAGAAGATGGGCATGGAGCCCCAGATTGCGCTCACCATGCCGCTGCTCGAGGGTACCGATGGCGTCCGTAAGATGTCCAAGTCCTACGGTAACTACATCGGCCTGACCGACGCGCCCAAGGATATGTTCGGCAAGACCATGTCCATCCCCGACGAGATGATCGGCAAGTACTACCGCCTTGCGAGCTCGCTCACCCCGGCCGAGGTCGACAAGATCGATGCTGCTCTGGCCGACGGCTCTGCCGATCCCTATGAGCTTAAGCGCGCTCTGGGCCGCGACCTGTGCGACACCTACCACGGCGCCGGTGCCGGCGACGAGGCTCAGGCCGAGTTCGACCGCGTGTTCAAGGAGGGCCAGCTCGCCGACTTCCCCGAGAAGCATGTTGAGCTGACTGTTAACGACGAGGGCCAGATCTACCTCGCCGGTCTGCTTAAGGACCTGGGCCTTTCGGCCAGCGCCGGCCAGGCCCGTCGCGACATCGACGGCGGCGGCGTCAAGATCAACGGCAAGGCCGTGGCTCCCAAGAGCTACAACATCGACCCCAGCGCCCTCAAGCTGGGCGACACCCTCTCCGTGGGCAAGCGCAAGGGCTTTAAGTTGGTCTAGCAAGTAGGTCAACCTAACATGTGCAATAGGGCCGCAGCCGGAACTCCCGACTGCGGCCTTTTAGTTACGCGGTTTTACCAAACCGCGTAACCGGTCGACGCTGCAAACCCGCCAGCGCGGCAATCTGCCTTTCAACTTCGGCGGCATGACCAAAAGGTCAATGCCGACTCGTTTCAAGGCACCTTGCTCGCTCTGGCGGGTTTTCGCTGCCGTTGCCAAAACATCGGCGCTTCCGTTGTTGGCACTTGGGTGGCACTTTGGGACACTCCTTGTCATTGGTGCTCAGCGGCAGTCCCCATTGCGCCAAGTGGCGTGTGCCGTTAAGCGGAGGGGCGTATTGCCGACCTATCGTTTGGGCATACAATTGCTATTGGTTTGCTGCGGTGAAGGCTCGTCCGCTCCGCAGTTATTTCTACAGTTGAAGGAGTATGTATGTCCGTTGAGGTCATGAGGTCTGTGATCGATGCAGCCGAGGGTCGCGTGCCCGTCGACAAGCTGTTTACCAATGCGCAGATTGTCGACGTATATGGCCAGCGCGTGGCGCCCGGTAGCGTTGCCGTCAAGGACGGTGTGATCGTCGGCGTGCTCTACGACGGTCGCGACGATGCCGCCGGCACCTACGAGGCGACCGAGGTCATTGACTGCCAGGGCCGTTATCTTGCCCCTGGCTTTATTGACGGACACTTGCATATCGAGTCTTCGAACATCCGCCCTGCCGAGTATGCACGCATGGCGGCGACGCGCGGCACCACCACTGCCATTGCCGACAGCCACGAGATTGCCAACGTTTCCGGCCTGGACGGCCTGCGTTTTATGATCGAGGACGGCCGTCGCGCGCCTATTTCCATCAAGTACATGATGCCCTCGTGCGTGCCCGCACTGCCCGACGAGCAGGCCGGTGCCGTCATCACTGCTGCCGATATGCAGGCGTTTTTTGCCGAGTATCCGGGTGATGTCTTTGGCCTGGGTGAGATGATGAACCTGCCGGGTGTCTTTATGGCCGATCCCGAGACCTGCGCTCGTATCGATGCTGCCAACCAGACGCCGTCCAAGCAGGTCGACGGCCATGCGCCACTCGTTGCCGGCAAGGACCTCAATGCCTATGCCGCGGCGGGCATTATCGCCGACCACGAGTCGACGATTCCCGAGGAGGCGCTCGACAAACTGTCTCGTGGCATGTACGTGATGCTGCGCGAGGGTACGTGCAGCCATGACCTGGCCAACCTGTCGCCGATGCTGCTCGAGAACCCCGCCCGCGCCCGTCGCTGCTGCTTTGCGACCGACGACCGTGCTCCCTCCGACGCGCTTTCGACCGGTATGATCGACAACGCCTGCCGCGTGGCTATCGAGGCCGGCATCGACCCGGTGGTCGCCATCTCCATGGCGTCCCTTTCCACGGCTGAGGCGTTTGGCTTGGACCACGGTTGCCGCGACCCGCACGAGCTGCGTGGCGCCATCGCCCCGGGCAAGCGTGCCGACCTGCTGGTACTCAACGACCTGACGTTTGCCACGGCTCCGTATCGCGTGTATGCCGCCGGCGCGCTCGTGGCGCAGGACGGCACCTTTGTGGGCGAGATTGCACCCGAGATGGCCGAGGTTGCGGCCCTTGCCGATGAGCTGCGCGCCTCCGTTAAGCTGCCGAAGCTTTCGCTCGACGTGTTCGACTATGCCTTTAAGCCGGGCGAGGCCGTGATCGACGTGGTGCCGGGCAAGGCCATCACGGGCATGGCTCGTCCCGAGAATGCCGAGGGCCTGCGCCGCATTATGCTGATCGAGCGCCACGGCCGCGGCTTGTCGCTGCAGGCCGAGGGCGCCGATGGCGACGGTCCCGCCGGCATGGGGCTCGTCGGCAAGCATATCGGTCGCGGCTGGGTGCGCGGCTTTACCATCACGGGCGGTGCCATCGCCTCGACGATTGGCCACGACTCGCACAACGTGTGCGTGGTGGGCGACAACGCGGCCGATATGATGGCGGCTGTTGAAGCCGTGGGGCAGGGCGGCCACGTGCTGGTGCGCAACGGCGAAGTCGTGGCGCGTATTCCGCTGGCGCTCGGTGGCCTGATGAGCGAGGGCACGGCCGAGGATGTCGCCGCGCAGCACGACGACTTTATGGTCAAGGCGCGCGCCATGGGTATTGAGCCGCCACTCGATCCCATCATGGGCATCATCTTCCTGCCCCTGCCGGTGATTCCGACGCTCCGCATCCGCCCCGAGGGCATGTTCGACGTCACGACCTTCACCTACGCCGACTAGTCATTGGGGACGTTCTTAAACGACTAGTCGTTGGGGACACTCTTTGGCGTGTCGCCTGACGCTGCGACCGTGGGACCTCTGGCGCGCGTGAGCTATGTGCTAGGTCCATGTAACGTTTATGACTGCGGGGTCTTATTTGAGCTCCCTTTGGGTACGTTGGAATCGGATACACGTTCGATTCCAACAAGCCCGAAGGGAGCTTTTCTATGTTTAAACTGATTGCATCCGATATGGACGGCACGCTGCTTGACGAAAACGGCCAGGTGCCTCCCGAGACCTACGAACTGATTCTGGCGCTACACGAGCATGGCGTGCATTTCGCCGCATCGTCAGGTCGTCGCTACGATCGCCTGTGCGAGTTCTTTGCGCCCGTTCGCGACAAGATGGACTTTGTCGCCGCTAACGGCGCCCAGGTCTACGCCGACGGTAAGATGGTAGACCGTGAGGTGTATTCCCACCTGGCGATTCGAAGGCTCGCCCAAGCCGTCAGGACGTTTCCCAATCTGCATCTTGCGCTCTTTGACCGAACCAAGTCCTTCCTGCTCGATGACGAGTGCAAGTTCGTGCGTGAGGTCGATAAGGACCTTCCCAATGCCGAGCGCATTTGGGAGCTGCCCGATCCCAGCGTAAATATCATCAAAGCGAGCATCTTTTGCGACGACGGTGCCGTTATGGACAGTGCGTACGTGCTGCAGCGCGAACTCGGTCAGCTCTTTACTTTTGCGCCTTCGGGCAACGCGTGGATCGACGCCATGCAGCCCGGTGTGTCGAAGGCCTCGGGTATTGCACAGCTCGCGGAGCATTATGGCATTGGGCGCGATGAGATCATGGCGTTTGGCGACTCTATGAACGACTACGAGATTATTCGCTTCGTCGGTACGGGTTGCGCGATGGAAAATGCACGCCCCGCGCTCAAGGCCGTTGCCGATCGCGTGGTGGGGCGCAACCGCGACCACGCCGTCCAGCAGGAACTTCGCCGTGTTCTGGAGAGCCTCGCCTAATCCGGCAGTTAGGGACGTTCCTTTTCTGCCGGCAGCCGGGGACAGTCCTTGCGGTTTTCCGGGGGTAGCTAATTTGGGACGGGGCTATTTTAGCTACCCAATAAGCGGGTAGCTAAAATAGCCCCGTCCCAAATTAGCTACCCTGCCGGGTTGCTGCTGCTAGGCGAGGGTTGCCATGATGGCGCGGGCGACGCCGTCGTGGTCGTTGTCGTATTCGGTGATGGCGTCGGCGGCCTCGCGGTCCTCGGGCTCGGCGTTGATCATGGCCATACCGTGGCCCGCTGCCTGCAGCATGGGGATGTCGTTGATGTTGTCGCCGAACGCCCAGGCGTCGGCGAGACGCTCGCCCAGGTGCTCGCACAGCCACGTGAGTGCCGTTCCCTTGGTGGCTCCCTCGCCCATGACCTCGATATTCATGGCGTACGAACGCGTGACCTCGATGCCTCCGAGCGTGTCGAGCTCCGCCGCGATGGCGTCGCGATCGGCTGGGTCGTGCCAGTACATGGCGATGCGTTCGAGTGTCTCGACCTCGTCGATCTTGTTGTCGATATCCATGTCGATCGGCGTGCGCGTGCGCTTGAGCGAAGCCGCGATGTGGGGGTCGCCGCCACAGAACTCGTCCAGGCGCGTGTAGAGCGAGCGGGGGAGGAAGCACTGCCCGTCCGCGAAGATATCGAAGGTGACGTCATGGCCGGCGGCAATGCTATGGACGCGGTGGGCGATGGCGCGGTCGAGCGGTCGGCTCAAAATGCGCGTAGCACGTGAGGTATCGGTGGGCATACCGTCGTCGAGCTGCCAGACGCTGGCGCCGTTGGCGCAGACCGCGTAGTGTACGGCGGGGTGGGCGAGGATGGGCTCAAAGACGCCCGACAGCGGGCGCCCCGTGCAGGGCACAAACTCAATACCGCGTCGCGCAAGCTCGTCAAGCATCGCCCAGGTGGCGTCGCTCATCTGCTTATCACTCGTCAGCAGCGTTCCATCCATATCGGAAAACACAATCATTCGCTGCGATCCTTTCTACTGGCATAAAAAGCGTGGCCGAGGGCGGTGATGCCCTGGCCACGCTCGGGTTCTATAACGGTCCGCGTCCTAGCGGTCGGCGAGCGGCTTGTACTCCAGCGGCTCGATAACCGGGCGGTAGGCGGGGCGGATGATGCGGTGCGCGCAGAAGAGCTCTTCCATGCGGTGCGCCGACCAGCCTGCCATGCGGGCGACGGCGAATAGCGGCGTAAAGAGCGTCTCGGGCACGCCGAGCATCTTGTAGATAAAGCCCGTGTACAGGTCGATGTTGGCGCAGATAGGCTTGGTCATGCCGTGGTCGCGCATGACCTGGGGTGCCAGGCGCTCAATGCGCTCGATGAGTGCGAACTCTTCGCCCAAGTCCTTCTTGGCTGCCAGCGAGCGCGCGTAACGGCGGCATACCTCGGCGCGTGGGTCGCTCAGCGTGTAGACGGCGTGGCCCATACCGTAGATGAGGCCCGTGCCGTCGAAGGCCTGCTTGTCGAGGATCTTGCCCAGGTAGGCCGCGACCTCGTCCTCGTCCTCCCAGTTGAAAACATGCGCGCGGATGTCCTCGTGCATAGACACGACCTTGGCATTGGCACCGCCGTGGCGCGGGCCCTTGAGCGAGCCGATAGCCGCGGCGTAGGCGGAATACGGGTCGGTGGCCGAAGACGACAGCACGCGGCAAGCGAAGGTGGAGTTGTTGCCGCCGCCGTGCTCGGCATGCAGCATGAGCATAACGTCGAGCAGCATCGCCTCATCGTGGGTGAACGCCATGCCGCCGCGCAGGACCTGTAGGATGGTCTCGGCGGTGGAGAGACCGGGCGTGGGGTGCGGCACATGAACCTCGGAGCCGCGGCGCTTGGCGACCGAGGCCATATGCGCGAAGGCGGCGATACGGGGGAGACGGGCGAGCATGGAGATAGCGACGTCGATTTCGTGCTCGGGCGTAATTACGTCGGGCTCGGCATCGAAGGCGTAGAGCAGCAGCACGGCGCGCTGGAGCACGTTCATGATGCTCGACGACACCGTGGTCATGGGGAACTCTTTGACGTACTCGTCGCTCAGATGCCTAAAGGCACCTAGGCGCTCGCAGAAGCCGTCGAGCTCTTCCTTGTTGGGTAGCGAACCCGTGATAAGCAGATAGGCGACTTCTTCGTAGCCGTAGCGATTCTCGGCCTGGGCATTGTTGACCAGATCCTCGATGCTGTAGCCGCGAAGCGTGAGTTTGCCCTGATCGGGCACGACCTTGCCGTCGACCTTGTTGTATCCGTGCACATCCGAGATACGAGTGAGGCCCGCGACCACGCCCGAGCCGTCGGCATTGCGCAGGCCGCGCTTGACATTGTGCTCGACAAACAGGCCCTCGTCATAAGGGTCGGTCGGCAGGCCGTGGTAGAGGTTTTCGCTTTCGGGCGAAATCTGACGGCTCGCCTCGTAATCCAGAACCAGGCGGCTCAAGTGGTCATCGAAGCGGTAATAGATTTTCTTGGCGTCGTAGGCCATGCGCGCTCCTCTCCGGGCCGCATCGGGGTGACTTGCATGGGCATGCGCGCGTCAGGCTATCCCCAGCGGCTTGCTCGCTACAGGCGGTACATAAAGTTGAAGACGTCCTCGCGCTGGATGGACACGTTGACGCCCGAAAGCTCGCCGGCCTCGGCCAGCGCCTTCTGCAGCTCGGCAAAGTCGAGCTTGGACTCGGCGGTATCGGCCAGCATGGTCATGGTGAAGATGTCCTCGATAATGGACTGCGTGATGTCGCGGATGTCGACGTTGGCCTCGCCTAGGACACGGGTGACGCCGGCGACGATGCCGGGGCGGTTCTTGCCAAGGACGGTGATGACGATACGGGAGGACGAGATCTCGGCCATGGGAAACCCTTTCGCGTGATTGCGGCGCGCGCGGGGCGCTCCGCTACGGTACAGTGTTCATCATTGTACCTGTCTGGCGCAAAAAAGGCGCGCTCGCTGCGGCGTTACATGCCTGCAACATGAGCGTAAGGGGGAAGGCCGCACGGGGAAGAGCCGTCTGGCGCGTGTCCGGCTCGTGTTGGGTTGATTTCCGATCTCAGCCGAACACATTGAGCGGACAGGCCGTTCCCGCAGTCAGCCGAACGCCTCCGACGGCTGATTCCGAACTGGAAGCGGAGGGCATCCCCCACTATTCGGTAGGGGATACCGCTCCGCGGCGCATGCCGCGGGCGGCGCCCCTATCGGACCACCGTGACCTCAGTTGGGATGGGCCCAGCACTGCCGCGTACTCGGTGGGGTAGAGCCAACTGTTCGTCTTCACGTCGCGTATGACGATATTTCGGTCGTCCGGCTCGATGATACCGTAGCCGAACGCCTGGAGCGTCTCGATGGACTCCTGGATCCTCTGTTGGAACATGGGACCCGGATCGACCCTCGGCCCGAGGTACCCGCGCCAAAGGCACGGCGAGACGCGCAGCATGTTATGGATTTTGGAGATGGGCTCGATGTCGGTGTAGACGTTGAGCGTCGCCATGGCGTCCTTGTGCCCGAGGATCGATTGGAGCGCCTTGATATCGCCGCCTTGGCGGATCCACTGCGTTGCGAACGTGTGGCGAAGGCCGTGGAACGTGATCAGCTCGTCGTTGGTGCCCATGAGGCCGTTGGTCTCCGAGAACGTCTTGAACGCCCTGCGGATATAGCTTGTCGTCGCGAAGGTCGCGGCCGGCTCCGACAGGATGTAGCAGTTCCCGATCTCGACCGCCCCGGTAAGGCCGCGCAAGCGCAGCTTCCCGCGGTCGATCTCGTGGATCTCCTTCAGGAAGGGGAGCAGGCCGACCGGGTCGATGGGGATGCCCCTGGCGTCATGGGTCTTGGTGTCCTTGATGAACGAACCCATCCCCTTCGCGTACGCCACCGAGTGCCTGATCGAGATCAGGCCCGTCTCGAAATCCACATCGCACCACCGAAGGCCGCAGACCTCGCCGATTCGCATCCCCGTGTGCAGGGCGAGTACGACCGCCCTCTAATCCTCGGCGGACCAATCGAGTCCGAACTCCTTTCGGGCATCCTCTTCGCTCATGACTTCGAGAAGGTCTCCGGGTTGGCAACGAAGGGCGAGGCATAGCTGCTCGAGTGTGTTGAAGCGAATGCCGCGAATATGCCCTTTTTTTATACGGGACAGGTTCACGGGCGTGGTTCCAATCCTTTCGGCAAGTTCGTTCGAGGAAATCTTTCGCTCGGCCATGATCTTGTCGAGGCGAACAATTACGGGCATGGCGTTTCCTTACGCAATCTCGTCGGAGTCGAGGTACAGCTCTCGGGCGTACAAGAAGAGCTGGGAAAGCATGAACAGGACGATGCCGAGAACCAGAGAGGTCCAGTCGAATGATGAAGCGATCTCTTGGGCGCCGACGGCCCCCTCGCCGCCAAACATCGAAACGGAGGTTTCGAGTGAGCCGGCGTAGAGGCTGGTGGCAGCTTGAACAACGAAGAGAATGCCGAGCACCTTCAAGCATGTCGCAGACCCTTTCTTGAAGGGGTCTCCGCTCTTGATCGTCCACACGAGAACGGCGCTGAGGATGGTCGTAGCGATACCGATGACGGCAGGGACCAATGTCGAGATCGCAAGGGCTGGATACGCGGGGGAGTCTGCAATTACAGGGTTGTCGAGCACTTCGATTGCTGGCTTTAAGGAGAACGCCACTTGTGCGATGGCGGTGACGCAAAGGGCCGCAGAGGCTATCGCACATGCGATGCGGAAGGAATGAAGCCGGGGAGTGCGATTGTCGGAACTCATAATAACCTCCGAAGAATTTAAAAAACTCAGGTTACTTTTTAACAGTTATGTTAAATTGACTTTGCAGGCAAGTAATCACAGCATGCTGCAACCGAAACCCCTCTAGATTGGAGAGGATTATGTTCAGTACTGTTAAGTCGTGTAAGCTCTTGGTTTTCCTCGGCCTCGCTCTTTGTCTGTTGCTGCCGGGAGCCCCCGCTTTTGCGGATACCCCGATGCCTCCTTCCCAGGAGAGCAGCCAGTGTGCCCTCGTTGAGCCCCTCGGGTATACGGACGACGTCGTCGATACCTACTGGAGCTACAGCTGTCCTCGCGGCGTAAGCGGGCACAGCATCTCGATGTCCAACATCTCTTACAAGACGATCTCCTACCGAAATGGTTATCGCCGATCCGCGCATCATAGGGAATCCCGCCTCGCTGCAATGTGTTCCTGTGGTGTTCTTGGCACAACTGATAAATGGTAATTTGTCTATAGCACCTACTAGATGCGAGGAGGGGCCGAGCATTTTGTTCGGCCCCTCTGTTCCGACTGGATGAGGTCAAGGTTGGCGATGAATATGCTCAAAATCTCGAAGGCAATCTTTAGGTCGCTTCTCTCCTCCAGGTCGCTCTGTGTTGCCGTTGTTGCGTTGATGGTTCTTTGTGCTTTGCCCGTCTTCAGGAGCGCGGCTGGCATCGACGGACGGGTTGAATACCTCGAGTCGGGAATAACCCGTGTTGAGCAGGAATTGTCAGCATCCTATGCGGATGCGCTTGTGAATGCGGGGGAGGAGGGCGTCTATACCTCTTCATCAAGCATGCCCGCGCTTCTGTACCCTCTTGCCGCGGGGCGTCTTGTCTTGGCGCCGCTCTCTCCTCTGCTTCCGTTTCTGCAGGTATCGGATGGAGCGTACTCCTTTTATGACGGATCGAAGGAGTACTTGCTATGGGCCGCAACGGCCGTTGCCGTCTCGTTCCTTGCCGCGCGTCTTAACAAACGTGAAAAACTCATCATCCAGGCACCGATGGGCGAGCTGGGCAGGCTTGTTGCATCGAGCGTATGGGCGAGTGTTTTTGCGATGCTTGCCGTCTTCGCCGTCAATCTTCCAGGGATAATCGCCGCACTTGTGAAGAATGGCCCGGGCTCGCTGTTCTATCCGATAGGCTACGTTCAATATGCGACTCCGGTTATCAAACCGGCTTGGCTGGTGTTCGCACAGACGGCCATCTTGCAATTCTTGGTGGCGGCGTTCATCTCGCTCGTCGTTCACCTTGCCGTGAAGATTGCCAATAACCCTACGCTTGGAATCGTGTTCGTTTGTGCCCTGATGGGGGTGACGATGGTTCCCGGGTATTACGGAAGATCCATCGCTTTACGTGAGTTCGCCCTGTTGAATCCCCTTACGTATGCGAACACTGAGTTGACCGTCGGCGCCTATAGCCCGTACCCGACAACGCAGATAGTGAATCTGCCTGGACTTTGCTTCGAGCGTGGCGTGATTACCCTCGTATGCGCAATCGGGATCGAGGTGCTGACGATTTGCTTGCTCTGCGTTGCCGGAAAGAGCGGTCGCGCGCGTCCGATATCCCCGATTTGCCTTGAGAGGGGTTCCTTCACCGCATCGAGAACGGCAACTCGTTCGAGCGCTTGTGCCTCCGCCGTTGCATACGTAAGAACGATGGGGAAACTGCTCCTGCATTCTCCTGCCCTCGCCGTATGCGCGATTGCAATGTCGACGACGATGCTGGCCCCGGCTCTGGTCGAGGTGTTTCCTGACGCTGATGACGTTTCCGCTGTTCGGTATAGGGATGGGGAGCTCCGTTCAATAGATCGGTATCTAGAGCAGGACGCTGCGAATATGGATGTCGAGGGCAAAACGGCCCTGGAAGACATGCGAGATGCTCTTTCGGGTTTCGTGTACGCGCCTACGCCTGCGGAGGGGTTTCGAAGCCTTGCGACGTACGAGCGCGCTCGAGGCGAGCTGGGCGCGGCAGATGCGACCCTCCTGCAATCGATCGGAATCGAGCCGGAGACTCCTTCTCGTGCGGAGGCGCGCGCCCGCCTGCTCGAGTCGATCGCGAGCTTGCCGGACCCCAAGGTTTACGAGTTAAGTACGAAGATGCCCCCATTAATCCTCCTTTCCTATCTCCAGGCAGCGCTTCCTTCCTTGTTTTGGCTGTTGCCCGTGGTTGTCACATCGCTTGCGTGCACCTACCTGCGGTGCCGTTCCCTTCTGGTTTTCCAAGTCCCCGCAACAGCGCATGTGCGTTTTCTGACGGCTGTTGCGCTGTCTCTCCTGCTTGGCTTGGCGCTGCTTTTGGTGTCGATGGTTCCCGCTGCGGTTGTGTCCTTGATTAAGAACGGTGCGGGTGGATCGGAGTATCCCGTCGCTCTCATTCGGGCGGGAGCTTCGACAACGTCCATGGTGGGGGAGGCGGTGTTGTGCAGTATTCCGTTGCTGGTCATGGCATACGGCGTGATTTCCGTCGTCGCTGCGTTGACAGCAGCGATTAGCCGCAACCCCGTTGTCACCGGAGTGGTTTGCGCGGTTCTCTTGGTGTTGGGTTCGTTGAGCGCTCATGTTGAAAGCGCGGGCATGGGCGCCGCGCTGCTGGCTCCATTCGCCTCGTTTGATCCCGCTTCCCAGGTGGGGACGATTGGGTTCCTTGGGCGAGGGACGAACGCGATGCCTTTTGGAGAGGTCGTCGGCGCATCGGGCGCTCTACTGGTGGTCTTGGGCGCCGTATCTCCGTTGATGGTGCGCCTGGTTGTTCCGAAGATCGAAAGGGGATGATCTCGATGATTCGCCTTCAAACGCTGACGATTTCTTATGGAAAGAAGGTGCTCGTAGATTCGGTGGACGCTGAGTTTGCCCCGGGTACGGTCTACGGTCTCGTCGCTCCAAACGGGCATGGAAAGACGACGTTGCTGCGGGCGATGGCAGGTTTGCCGGGTCCTCGCGTGGACGGGGACATCGTTCTGGATGAGGTGCAGGGTGCGGGTGCGAAAGAGGTCCGTTCCATGATCTTTTATGCACCCGGTGAGGGGACGCTGCTGTATCCCGGATTGCGTGCGGAAGATCACCTCAAGATGGTTTGCGATATGTGGCCGCATGCTCGCGATATCGAAGAGATAGTGGAGCAAACGCAGATAGGCGAGTTCGCGAAGATGAGGGTCCGCGCTCTGAGCCAGGGTATGAAGCAGCAGCTTACCCTGGCGATTGCGTATGCGACGGGTGCGCGGTACCTTCTATTAGATGAGCCCATGAACGCGCTCGACCCCAGCAGGGTGGACTTGCATTCCGAGATTCTCAGGAAGCTGGCCGATTCTGGTACGTGCATCATCATGTCATCCCACATCTTGGATTCGGTCGATAGGCTGTGCGATGAGATTCTGTTTTTGAAGGATGGGAGGCTCATTAGAAGCATTCCGCAAGATGATGCTGCGCCGAAGTCTCCTGGATCCCATTTCGCAAAGCCTGCCGGACGCGCCGAGGGTGCGCTAAGCACGTATCGGCGACTCTACGAAAAGGGCGAGTAGAAATGCAAGTTATAAATCTATGTGGTCAATGTGATACCGTTGAACCCGCATATCGATACCGCTCAGCCATTCGCCTCGCCCCCGTCGCACGTATCTTCATTCGGTCTGTCATCATTAATCTAACGATGCTTTGAGGAATGTAGGTGCTTCTAAATGTACTGTCGACTTCTTCTCAAACTAATCCTAAGAGACAA
>CAUDDF010000040.1:0-21240 GCA_958448275.1 uncultured Collinsella sp.
TAAATGGCTATTTAGTAAAGGCATGCGACGTCCTGTATTCAAACTATGCGGCTGGCGAACAAGCTGCAGAGTGGCCAATGGGCACGCTGGAAGATCTACTTGAGATCAGGTATGGCAAGGATCACAAAAAACTTAATGATGGAAATATCCCCGTTTATGGCTCCGGTGGCTATATGCGTTCCGTCGATCGCTTTCTCTATAGCGGCGAATCTGTCCTGATTCCAAGAAAGGGTTCGTTGAATAATGTCATGTATGTTAGAGAAAAGTTTTGGACGGTAGACACGATGTTCTATGCAGTGCCTAAAAGCCCCAACGTTGCAAAGTACGCGTATCAGTTCATCAAGCGACTCGATCTGGCATCCATGAATTCTGGTTCAGCCGTTCCTAGTATGACCACAAAGATTCTTAATGCCCTTCCGGTTCCGATTCCTCCAAAGGAAAGTCTGCACGCTTTTGACGCCCAGCTTCAGCCATACTATTCAGCGATTTGCGCAAATGCAATTGAAAATGAACTGCTTGCCGCACTCCGCGACGCCCTTCTCCCTAAACTCACGTCAGGCGAAATCGATGTCTCGAAGGTCGATCTTACGCAGCTAAATAGCCATTTAGCTGAGACCCTACGGCTATTCGGATGCCATATCCCCGCAATACAAAAACGGGGCGGCCCGCACTCCTGCGAGCTGCCCCGTGCCCCTAGTTATCGCGTCATAAGACTAACCAGCACCACTCCCCTACTTCCCAAAAATCGCGCCGAACAGGCCCTTGCGTTTGGGCTTTTCCTCTCGATAGGAACCCTCGACTGCCACTGCCACCTGCCGCGGCTGTTCGCCGCCTCCGCGACGTACGATCTGGTATAGAAACGGCGATTTAACGTATTTGACCTCGATGGGCGTGGCGTGCACGGTGCTTTCGCTCGACAGCATCACGTTGGGATTGAGCGGTGCCACCACATGCGTCTCGCGCTTGTCGCTAAACACCACCGCTGCCGCGCGACCCGTCTGGCCGTTCACGGCGATGCGCACTTGCTCGCCGTCGCGGCCATCCGACGCCGGACGATCGACAAAGTAGACCGGTACCATCACCAGGCCGTCCTTATGTTTGCGGACCTTGCGCGCCCAGGCGCGGATATTCTTTTTATTGAGCCCCAGCACCGCCTCGGCATCGTTGCCTGCAACGTCGAGCGCCAGCTTATCAATGACCACCTGATCCTTGGTAGACGCATCGACGGAAACAACGCGAAAGTCACCTTCCTGCATGGCCGGGTCGAACGGCCCCACCTTGCCGAAGTCCCACGGCTCCAAAATGCCCATAAGGCGAACATCCAGGTAGTTGGCCCTGGGATATGCCCAGTCGAGTACCTCGTAGTACACCAGGGTCTCCTTGCTCAGGCCCTTGCCCGGGAAGGATGCCATCATGCGCAGGTCCGCGAGCGCCATGGGGAAATAGAAGAGCATCATGTCGTTTTGGATCGCGTCTTCCACGTCGTGCCCGGCAAAGGCCTCCGGGTACTGACGCACCAGCTGCAGCGCGTTGGCACGTGCCTGCTGCGGCGTTATCTCGCAGGGAATACCCTGCTCAGGCACGTACTCGGCACCCACGCCCATGGTCAGGCGCTTGCTAAACGTGTCGGGCTTGAGCAGGTCGGCCACGCCAATCTTGTTGCCGCAGGACGGGCACTCAAACACGCGCTGGGTCGATGACCCCTCAAAGGACGCGCCGCAGAAGGGACAGGGAATGCTCACGTGCGTCGCCTCATGGAACTCCTGCGCCGTTCCGCGATCTTCCCACAGCAGATGCTCCAGGACCGACTGATTGCGCCAGTACGAATTGAAGAAATACCAATCCGGGTCCTCTGGGCGCTCGAGCTGCGAGACGTGCGTGAGCTTGAGCAGCCCGTCAACCACCGTCAGCGGCGTATGACGAATGCCCAGGGCGCTCTTGGGCTCTCCGGCGTCCGCTTGCCACGGAATAACCGTTTCGCAATAGGCGCACTCAAAGCTGCGCTTTGCCTGGTGCGAATACATGGGGCCGCCGCAGTTTTGGCATTTAATGGCAAACATCTCGTCCATGGAAACGTCCTCCTTTGCACAGGGCTGTCGACATTAAGTATGTCGAGCAAATCGGCACGTGCCCATACCCATGTGGCCCAAAATGGAGCACTCGGTCGAACGGGAAGGCGCAGTGAACTCGAACGCGCGCGGGCAGTCGCCCCCTCCGCCTCGCGCCCGTTAGCGCCGGCAGACCATTGCTGCATTTTCTGAGCATCGGTACACGTTGCGTCTGTGCGAGCTACACTATCCCCTTAAACATGATTGTGAGGACGATCGTTATGCTATTTGTAAATCGGCTGGTACATGCGCTTGTTCCCGGCAGCGAAAGCGAGCCGGTCGATACCTCCTGCCGCACCAACGCGGGTTTTGCCGCAAGCCTCATCTGCATCGGCCTCAACATCACGCTGTGCCTGGCCAAGGGCATGGCTGGTCTGCTCGCGGGCTCCGTCTCGCTTATCGCCGATGCCTTCAACAACCTTTCCGACGCCTCGAGCAACATCGTGAGCTTGCTCGGATTCCGCCTTGCCAGCCGCCCGGCCGATGAAGGCCACCCCTATGGCCACGGCCGCTACGAGTACCTGGCGGGGCTGTTTGTCGCCGTTCTCGTTTGCGCCGTCGGCATCAACCTGATCCTGGAGTCGGTCACCAAAATCATCAAGCCCTCCCCCACCGCGTATTCGACGCTCTCCATGGCAGCCCTTGTCCTGTCCATGCTCGTCAAGTTTTGGATGGCGGCATTCAACCGCACGCTGGGCAACCGCATCGGTTCCGAGACGCTCATCGCCACGGCGCAGGATTCCAAAAACGACGTCATTGCCTCGGCTTCGGTCCTGACCGCAGCGCTTATTTCGCAGACGACCGGCTTTGACCTCGATGGCTGGGCAGGCCTGGGCGTGGGCATCTTCATCTGCATCAGCGGCATGGGCCTGGTGCGCGACGCCATCAGCCCGCTGTTGGGGCAAGCGCCCGACCCCAAGCTCGTCCAGGCAATCCGCGACAAGATCATGTCGTATCCGCAGGTCCTAGGCACGCACGACCTCATGGTGCACGACTATGGCCCCGGCCGCCAGTTTGCCAGCGCGCACGTGGAAATGCCCGGCGAGGGCGATGCGTTTGAGCACCACGAGATTCTGGACACCATCGAACACGACATCAAACGGCAGATGGGCATCGGTATCACGCTACACTGCGACCCCATCGCCACCACCGGCGACGACCTGCGCGGTTGGGTCAAGCGCGGCGTCATGCAAATCGACCCCGCGCTCTCCATCCACGACCTGCACGAGCACGACGGGTTCGTTTCGTTTGACCTGGTGCGTCCCGACGGCTTTGACATATCCGACGAGGAACTGCTGGAGCTCGTCACGCGCATCGTGCACGAGCGCCGGCCCGATGTCTCGTGCGTCGTCACATTTGACTCGGGCTTCAGCTCGCCCGACCGTCCGGCCGAGCAGCTGTAATCGACAGCAAAACGGGACGCAGGACCGCCGACCAACGCGCCTATTCGCTCGGTCACGCGATCCTGCGCCCCGTTTTTCACATCGCTAAGGCTCTAGCCGGTCGACCGCTAGTTCCCCTGCGCACCCGAAATGCCGTTTTGCAGCGTATCCCAGGCGTTGGTGGCCATATCGCCCAGATTCTGCGCAGTGTCGCCGAGGTTCTGAGCCGTGTCGCCCAACTGCTGCGCCTTATCTCCCAGCTCCTGGGCCTTGTTGCTCAGGTCCTCCAGCGTGTTGGAGCTCGAGCTGTCCGTGGTGCCCTGATCGCCGGACGCATTACCCGACGAGCTGTCCTTGCGCGTGAGCTGAACCTCGAGGTTACCGTTGTCGTTATAGTAGGCAGACGTCACGACCCAGTTGGCATCGACAACGGGCGTCGAGCCGTCGTCAGTCAGAATCACGGCATTCGAAAGGTCGGCCCCGCGCGACTTGAGGAGCTTCTTGGCGTTAGACCAATACTGTCCCGGGATATCGCTCAGGTCGACGGTGCCGGACTGGGCAGTCTCGGTCTGCTCGGTGGTGGTATCGGTCGTTGAGCTCCCCCGTTTATTGAGCATGCCCGACACGATGGCAAACACAACAGACAGGGCAAAGAAAATCGCCAGCACGATGAGGATCTTCTTGATCACGCTCGACGAACGCGAAGGCTTCTTCTCCTCGTCCTCGCCATACTGAGGGATGGACTTGGGATACTCACGATACGGCTCGCGCGCATATCGGTCGCGCGACTCGTAGCGCGGCTGTGCCGTGCGCGGCATATAGGTCGTCTGCTGAGGTTGCGGAATGGGATTTTGCAGCAGGTCATCATAAGGGTCTGCCGCCGCGTTGCCGTAGGGGCTCTGCGACGAGGCACCATACGGGTCCTGCGCTGCGTTTCCGTAATTCACAACGCGCGTGGAATCGGCCGACGCCTGCGTCGTATCGGGGGCAACGTAGCCGGGATTCGGCACGACGCGGGTCTCATCGGCGCCATTGCCCGTCCGCGGGGAGCCGTAGCCACCCATTACGGTCGTCTTATCCTGGTCCATGCAACGATTCCTTTCCGTCGCCCGTAAGCATCAAGTTATCCATGCATTCTACCCGCGCAAAAGCCTATGATGGGCAAAGCCCGTCGGTATCTACAAGACATGCGCGGCCGACGGTCACAATTGAATCGAGGATACGTCATGGCAAAAAGCAAGCTCATCAAAGACACAACGCGCACCGAACTCTTCGGCCTCCAGCGCGGCTAGCGATCTCTTCTTGGGCTGTGCACCAAAAAATGCGCCCATCTACTACGTTTAATCCAAGGGTGCCAACCATAGCCATATTTGTGTTAACAAAACCGCAGGTAAACGTCTTGCCGCATTGTTAAAAAACGCTCCATGGTCGGTCCCACCCTGGCAAACGTAGTAGATGGGCGCTTTTCGTGGCGCGGCTGGCCCAGATAACTTGTCTCGGAGCCAATTTGCATCAAAAAGTCCCCGGGGGCGCTGCGTTTTGTGCCACCGGGGACTGTTCAATTTATCTCTCGCGGCCTACCTTACTCATTGGGTACGTACGTGGCCTTGGCTCGCTCGGGCGTTACATCCTGACCGCAGGAATAACTCGAGTCGAAGGCATGCGCAACCAAGTCGTGGGTATCCCATGCCATGCAGTCAAACTCGCCAGTATCGAGGACGATGATATAGCCCTTGCCGTCGTAGTAGAAATGATCCTCGGTAAAGTTGTCGTCATCGTCGAGACCATCGTTATATGCGGAGTCCATATCCGGCTTTGCCGTCTTAATCGCCTGTTTGGCCTCACTCTTGAGGGTATCGAACGAGAGCCCGTGCTGCGCAAGCGAGTCCTCGAGCGAAACCTGTTCACCCGTCTTGAGGTTGTAGTAAGCCGACCTCGTCATTTGCACCGATCGATACGGAGGTTGATAGCTGCGTGTAAACGTACGCACGCAGGCGATATCACCGTCAATCGAGACAATCTCGGCCGTGTACACCATGGTCACGCGGCTGTCCTCGTCATCCATCGAGGCATGCTTGCTTGCGTCGAGCGTGTCCGCAACGAGCTGGACCATGTCCTTGTTGAACTTGGCGACGCCCGCGCCCTGGCCCTTCACCTGGGGATAGGTCCACGTAGCCGTGATCTGGCACGTATCATCGGGGGACGGGTCCAGCGGGCCTTCGCCAACCGCAGCCGTAAAGTTGACATCCTGCGTAGCAGAGACGGCCTCGTAGCTCGCCTGTGTATCGTCGCCGGCGTCCTTCGACTTCAGCTGCTCCAGCGTCGTGGCGACCGAGGCGATGCTTTTTGCTACAACTTCCTCGCTACTGAACAACTCAGCGTCAAACTCACGCACTTCATTGATGTCTTTCACCTTCGAATCATCAATCGACACAGGGCCAACAATGGCGCTAAATGACTTGCCGTCATAGGCGTTGAATTCGCACTCGTAGCCATCATGGGATTGGTTAAAGCCATCAGGGACTTCTTTGAAATTAATTGTCTCCCCATCATGCAGATACCGTTTGAATCCATAGGTACCATCATATTCGTATACGTAAAGCGAGACGCCAGCGCACATGGTGTAAACCTGAGTGTCGGGCTCGTATACCTTCTCGATCTCACCATCGCGATAAGCCCAGACCTCTACCTTGGCAGCAGTGGCGCCATTGTCGTTTTCAATCGGCTCGTCAGAGTACTCAATCAACAGTTCGTCCTGGCCATCGCCGTCAAAATCGATGAGTTTAGCGTAGGCAACGCCCCGTGTTCCAAACATCGAAGAATCATCAATCTCGACAGCCTCGCCCTCGCCGTACTTCTTTTGGTACTCGAGGATCTTGTCGGTGAACAGCTCGTTTGCCGTCTTGACCGCTGCCTTGGCAGACGCCTTGGCCTCCTTCTTGGACTGCGTGAGCTCAACGCTCTTAGGGGCGTCCGAACCTTCCTTGGTATAGTCGACCTTCATGGTGGTCGTGCTCTTCTTTTTGCCCTTGCCCGAGGTGATGGTCATCTGGTATTTCTGGTCGGGCAGCTCGCCAAAGTCCTCCATGGCAAAGCCGTCCTCGCCATCCACTTTGATGGTGTAGCTCTTGCCCTTGCCGGACACCGGCGCCAGCTCGACGGTATAGCTCTTGAGCTTTTTGCCCTTGCTGTTCTTGGGCAGCACTTTAGTCTCGCATGCGCAGACAACATAGCCCTTGCCACCCGAAGTTACCTCGGATGACGCGCCGATACGTGGCACGATCACGATAGCGGCGACAATGGCGACAACGGCAACACCGCCGATAACGGCCGCGACGATGCGACCCCTGTGCTTGGGCTTCGTGGGCTGCGGCGTCGGAACAAACGGCTGAGCGGCGTCGGCTGACTCGGTCATAGGTTCCTCATAACGAGACTGCGCCGCCATATGAGCCGAGGCACCCTGAGGAGCGTGCTGCCCCGCAGGAGCGGCCGCCGGCGCATTCCCTACCGGAAACGCCACAGGCTCCGCCTGGTCCTCAACTCCGCCCACGCGAGCGCCGCAGCTCGTGCAAAACATGGAGCCATCGGGTATCTGAGCTCCGCACTTGGTGCAATACATCGCATCTCCCGTCTCTCGTCGCAGCCGCAATGCGCCCGCGCAGTTCTTCCAACTACACCGTACGAGAGAAATCCCCATTCTTGTTGCGCAACATTACCGCCGCAAAAAAGATCCCTTGGGGACGGAGGAAAACGGATCACTCCACAGGACCAACCCCCTGAGTGATCCGTTTTCCTCCGTCCCCAAGGGATCAAAAAGCCCCGCCGGGCCTTGGTAGGCGCGGCGGGGCGGACAAGCGGCTATGAGTAGCAGGCTTAGAACAGGCCGGTGATGTTGCCGTCGTTGTCGACGTCGATGTTTTCGGCTGAGGGAACCTTGGGCAGGCCCGGCATGGTCAGAACGCTGCCGGTCAGCGCGACCACAAAGTGGGCACCGGCGGAAACCTTGAGCTCGCGCACGGTGATGCGGAAGCCCTCGGGAGCGCCCAGTGCCTTGGCGTTGTCGCTAAAGCTGTACTGCGTCTTGGCCACGCACACCGGCAGGTTGCCAAAGCCGTTCTCGCGCAGCTCGGCGAGCTGACGCTTGGCAGCCGGCGTAAAGTCAACGCCGTCGGCGCGATAGACCTTGGTGGCAACGGCCTCGAGGGCGTCGGCCACATCGGCACCGTCCTCGTAGGCAAACTTGAGCTCGCTCGGCTGCTCGATCAGGCGCATAACCTCATCGGCCAGGTCGAGCGCGCCCTCGCCTCCCTTGGCCCAGACCTCGGACAGTTTAACGTTAACGCCCAGCTTCTGGCACTCGGACTCGATGAGGGCGAGTTCAGCCTCGGTATCGGTCGGGAAGCGGTTAATGGCGACCACGCAGGGCAGACCGTAGACGTTCTGGATGTTGTCGACGTGACGCAGCAGGTTGGGCATACCGGCCTTAAGGGCCTCGAGGTTCTCCTCGTTAAGATCGGCCTTGGCAACACCGCCGTTGTACTTAAGCGCGCGGGCAGTGGCGACGACCACGACAGCGCTGGGGCGAACGCCCGTCATGCGGCACTTGATGTCGAGGAACTTCTCGGCACCCAGGTCAGCACCAAAGCCGGCCTCGGTAATGGCGACATCGCCAAAACGCATAGCCATACGCGTGGCCATGATGGAGTTGCAGCCGTGGGCGATATTGGCGAAGGGACCGCCGTGGACAAACGCGGGCGTACCCTCGAGCGTCTGCACCAGATTGGGCTTGAGCGCATCCTTGAGCAGTGCGGCCATAGCTCCCTGGGCCTTAAGGTCGCGGGCGCGAACGGGCTCGCCGGCATAGCTATAGCCGACAACGATCTCGCCCAAGCGCTCCTTAAGATCGTTGATGCTCGTGGACAGGCACAGGATCGCCATGACCTCGGAGGCAACGGTGATATCGAAGCCGTCCTCGCGCGGCACGCCCTGGGCCTTGCCGCCAATACCGTCGATGACATGGCGCAGCTGACGGTCGTTCATATCGACAACGCGCTTCCAGGTGATGCGCTTAACATCGATACCGAGCTGGTTGCCCTGCTGAATATGGTTGTCGAGCATGGCGGCCAGCAGGTTGTTGGCGGCACCAATAGCATGGAAGTCACCGGTAAAGTGCAGGTTGATGTCCTCCATGGGGATGACCTGCGCCCAGCCGCCACCGGCGGCGCCACCCTTGACGCCAAAGACGGGGCCGAGCGAAGGCTCACGCAGGGCCACAGCGCTCTTGACGCCGCGACGGCGCAGGCCATCGGCCAGACCGATGGTCGTGGTGGTCTTGCCCTCGCCTGCGGGCGTGGGATTGATAGCGGTCACGAGGACAAGCTTGGCCTGGTGATCAGTTGGCTCGTTGAGCAGGGAATAGTCGACCTTTGCCTTGTCAAAGCCGTACGGAATAAGGTGCTTAACGTCGACGCCGGCGTTCTTGGCCACCTCGGTAATGGGCAGTGGCGTAACAGAACGTGCGATTTCGATGTCAGTAGGCATGGGCGGTCCTTTCGTTACCGGATGAGAAAAAGACCAGTCCAGCATAGCACGCGCGCGCAATAGTAAAACGCCCGCAACCGACGAACGGCGATATGTTTACCCGATGCCCAGCGATAGCCTACAAACCCGTCCTAAACGGTCGGCTCAATTCCTAAGTGCTCAAAGGTGCGAAGCGTTGCCTGGCGACCCTGCGGTGTGCGAATCATCAATCCGCACTGCAGCAGATAGGGCTCGTAGACATCCTCGAGCGTTCCCGGGTCCTCGCCCACCGCGCTGGCAAGGGTCGTAAGTCCCACGGCACGACCGGCAAATGTCTTGGCAAGCGTTTCCAAGATGCGAATATCCATCCAGTCCAAGCCAAGCTCATCGATCTCGAAAAACTCGAGCGCCTGACGGCAAATGTCAAGCTCAATAGGACCGTTGCCGCGCACCTGCGCGTAGTCGCGCACGCGCTTGAGCAGACGGTTGGCAAGACGCGGCGTACCGCGGGAACGCGAGCCGATTTCGAGCGCGCTGGGATGGTCGATCGTCACACCCAGAATGGTCGCCGAGCGTGTCACAATCTGGGCGAGCTCCTCAACGGTGTAGTAATCCAGGCGATACGAAATGCCAAAACGGTCGCGTAGCGGGCCGGTCAACATACCCGAGCGAGTCGTTGCCGCTACCAGCGTAAACTTGGGGATATCCAGGCGAATCGAGCGCGCCGCCGGACCCTTGCCGATCACGATATCGAGGGCAAAGTCCTCCATCGCAGGATACAGGACCTCCTCGACCGAACGGTTGAGGCGGTGGATCTCGTCGATAAACAGCACGTCGCCCGGTTGCAGGTTGGTAAGGATGGCAGCCAGGTCACCGGTACGCGCGATGGCCGGACCGCTCGTCGTCTTGATCTGAGCGCCCAACTCGTTGGCGATAACCGTAGCCAGCGTGGTCTTGCCCAGACCCGGAGGGCCCGAGAAGATCACGTGGTCGAGCGTCTCGCCGCGGCTTTGCGCCGCCTCGATGAGCACGCGAAGGCTCTGCTTGATATGCTCCTGACCGCAGTAGTCATCCAAGCGTTGGGGACGCAGGGTACGGTCGACATCAAGGTCCTCGGGCGTCAGCTCCGAGCCCACCATGCGCTCGCCATGCGCCATGGATGCCGCCGGCGAGGTGCCGGGCGTCGCCCACAGGTCCTGAGAGTCATCGGCTTCCCACATCACGCATCCATTCCAAGTCGCTTAAGCGCCGCGCCGAGCAGATCCTCGACACGCATATTCTGCCCATCATACCCGCTCAGGGCAACATCGGTCTCCTGCGGGCTAAAGCCCATGGAAAGGAGCGCCGCACGGGCGTCATCAATCGCCGAGGGAGCGGCGGCGGGAACCGGCATCGCAACCTGTCCGGGAATCACGTCGACCGGAACAAAGCCCTTATCCTTGGCAAAGGTGCTCTTGAGCTCCAAGATGAGGCGCTGCGCTGTCTTTTTGCCCACACCGGGCACCTTGGCCATGCCCTTGTCATCCTCGGCCATTACCAGGGAATACAGCTGTCCCACGGTATAGGTGGAGAGCACGGCAAGCGCCAGACGCGGACCGACGCCCGAGACGGACACGAGCCGATCGAACATCGTGCGCTCGTCCTTGGAGGCAAAACCGAAGAGCGTCATGGCGTCCTCGCGCACCTGCATGCGCGTGTAGAGGCGAACCTCACCGCCGGGCGCAGGCAGCGTAGCGGCGGTACTACCTGAGATGCCGAGTTCAAAGCCCACGCCCGACACATCGACGACGGCCGAGCTCATCGTGGCCTCGACAAGCGTTCCATGGAGCTGGGAAATCATCAGTATCCGGTTCCTCTCTGTTGATAGAACTCGCCACCGGTGAGGGCACGGGTGCGGCTGAGGTTTACGTGGCAGATGGCGCAGGCCAGGGCATCGGCGGCATGGTCGGGATGCGGGTCGTGATCGAGCTGCGTGAGCGTACGAACCATATACGCGACCTGCCGTTTGTCCGCGGCACCGGTGCCCACAACAGCCTGCTTGATCTGCATGGGCGTGTACTCGCCGATCTCGAGCGCGCACTCCGAAAGCGCCACGAGCGCGGCACCGCGGGCATGCGCCGTCGGGATAGCCGAGCGGACGTTAGCACCAAAGTAGATGCTCTCGATAGCAGCGGTATCGGGGCGATAGCGCTCCACGACACCCTTGAGGTCGCGGGCGATATGCGACAGGCGCACCGCGAGCGGACTGCCCGCGCTGGTCTCGATACAACCATAGGCACGACAGCGAACCTCTCCGCGCCGTTCTTCGATAATCCCCCAACCCGTATGGGCCAAACCGGGGTCGATACCCAAGATAACCAAGCCAACCTCCCCTCGTCTTTTGCCAAGCACAAGGCAAGGCCCCGCGCACTATTCACGAACGTCTGTTCTAGAATAACACAACGGGGCCAAGATGCTTAGTTGAAGTATCGGGGTTGGGAGCGAATCCCATCCCATAGTTAGTTTTGGCTGAAGAACGGGAACTGTCTCGGATCCACCGGCGGGTGCGGCATCGGTCCGCCCTGGGGCCCGCCCTGCGGGCCACCCTGGCCGCCCATCATCTTATCGATGGCGTCCTGGACCTCGCCCTCAAACTTTTTCATGCCCTCATGCAGGCGGCGCTGGCCGTCCTCAGAGCGCAGCTCCTCCATCTGCTCGGGCGAAATACCCAACAGGTCACCCAGTATGCCCATCATCTCGCCACGCATGCGCTCGCTTGTATCCTCGTCGGCAAAGCGGTTCACCTCGGCGCGCGCCAGCGCATCGACCGTCATGCGTTCCTTGCCGCTCAGCCCCAGGTCGGACCACGCGAGCATGTACGGCCAGGCGCGCTCGAAAAACGAACGGGCCGAGACGATCGGCGCCGCCGGCAGCGTGCGGCGAGCGGCCTCGCCCTGACGCACGAGCATCAGCAGCAGTGAGCAGGCCTCGGGCTTGCCGGTGGCCATGGGGATGTCGTCGAAGGGACGGTTACGGTCGACGTGTGACTCGAGCGTGCCATCGACCTCGCCCGGCTCAAGCCCGCCGAGCAGCTGTGCCGCGCGGTCGAGCATGTCGACCGGACCGTCAAGCGTCGAGAGCGCTTGCGCCAGCACGCGCTCCATGCAATCCTCCACCGCGTTGAGCGTCGCGAGCTCCTGCGGCACCACGGCAGACGTACGGTTGCGTACGCGCGCCACAAACTCGAGCGTCGACAGGTACACGTCGCCAAAGGGCGCATAATCGCCCTGGTAGCCACCGCAAAGCGCCGGCGCCGCCAGCGCGTACTCGGTTTTAGACAGCGGACTCAACGCCATCGCACCCAGCTCGCGCGCCGTGTCCTCCAGCATGAGACCCAGCGTGCGAGAGCGCAGGCGCTCGGCGTCGCCCGCCGACACATCGCGGTCGAGCACACGCGCGGCATCCGGCGTATCGCGCTCAACCGTGCGAATATGCAGGCGCTCGGCAATGGCGCGAACGGCGGCACAGCGAGCAGCCTCGGCCTCCTCCTGCGCCGGCGTAAAGATGCGGTTGCGTCCCAGTACCAGGCCGATCACGTTTCGCGGGCCCAGAGCGTCGACGGCAAGCGCCGCCAGCAGGGACGACGGCAAGTCGCCCTCGAGCGCCACCACGGCGCGCGACGTACCGCGGGCGCGGGCGTTATCGCGAACGGCGAGCACCAGCGCCTGCCACAGCCATTCCTCGGAGCGAAACTCGGGCAGCTCGTGGTCCTCCAAGGCATCGAGCATCACACCGCGCTGGATCTCCTGAACCAGCAGGCTCTCCTCAAAACACGGCGCTTGGGCCACCACGCGGCCGCAGTCGTCGAGCACAAACGAGCCGCCGGTATACACCGATTCGTCGTACGCACCGACCGGCGCCATGCAGGCAAACCACACGCTGCGCTTGGATGCGATCTTGCGGTAGGCTCCGCTGCGCACGGCGGCAATCGCAGCGGTCTCGCGGTCGGTCATATCGAATGCGTTGAACTGGAAATAGGCAATGAGGTCGACGCCGGTCGGCAGCATCTCGAGCTCGCGGTCCAAGTCGAAGATCACGGCGATACGCACGCCGTCCACGTCGAACACCGGCGGCGCCCAACGCGCGTCGTTGTTCTCGCCACGCTGCAGGGCGATGCTCGCACGGGCCGGCACCACATGGCCGTCCTTGAGCATCATATAGTCGAGCAGTGGCTGGCCCTCAAACGAAACCGCCGCGGGCACGATGCAGATCATATCGAGCTCTTGGATACGCTCGGCGACGCCGGTCAGACCCGTCAGCATGTCGTGCTCAAAGTCGGCAGCGCCCACCAGGCCGCCGGGCAGGGCTCCCATAAAGAGAGGAGCCGGCACGCACAGCACGCGCGCCCCGCGCTCGTGGGCCAGGCGTGCCTGGTCCTCGATGCGACCGCAGATACCCTCAATATCACCCAGGCGCATATCGATCTGTGCAAGTGCGAGCTTCATGGCTCAGCCCTTTCCGTCGTAAACCATCGTTGTCGTAGTAAAAGCGCCGGCCGCAAGATGCAGTCGGCGCTTGCATGTGCATATGCTAGCTATGATACCCCGAGCGGGGGCGCGCTCCTAGAACGTCGCGGACCACAGCCCGTGCAGGTTGCAATAGGCATAGACGGTACCGGTCTTGGAACCGCCGGCAAAAAACGTCGCGGGCTTCATGCCGGGCTGGAGGTAATGGACCTCCAGACGGCCCTCGGCCTCAAGGGCAATCCACTCGATGTAGTGCTCGGGCACCATAGGATGCTCGACCGAGCCCACGCGCGCACGGATCACGTGACCGTCGCGCTCGCTCTCGACGACCGGCACGTGCTTCTCGTGCGCCGCGTCCTCGGTGTTCGCGGTCAGCTCCGTGCAGCCGGCAGGGGTCGCAACGTCGTTGCCAAGGGCGGCAATGAGCTTGCCATCGGGGTCCTTAAAGAATTTCGCCATGATGTTCTCCTTTGCTGATGTGCCGATGTTCTCGTTGTTTCTTATGCCCAAAGGCAAGCGAACCATCCACGGCATCGAAAATGAACACATAACGAGCGGGGACGATGGGGCAACGTGCGCTATCCGCCCTGGCGGCCCCACCCGAGCGAGGCTAGCGCCCGTCGCCGCCGAGCAGCGCCAAAACATCCTCACGGGTAAACAGCGCCGAGGAGATGCCGTCGCCGCCGAGCACGCTGTTGACCAGGTCGCGTTTGGACTCCTGCATCTGCATGATGCGCTCTTCAATCGTGTCCTTGGCGATGAGCTTGTACACGGTCACGGTATGCTGCTGGCCAATACGGTGCGCACGGTCGGTCGCCTGGTCCTGCGCGGCCACGTTCCACCACGGGTCGTAGTGAATGACCACATCGGCCGCCGTCAGGTTGAGGCCCACGCCGCCCGCCTTGAGCGAGATCAGAAACACCGGCACCTCGCCCGCCTGGAACTGCGCGACCATCTTGGCGCGGCTCTCCTTGGACGAAGCTCCCGTGAGCTTAAGAAAGCCGATGTCCTCCTTGGCCAGGCGCTTGCCAATGATATCGAGCATGCCCGTAAACTGGCTGAACAGCAGAATGTGGTGCCCGCCGTCGAGCGCACCGTGCACGAGCTCCATGCAAGCGTCGAGCTTGGCGCTCCCCGCCTTGTAGTCCTCGTAGTGTAGATGCGGGTCGCAGCAGATCTGGCGCAGCTTGGTGAGCTCGGCGAGTACCTTGAGCTTGTCCTTCTTAAACTCGGATGCCTCGTGATGCTGCACTTGCTGGGCGATGCGGTCCTGGTTGGCCAGGTAGAGCTTGCGCTGCTCGCCGGTGAGCTGCGCCATGACGGTGTCCTCGATCTTTTCGGGCAGGTCGGCCACCACGTCTTCCTTGACACGGCGCAGCACAAACGGCGACACGAGCGCCTGCAGGCGAGCGGCGCTATCGCCCTCGGCATGCTCGACGGGGCTCTCAAAGCGCTTGGCAAACGACTCGCGTGTGCCAAGCAGGCCCGGCATCAAAAAGTCGAAGATGCTCCAGAGCTCAGACAGGCGATTTTCGATGGGCGTGCCCGTCAAGGCAAAGCGCACGCCGGCAGGCAGGCGCTTGGCGGCGCGCGCTACCTGCGTGAGCGGGTTTTTAATGTACTGGGCCTCGTCGAGCACAACGCGGGCAAAGTCCTGCTCGGCATACTCGTCGACATCGCGGCGCATGAGGTCATATGACGTCACGACCACGTTATGCTCGTCGGCGCCGGCTATCTGCACGCGGCGCTGCGCCTTGGCACCCACGATGGCGCACACGTCGAGCGAAGGCGCAAAGCGCTCCAGCTCGGCAGTCCAGTTATACACGAGCGACGCAGGACACACCACGAGCGTGGGCTTGGCGTCCCCCGCCTCCACGCGCGCCAGGATATGCGCGATCATCTGCAGTGTTTTGCCCAGGCCCATGTCGTCGGCCAAGATACCACCGAGGCCCAGGTGCTCGAGCGAGCCGAGCCACTGGTAGCCGTCGACCTGGTAGCCACGTAGCGTGGCCTTGAGAGATGCCGGCACCGTAAAGTCCATCTTGCCGAGCGTATCCAGGCGCTCGACGGTGCGACGGAATGCAGCGTCGCGATCGGCCTCGAGCGCCGGCGTGCGCGCGAGCATGCTGTCGACGAACAGGGTACTCGACGCGGGAAGCGACACGCCGTCGAGCAGGTCGACGGCATCGACGCCCAGGTCCTCGGCGAGGCCAAACGCGGCTCGGGCGCCCTCGTCCAGGCGCACGATGTCGCCGGACGTCAGGCGCGCGAACGTCTGGTGGCGCTTGTACGAGTCCAGATAGATGGCAAGGTCGGCCGCCGAAAGACCGCTCGCGCCCAGCTCGACGTCGAGCAGGTTGCTCTTGACGGTGGCGCGCACCGAGAGCCTGGGCGCAGGGCGCACCGAGATTTGGCGCAGACGGTCGCTGAGCATGACCTCGCCCAACTCGGACAGGGCAGACAGGCCCTCGGTCAGCAAGTGGAACAGGCTCTCGTCGTCGCGCTCCTCAAACGCCAGGCCGCCCTCGTAAAAGTCGAAATACAGGGCCGCCGTGTCCATAACGCGAAACTCCGCTATCTCGTCGCGCGGCGGCACACCAGGGCGCTGTTCTTCGAAGGGGCTGCCCGGAGCTCCCAGGCTAAAGAGATCTGCCGACCAGTCACCGTAGGCAACCGTAATCTTGCAGGTCACGAGACCGTCGTCGACGCCGATCGCCATGGCAAAACTCGGCTCGGGCGCCACGGCGTCAAGTACGGCGGGAGCGGTGAGGTCAGTGTAGTCGCGCAGCACGGGCAGTGCCATGCGGCAGAATTCGCCCACCTGCTCGGCGGCGATATGGACCGGCGTGCGACAGGGCAGCAGACGCGACAGAAACGGTGCGGCATGCTGGGCAAACGCCGCATCGGCGCGGCGCGCGCGGTGCGTGTCGACCAGATAGGCAACGTCGCCCGAGGCAAAGCAGTACGTATCGGCGGGCAGGCGCAGATCGTAGCTGCCACCAGCCGCCGGCGCAATCTTGGCGGCGAGGAGCGGCGGTTGTTTTGCCGAGGCCTCGTCCTCCCCCACCGGCAACAACTCAACCGCTACCTCGTAGGAACGATGCGTCGTCGTTCCCCGCGACCAGGCGGGCTCAAAGGAAATGGTCCGGCCACGCAGCAAGTCCAGCATGTATACGATGTCATGCTCGGACAGCGGCAGCTGGCGCTCGGCAACAAAGCCGCTGCGGGCAAAGTCGTACGACGCCGAACGCGAACTTGTGATGTCGCTCAGATACACAACCGTTGCCACAACAAGGTCGAGCAGGCGCACCGAAACCTCGTCGAAGGCCTCGGGCGCATGGAGGAATGTGAGCTTTTTGCCGTACGAGAACGTACCGCCGCGCACGTAGGCGGCGGCCATGCCGTCGATGTCCTTGACCACGTAGGACACCGAGCCGCAGCGAATGCGAAGCTCGAGCGCCCAGCTAAATCGGTCGGCAAACAGCGGATTGTAGTACGGTACCAGCGAGGGCTCCAACACCGCCTTGGGGGCATCGGGGTCGACAGTGCCGGCGAGCTTGCGGCGCATGCCCGCCAACTCATCCATGCGAGCGTCCGAAAGATCGGAGAGCGCCTTCATGAGGCTCGGGCTCGTGGGAACGGGCGCCGGGAAGGGAAAGTTAGGGTTGACGGTCGGCGCTTTGGGCGCGGTGCGCACGGGCTGTTTCGGCTGCGCCGTAAACGTGCGAACCGGTGTGCGCAGCCCCTCGACGGGCTCAATGCCGCTGGCGTCCAGGTACGCCAGCGCCGTGGCGATGGCGTGCTTGCACATACCGGGGTAGCGATAGGCAGCGGGGCAATCGCAGTCGTAGTCGATCACCTCGTGCTCGTCCATGTCGAGCGCCACGTGCGTCTTGTACAGGTCGCCGCGCGAGCCGCGCACTGCACCCTCAACCGTCACGTTTTTGGAGAAGCGCGAGCCGCTGTCCTCGATCGACAGCACGGCGCCGTTGAGCATGAGCGAACGCCCCTTCATAAAGGTGCCGCTCAGCGCCGCCTCTTTCCGGAGCGCCTGCACAAACGTCCCCTGTGCCATCACTTCCTCCAATCTCGCACCGGGTAGCTAAAATAGCCCCGTCCCAAATTAGCTACCCCTCAGCAACGCCGTCCCTAGATCACCGTCACGCGGCCTTGGTTACCCACGATGGCCTTGGCCTCGGCCAGCAGCGGAATTGAGCGCGCGTTGACCTTGGCCGGCACCTCGGCGCGCAGCACGCGCCCGTCCACCTGCTCGATAAATATCTCCACGCGGTCGCCGCCTGGGTTAGCAGTGAGCACCGTGGCCAGGCGCGCCATATTGCCCTGGCTAAAGCGGCTGTTGGGCACCATGACCTCAAACACCTTGGGCTTATTGTTCTCCTCGTTAAGCTCCAGCGGCACGATCTCCTGCGCGATGATCTGGTCGCCGCGGTCCGAACGCTCGAGCTTGCCCTTAATGCGAACAAACGCATCGGACAGCTGCGCACTGGTCTCGGGATCGACCTCGCCGTACAGGTACCCCTCGGCCTCCTTGTAGGTCTTGGGGAACACCACGACCGTGGCCTCGCCTTCCATGTCCTCGAGCTGCACGATGCCCATGGGGTCGCCGTTTTTGGTCACGCGCTTGGACACGCTCGAGACCATACCGGCCCACCACAGCGCCTTGCCCTCGGGAATCTCCTGGTTGATGGTGCCGCCCGTGGGGTTCTGCACTTCGTAGCCGGTATCGATCTGCGAGAACGAGAAGTCGCGCGCTTTGCTGAGCGCATACTCAAACGGGCGCAGCGGGTGGTCCGAGACATAGATGCCCAGAACCTCCTTCTCCTGGCTCAGCTTAAGGTGGCGGTCCCATTCCTGGCCGTCCGGATCGGGCACGCTCACCTCAAAGCCCGAGCCCTCGACATCGCCGAACATGTCGAAGAACGACGTCTGGCCGCTCGCACGATCCTTTTGGCGCTTCACGGCGGCATCGATGATGTTCTCGGGGTTATTCTTGTCCACAAAGTGCATCATCTGGCGACGCGGATACCCCGTGGAGTCGAAGGCGCCTGCCTTGATGAGCGATTCGATCACGCGACGGTTTGCCTGGCTGGAGTCCACGCGCTCGACAAAGTCGTGCAGCGTCTTAAACGGGCCGCCCGCCTCGCGCTCGGCGATAATCGCCTGTGCCACGCCGGTGCCCACGCCGCGGATGCCAGCCAGACCAAAGCGCACGCCCTCCTTGGTAGCCGTGAACTCGGTACCGGACTCGTTGACATCTGGCGACAGCACGGGGATGCCGTCGTGACGGCACGCCGAGACGTAGTGCACGATCTTGTCGGTCTTGCCCGTATAGGACGTCAGAACGGCCGCCATGTACTCGTGCGGATAGTGCGCCTTGAGCCACGCCGTCTGCATAACCAGGATGGCGTAGCCGGCGGAGTGCGACTTGTTAAAAGCGTAAGATGCGAACTCGAGAACATCGTCCCAAATCTTCTGGGCGACCTCGCGCGTGTAGTTGTTCTTGATAGCGCCGTTCATCCAGTGGTCGTAGGTGGTCTCGTCCGAGCCATCCTCCCAGTGGAGCACCGTCGACGTGAGCAGCTTGATCTTTTTCTTAGCCACGGGCTTACGGATACGCGAGTCCGATTCGCCCTTGGAGAAGCCGCACATCTCGACGGAGATGAGCATAACCTGCTCCTGGTAGACCATGGTGCCGTAGGTTTCGCCCAGGATGTCGTCCAGACGGTCGTCGTAGGAGACGGCCGGCTCCTTGCCGTTCATACGGTTGATGTAGGACGAGACCATGCCGGCGCCCAGCGGGCCCGGGCGGTACAGGGCGATCAATGCCACGACGTGCTTGTACTCGGTGGGCTTCATATTCTTGATCGTGGCCGTCATGCCGGCGGACTCGACCTGGAAGACGCCGGCGGTGTGGCCGGAACCCATGAGTTTAAAGATCTCGGGGTCGTCAAAGGGAATCTCTTCCTCTTTGATGTCGATGCCGAAGTTCTTTTTGATGTTTGCCTTGGCCTTGGAGATAACCGTCAGCGTACGCAGGCCCAGGAAGTCCATCTTGAGCAGGCCCATGTCGGCAACGGTATGGCCCTCGTACTGGGTAATCTCGACGCCGCCCTTGGTGTCGAGCTTGGTGGGCACGTGCTCGTTGACGGGGTCGCGGCAGATCAGAACGGCGCACGCGTGCACGCCCTCGCCACGGGTGAGACCCTCAATCGAGAGCGCCGTGTCGATGATGCGGCGGGCGTCGTCATCCTTTTTATAGGCCTCGGCAAAGTCGGGGTTAAACAGATCCTCTTTGCCGGGTTGTTTTTCGAGTACCTGCTTGAGCTTGACCTTGGGGTCGCTCGAGACCATCTTGGACAGGCGCTGGCCCATGTAGACCGGGTAGTCCAGAACGCGCGCGGCATCGTTGATGGCCTGCTTGGCCTTGATGGTCGAGTAGGTGATAACGTGGGTGACCTTCTCGGGGCCGTAGAGCTGGCGAACGTGCTCCACGACCTCGAGGCGCCGCTCATCGTCGAAGTCCATATCGATATCGGGCATCTCGGTACGCTGCGGGGACAGGAACCTCTCGAACATCAAGCCGTTCTCGAGCGGGTCGAACGCGGTGATGTTCATGGCGTAGGCGACGATAGCGCCGGCAGCCGAGCCACGGCCGGGGCCGACGCCGATGCCGTTGTCCTTGGCCCATTGCACGTACTCGGCGACGATCAAAAAGTAGGCGGCAAAGCCCTTGTCGCAGATGACCTTGTATTCGTACTCAAAGCGCTCTTTGATGTTGACGCCACCGATCTCGCGCGTGGCCCAGTCGTCGCCGTAGTGCTGGCGCAGGCCCTTCTCGCACTCGCGGCGGAACTGGCTCTCGTGCGTCTCGCCGGGGTCGAGCAGCGGGAAGCGCGGCAGGATGATGGAGTCCCAGTCCAGCTCAACGTAGCACTTGTCGGCGATCTCGAGCGTGTTGTCGCAGGCCTCGGGGCAATACGGGAACATCGCCCGCATCTCCTCCTCGGTCTTCATGTAAAACTCCGAGCCGGTCATACGCATGCGGTTGGGGTCGTCGACCTTGGCGTTCATGCCGATGCACATGATGACGTCCTGCACCGGCGCGTCCTCGCGGCGCAGGTAATGGAAGTCGTTGGTGGCGATGACCTTGACGCCCACCTGCTTGGCGATATCGATGAGCGTGCGGTCCATCTGCTCGTCGGTCAGACCGTTGTCGGTCGTGATGCCGTGTTCCTGGATCTCGATATAGAAGTCGCCGGGGTCGAAGGTGTCGCGGAAGGTCTCGGCCCATTTGATGGCGCCCTCCATGTCACCGCGGTCGATGTACTTGGGGATAATGCCCGCGATACAGGCGCTGGTGCAGATCATGCCCTTGGCATGGCGGCGCAGGTTGTCGAGCGTCACGCGCGGCTTGTAGTAAAAGCCCTGCACGGCGGCCTCGGAAACCGTCTGCATCAGGTTGACGTAACCCTCCTGGTCCTTAGCCAGGAGGATCATGTGGTAGAGCTCGGGCTTGTGGTCGCGGGCGAGGGTCTCGTCCGGCGTAAAGTAGACCTCGCAGCCAAAGATGGGCTTGATGACCAGGGGCGGCTTAAGCTCGTCGATGTTGCCCTTCTCGTCCCACATGGCCATGTCCTTCACATACTGGGCATGCTCGCGCGGGTTTGCCTCGGGATCGGGCTCCACCAGCTCGTCGCGACGATC
>CAUDDF010000041.1:0-20000 GCA_958448275.1 uncultured Collinsella sp.
CCCTGCTTGGATGTCGATGAGGCCGAGCGCCTGATTTCGGGCATCGTCGACCCCGCACACGCGGCCATCGAAGCCCAAGCGCCTGCCGGTTCCCCGCATGCGCCGTCGTTGCGCCCTCATGCCAAGGACGCAGAACCCGTACTCACCTTCGACCATGTTGAGTTTGCCTATCCCAATGGCGGCGCCGCCGTACACGACCTTAGCCTGACGCTCTATCCCGGCGAGCTCGTGGGCATCGTCGGCCAGAACGGTGCCGGCAAGACCACGCTCACCAAGCTGCTCACGGGTCTGCTCAAGCCCGCCTCGGGCAGCGTGCGCGTCACGGGACTGGATACTGCAACCGTCCCCACGAGCCGCATTGCCCGCGAGGTCGCAACCCTCTTCCAAAACCCCGACCGCCAGATCTGCAAGGACACCGTGCTCGACGAGGTCGCCTTTGGCCTGGAGCTTGCCGGCATCGACCGTGCCGAGGCGCTGCGTCGCGCCCAGCTCGTCATCGACCGCTTTGGCTTGCCGGCCGACGAGGCGCCCTTCTCGCTCTCGCGCGGTCAGCGACAAATGGTGGCGCTTGCCTCCGTCGTAGTGGTTGAGCCCAAGATCGTCGTGCTCGACGAGCCCACGAGCGGCCTTGATTACCGCGAGTGCATGACCGTCATGGAAACGGTGCGCACCATGGCCGAGCGCGGTTGCGCCGTTATCATGGTCTGCCACGATATGGAAGTCGTCTCGGATTTTGCCGAGCGCATTGTGGTAATGGCCGACGGTCGCATCCTCGACCGCGGCCGCACGCACGAGCTATTCTCGAACATCGATCTCATGCGGCGTGCCTACGTGGAGCCTCCCCAGGTTATTGAGCTCTCGCGCCGTCTGGCATCTTCCGTCTCGACCGCTTTTGCGCAGGTGAGCGAGGTCTCCGATGTCGTTCGAATTACCAAGGAGATGGTCCACCGTGGTTAACGTCATCGACTACATGCCGGGTGACACGCTGCTGCATCGCCTGAACCCCGTCGTCAAACTGGGCCTCGCCGCCGCCATCATCGTCGGCATCTTCTTGTCCGACACCTACGTGGCGCTGCTGGGCTTTTTGGCGCTCACCCTTGCCCTGGGTGCCTATGCGGGCGTCGTCAACCGCCTGTTCTCGCTGCTCAAGTTGCTGATTCCGCTCGCGCTTATCATGCTGGTGCTCCAGCTGGCCTTTATGCGCGATGGCAACGTGGTGTGGAGCTTTATCACCGACACGGGCCTCATCACGGGATCGAAGGCCTGTCTGCGCCTGCTGGGTGTGGCGTTACCACTCATCCTCATGCTCACGGTGACCAAGCTCAACGACCTTGCCAACGCCTGCGTCGAGGTGCTGCACGTGCCGTATCGCTATGCTTTCACTTTTACCACGGCGCTGCGCTTCGTGCCGGTGTTTGGTCAAGAGATGAACGCCATCATGGAGGCGCAGACCGCACGCGGCGTCGAGTACGACACCAAGAACCCCATCAAGAAGCTTAAGCTCATGCTGCCACTGTGCGTGCCACTGCTCATCTCGAGCGTGGGCAAGACCGATGCCACAGCCTTGGCGGCAGAACAGCGCGGCTTCTACCTGCGTACGCGCGCCAGCTCGTACAAGCGCTACCCCATCAAGGGCCTGGACATCGCCGTGCTCATCGTCAGCATCGCCCTCATCGCCATCGGCTTCCTGTTCTAGTTCACCACTGACAGCAACCGCCCAACGCAAAAGGCCTCGGCTCGCACCAAACGAGCCGAGGCCTTACTGTTTCACCAGATAAAACCTACCAAAATTAACCTGTCCCTTTTGACAGGTCGGAAGCTAGAGGCGGTAGGGAGCGCCGCTACGGATGATGGATTCGCGCACCAGGACATCCATGGCGTCGAGGGTGATCTCGGGCATCTCTCGGTACTTTTGCAACACCGAGAGCTCGGTGCAGGCCAGAATGACGCGGTCGCAGCCGCTACGGGCGAACTCCCACATCACGCGGTCGAACTTATCCATATCGGGCTCACGTCCGGCCTTCACATCATCGTAGATAAGCGACATCACATCGTTCTGACGTTTCTCGCTGGGATAGACGACCTCAACACCCGCAGCCTTACATTCGCGGCCGTAGACGCCCGCGCCCACGGTGCCATCGGTGCCCATGATGCCGATCTTATGCACCGGCTCGGCCGGCATACTCAGGTTGGGGTCGAACTCACACTCCCCCATCACCGCACCGGCCAGAGCATAGCGCACCGACTCACGCGGCATGTGGATAATCGGCACCTTCGTAAACGACTGGATCTGGTCATAGAAGTAGTGTGACGTGTTGCAGGGAATGGCAATGTGTGCACAGCCCAGCGACTCGAGTGCCTGGGCGCACTCTTTCATGGTCGCCAACAGTTTGGCATGCTCGCCGGTCTTAATGGCCAGCGTGCGGTCGGGCATGGTCGACTTGGAGAGTACCACCATGTCGATATGTTCCTGATCGCAGGCAGCAGCCGTATGACGCACCACCTGGTCGTAGTAATACGACGTGGCCTCGGCGCCCATGCCGCCGATAACTCCCAGCTTTTCCATCGCCGCCTCCTTGGTGACGCTTGCGCAATTGCGCGTATCATACCCGCGCCCGCCCGATGCAAACCGGACGGGCGCCGCGCTCATCTACTTGTAATACGTCTTGAACAGCTTAAAGTGGCGCAGCTTGGTGTGCCACATGCGCAGCCAGCGGTTAAAGACAAAGTCGCCCTTCATAAACGAAGGGTCGGCGCCCTTGCCTTCCTTGTCCAGGCGATGCACCTTAGCGCGCAGCTCGGGATCCTTGACGTACTTGTCGACGACGCCCATGGGGACGACCATCCACAGGGCCTCGTCCTGAGCCGTCACAAACTCCGGCTCAAACGGACGGTTGAACACATACTCGTCCACCACATACTTGGCAACGTTAAAGCCGCTGTTGGTAACGTAGTAGTTGCTGCGGCCCTGGCGCGTGTTGAAATCGAAGAACTTAAACGAGCCGTCGCGCTCGTCGTACTTTACGTCAAAGTTGGAATAGCCCACAAAGTGAAGGTCCTCGAGCAACTTACGCACGCCGCCCATGAGCTCGTCGTTGGGCTCGGTAATGATACAGGCATGGTTGCCGACACCGTGGGGCTGATGCTCCTCGAGTAGCACATGGCCCAGGCACATCATGCGGACCTTACCGTTGCGGTCGGAATAGCTGGTGAGCACGCGCATGTACTCGTCGTTGCCGGGCACGCGATCCTGCAAGATCAGGTCGTCGGTGTAGCCGCTGGCATACGAGTCGCGAATGACCTGTTCCAGCTCGGCGCGGTCGGCAATCTCATAGGCCTTCTTCTGGCCCTCGAACTCATGCTGCCACCACATGATGCCGTCAGAAGGCTTCAGAATCATCGGGTAAGGAAAATCAATCTGGTCGAGCACTTCGGCAGGCGCCTCACCCTGGGCATTGAGCATCGCCTTGGTAAAGGTAAACGTGTGCGGATAGGGCACGCCATGCTTCTCGCACAGCTCGTAGAAGATCTCCTTCTTCTGGCACTGCTCGAGCATGCTGTAGGGCGCGTAGGGAGCGACGATGTTATCCGCCAGCTCATGAGCATCCTTGGCTTGAGCCACGAGAGCGACATAGTTGTCGCCACAACCCACAAGGACAATCGTCTTGTCGGCATGCGCTTGGGCAATGCCGTTGACGGTTTTGAGCATCACGGGCATGGTGTCGATATCCACGTTGGGCGTGTAGTCGATAATCTGGCTGCGGTACGCGGGACCCGTCTGATACTTGCCAAAGACCAGACTCTTGACCTGGTACTCCTCGTAGAAGGCGCGCGCCACCGAATAGGCGTTGATGTCGCCACCAAGCAGCACGGGAATGAACTCGCGCTCTGTAAATTGCAATGCCATGGAAACTTCCTATCATGAACTGCCCACACAACGGGCGGTCTTTGCGCAACTGATTTATTCTAGCGTGCCAAGCCGCCGGCGCCCAAAGCTCCACCGTATCTATGGCAATCGACGTAATCGTCCAGCACGAAGGCCAGCACGAAGACGGCGCTCACCGTTGTATGACAATGGGCAATGAACCTACCATTGTTGTAGGATTCAGCGTATTGACATCCTCAAACGAAAGGCGCACACGTGCCCCAAGACCATCCGACCGATAATCCCATCCTCAATGCCGCGAAGCGCGAGCTGGCGGAACGTGCGAAAGCGACCGCTCCCCTGTGCATGGCAAACGACGCCTACAACGGACCCGCCCGCATCGTCTCGATCAACACGTCGGCGCACAAGGGCACGCGCAAGTCGCCCGTCGCCGATGAACACGACACCGTTATAGAGCAATTTGGCCTCGCCACCGATGCGCACGCCGGGCATTGGCACCGCCAGGTCTCTTTTTTAGCCGCGGAGTCCATCCAGACGGCGCAGGCACGCGGGCTCGACGTACACGAGGGTGACTTTGGGGAGAACTTCACAACCCGGGGCATCAACCTGCTCTCGCTCCCCTTGGGCACGCAGCTCAAGCTTGGCAGCGAGGTGCTTGTCGAAATCAGCCAAATCGGCAAGGCCTGCCACACACGCTGCGCCATCTACTATCTCGCCGGCGACTGCATCTTTCCCCACGAGGGCGTTTTCGGCGTGGTACTAAAGGGCGGAGAGGTCTACGCCGGCGACGATATCCAGGTAATCAAACTCGGCGACGGCACCTGTTCGTTCACCCCCGCCGAGGCCCTCGAAGAGATTGAGCGGGCTCGCCAGAAGGGCACGCTGTAGTTATAAAACCCCACGTTGAGATGGCTTTTACAGCCCAAAACTCCTCTCAAACAGGGCTCTGTAACGTTAAAGTTGAACTCTATGGTTTCTCAACAATTCATCATAACTGCAGGTCAAAGCCAAAGCCTCAAGTTCAACTTGACCCTTTGGGACCTTTAAGGTTCAAGTTGAGGTCGAAAGCAGTAGTAGAATACCGTTCGAACCATAACCTACGATTGATTGCAGAGGGACTGGATGCAGCATTCGAATCATCGCACCGCAGCGCTCATTGCGTCGAAGCCGGCTCGTATCATCACGAGCGCCGCGCTCGCCGTTGCGCTGACGGCCACGCCGATGCTCTCCCCCGTTGCGGCGTATGCCGCCTCGCAGGCAACGCAGGACCAGCTTTCCGCAGCCCAGCAGAAGATCGAAGCCGCTACGAGCGCCTACAACGACGCCCGCACCAAGCTCGATGACCTGCAAAAGCAGATTGACTCCAATGAGGCAAGCATCGAGGAAATCGAGGCTAAGCTTCCCGAGCAGCAGGCCAAGGCAAGCTCCGCCATGCGCGATCTGTACAAGTACCAGAAGGGCACTAACCCCATCGTGAGCTTCCTGGTCAACGCGCAGAGCCTGGGTGAGTTCATCACGACCTGCAAATACACCAACCAGATCACGAGCTCGAGCGTCGACGAGATCGAAGAGCTCAATAATATGCAAACCGAACTCGAGCAGAACAAGGCCGAGCTCCAGCAGGCCAAGTCTCAGCTTGAGGCGGAGCAGAAAAACGCCGAGGATGCGCTGGCGCAGGCCCAGCAGCTCCGCAGCGAGGCACAGGCAAAAGCCGAGCAGGAAAATGCCGCCGAGCTTGCCAAGCTTGAGGCCGATAAGGCCGCTGCCGCCGAAAAGCTCTCGGGCGAGGGCGTAAGCGGCAGCAATTCCAGCAGCCAGGCCACCAACACCAACACCACCATCGACACCACGGTGAACAACGCCAATACCGGTAGCTCCGATTACGATTCGTTCATTAATGAGTGGACGAGCCGCATCGACAATTATCTCGCCGGCTCCCCCATGGCAGGCCAGGGCTATAACTTTGCCGCCGCCGCTTGGAATACCGGTGTCGACCCCCGTTGGTCCCCCGCCATCGCCTGCATCGAGAGCACCAAGGGTGCTTATTGCGCCAATTCTTACAACGCCTGGGGCTGGAGTGCACGTGGCGGCGGTTGGCGCAGCTTTGGCAGCTGGAGCGAGGGCATCTCCGCTCACGTTGCCTATCTGGGCGCCAACTACGGCTCCACCCTTACCCCGGCAGCGGCCAAAAAGTACTGCCCGCCCACGTGGCAGGACTGGTACAACAAAGTCGCCGCTCAGATGAACCGCATCTAAGTGCAACTGCAAAGGGCCCCAATGGGGCCCTTTTCTTTTAGGTAGCGGAGGTATCGACGACGCCGGTCGCATTGGCAACCGCGACTATGACGATCATGCATAGGAGCAGCACACCCAATGCCTTGAGCAAGAGCTTCGCGAGCTTCTTGCCGCGATAGCTGTCGAGCAATGCGAATCGCCGACGAAGACGGCGCTTATCGAGCAGCGCAAAATGCATAAGCACCATAAGGCCATCGACAAAGAAAAAATACTCGATTATGAGAAGCCACGTCGGGTAGCTTTGGTTTGCTCCCGTGGGGTGAAAGACGGCAAAGTGGCTACCGGCAAAGAACACAAGCAGCGAGAAGCAGACGAGCGTATTCCAAATGCGCCCCAGAGACTCCGGAACGCGAGAGAGCAGACCGCATGCAGCGGAGGCGGCAGGGCCAGGAAGCCCTGCGGGTTTCTGGAGCCCTTGGGACGCCAACACTGTCTCCGAGTCTGGAGTACGGACAGGCGCAGGCGCAGGAGGCCGCACGGGGCGACTCAGATCGTATGCCGCGCGCGTCGCCCGTCCCAATGCTTCCGCACTCGCAAAACGCTTGGCCGGATCGAGCGCCATCGACATGCAGACGGCATCGGAAAGTGGAGTGGGAATACCGCGCGCCTCGCATTGCTCGCGCATGTCGAGCCCTGGTTTAGGGTCGACTCCCGTCAAGCAGAAGAACAACAGGGCGCCCAGCGCGTACACGTCGCTGCGCACACTCGTCTGCCCAAACCCATACTGCTCGGGCGGCGCATAGGGTCGCGTGCCAAACTTGACGGTGTCGGCATCGGCGCCATCGCGCCATACGCGCGCGATTCCCAGGTCAATAATCACCAACGACGAGAAGGTCATGCCAGCATCGGCCGCATACCTCACGCCCGATACGATGATGTTCGAGGGTTTAAGGTCGCGATGGATTACCGGTACCCCTGGCTCCCCCGCAGCTGCAAAACCAGCATGCAGCTCGCCCACCGCTTCACACAGAACGGGATACAGCTCGCGGGCATAATCGGGCGTCGCGCCCAGGCGCCCCACGAGCGCCTCGAGCGTCTCGCCTTCGACATATTCCATCACCACATCGAGCTCCTCGCCCGCGCGGCGGCAATCGACAATCCGGGGTAAGTGTTCAAAACGGCGTCCGGCCCGCTGAGCCGCAAACAGGCGCTCGTAGGCCCCGCCAATCTGCGCCGAAGCATCGATGCGCTTGCGGACAAAGGGACCGAGAGACCCGCCGCCAGAGCCCTCAAAATAGACGAGTTCGGTCGTCTCGACATCCGAGCACTTGAGCACGCGCTCCACACGATAGCTGTCATCGCGGTCGAGCGACGCCAAATGCTCGGCAAGTGAAGCAGTCAGCTCGTCATCGGAATATGTTGGGCTCTGAGTATCCATGGCGTCCATCATAACGCAGGGTGCGGACACCCCATGGTGTCCGCACCCTGTTCGTTCGCATAGTTGTTTCGGCAACAGCCAGCTCAGCCATTGGCCACTAACTCACCGTTTCCTCGCCAAAGCGATACAGCTCTTCATTGACCTTTTGGAGGCTACAGCCACGGTCGATGCAAAAGATAATGATTGCATCGCGACGGTCCTTGCAGTTTAGGACGCTCACTCCGGCAGCCGTCAGGGCGCGGTTAGTCTCCTTCATCGACAGCGCCATTGCAAAGGCAATCTGCAGCACCTTATTGCGGCTCGGATTGCGCGAACCGGTAAAGATCTGATAGCCAAAGGTCTCGTTGAGGTCGGCCATACGCACCACGCGCGAACGCTCGAGCCCCTTCTCTTGCAGCAACTGCTTTAAGTAATCCGAAAGCGACGGGGCGGCAAAGTCGTGTTCCTTGATATAGCCATCGATGTTTGGCGCGTCGAGAAGCTCATTGAGCAACTCGTCAGTCAGCTTTTTATCGGACATACGACTTCACCTCCCCCAGTGCATGCAACATGCTAGAAACCGCTTACGTCCGAACGCTCCCAGCTAGCAACCTGGTCGGGAGACACCGTACCCAGCGCCTCGAACTTCCAGGAGCCGCCCGCCTTCAGATGATTGGTGTTTGCAAGAGCCGTTCCAACCTGGTTGCCATCGGCATCATACAGAACATATTCAATCTGAATGTAGCTCTTTTCCTTGTCCGTGTTATTGGTCAGGGTGCCCGTGATCTTATAGGTAAACTGATTGGAAGTGTCTTCAGCCTCGTCAGCAATGGTATACGGTTCTTGCGGTTCTTTTTGCTCCTCAGCCTGCCGTGTCGTCTCGGCAGGTTTTGCCGAATCGCTCGCAGACGAATCGGTTGAGTTGCCGCCCATAGAGCCCACGGCACCGACAATAACCAGCACCACGATGATGCCTAGGACAATCTTGCCGATTGGCTTCTTTCCCTCTTTTGCCATTATTCATCCTTCCTACGATCCGGCTACCGTGCCGGTACACAGCACATCGTAGGAAGGATTGAACTTGAATTCATTAGCTGAGAGCTAAGGCTGCGGTAAACGACCAATGCAGTTATCCAAACGCCGAGCAAACGCACTGCGCGCGACCGTCTGCTGGCAGTGCATCAACCCACCGTGACGGATTCCCCGGTAAAGGCACTGATCATCAACAGGACAAAGAAAACAAGGTAGCTGGCACTCAGCAGGTACGCAATGATCAGAAAGACGACCCAGCCGACATTGGTTTTACCGTCGGCACGGCGTTGCTCGCGATTGCGGCAAAGCCAAATCGTCACGCCGATGGCAGTGATAAACAGCACGAGCGCCGCCGCGGCAAGCCCGGCAAGCGCAAACATCACGCCAATGCTCACAGCAATAACCGGAAGCAGCAGCAAACCGCACCCGCATCCACCCGGACTATATACGGCAGACTGTCGGCGTCGCCTCATCGCCGCGCCACCCCCATCATCTTTGAGCACTACAGTGCGATAGCCTGCTGAACAGGAACGATCTTGTCGAGTTCCGGTTCGATCCGCCTTTTCTCGGCCTCAAGGTCAAACGCCACCTGAGCGCGCAGCCAATAACCATCCGTCAGGCCAAAATAACGGCAAAGACGGAGGTCGGTGTCGGCCGTCACGCGACGTTTTCCCAAGACAATCTGCCCGATACGCTGAGCCGGAATCCCAGTCTCTTTCGCAAGGCGATATTGAGAAATGCCCATGGGAACAAGAAACTCCTCTTTGAGAAGCTCACCAGGAGTCACCGGCGACAGCAAATCGGCCGAAGTCTCATCACTTGTGATAATCGACGATTTCGACATTCCAAGCCATCTCCTGTCTCCACTCAAAACAGACCCGATAGCGCTCGTTAACACGGATGCTATATTGACCGGCACGATCGCCCTTCAAAGCTTCCAGGCGGTTGCCCGGTGGAACGCGAAGATCATCAAGCGAAGCACAAACCTGCAGTTGGCGAATCTTCCTCAACGCAACACGCTCAAAGGGCACGAACCTCCTGACCCGCACACCCATGGCAAAGCGTTCGGTATCCTCATCTTTATACGATGCAATCATAGTATCGCCTTACGTTAGTAACGTCAAACCTTTCTATAGACTTACATCTCTATTATATCGTACGTTTGTTCGTGTTTTCTAGAACAAATAGTCCTTTGCGCCTTAGTCAAGCAAAAGCAATCGTTTGTAGACATCGAGGCCTTTGAGAAGAATCTCCTCGTCAAAGAGCATAGTATCGGTATGCAGAGCGCTCATCGCATAGGCTGGGCAGTCATCAGCGTCGATCGGGTTTTCTTGTCCTTCTGGCACGCCCGTGCCCAGCAAGAAGAACACGCCCGGCAGATGGCGCTGATAGAAAGCAAAGTCCTCGGCAATTAACAGCGGCTCGTCCACAAGTTGCAACTCGGGCAAGGCAGGCGCAATGTGGGCAAACAACTCGGGGTCGTTATCGACTGGCGGATAGCCCTCGGCAAAGTCGAGATCGTACGTACAGCCCGTTGCGGTGCACGCCTCGTCGAGCGCACGGCGTACGCCCTCGCGCGCACGGTCGAACATGGCGTCCGTAAACACACGCAAGCTACCGGCAACATGGGCCTCCCCCGCCACCGCATTGCAGACGGTGCCGGCCTGCAGCAGGCCAAACTTACCGATGCAGGGCTCATCGGCACCCAGCTCGTCCATCAGCTCGCGCTCGGCAACCAGGAACTTTGCCGCCGCCAGCGCTGCGTCATGTGATTCCTCGACTGGAACGCCGTAGGTCTTGGCGATATGGATGCTCGTGCCATGGATATGAATGTGCGTCTCGCTCGAGCGCGCCAGCAGCGGACCGGGACAGCTCGCCAGCGTACCGGCAGGAAGATCGGGCCACACGTGAAAGCCAAAGATGCGGTCGACCCCGTAGCGCTCGAACACGCCGCTCTCGCATACCGTCTTAGCGCCACCGGTTGTTTCCTCGGCCGGCTGGAACACAAAAAGCACGTTGCGCTTAATAACGCCCGGCTGCTCACGAATCGTACGGTCGACAAAAGTTGCCGCCGCGAGGGCCATAGCCATGTGCCCGTCGTGGCCGCACGCGTGCATCTTGCCGGGATGCGTCGAGGCAAAAGCGGCGCCCGTCGTCTCCGCAATAGGCAACGCATCCATATCGGCACGAATCGCCGTGGCATGCGAGGCACCCGTGCCAGCGTCGAAGAAAGCGCACACGCAACTAGGGCACGGATGGATCACCTCGCAGGCAAGCGGAGCGAGCACGCCCTCGATATAGGCGATAGTTTGCGGAAGATCGAAGTCGAGCTCCGGAATGCGATGCAGGTCGCGACGATAGCGACGGAGTTCTTGGAGCTCGGTCATGGGGATTCCTTTCATGGGGCAACTCAGTTGTCACCTATTGTGACGCAGGATTGTGGCGCCCTCGTTTCTAGCATGATGCTGCATTTTTTAAACGTTATATACGTATACTCTTGTTTGGTAAAGTGCAACGTGGTAGGGTCTTTACCACTTGATAGAGGCGCGGGCACGAAGAGCCGCGGGCGAGTCGGCAGACTTTGACCCCGCGGGGAGGCGAAACCCGCCGAACTGGGTTTTTCGGGCACGAACAGCCTGGTGGGCCTGCGGGAAACACTCGCAGGACTGTCTGCAGCAATGCGGGAGCGCTATCCGGACATTGGGTCCACGCTATGCGGATTCGATGCGCAGATGGCGCCGTCTGGATAGCGAGGTTTACGGGACATGGCATTGACCCCCAACGAGGCATATGCGGCCAAGCAGCCGTTTGTGGACAAGGAGACACTCGAGCATATCGTCGAGCAGTTCCCCACGCCGTTTCATCTATACGACGAGGCGGGTATCCGCCGCAACATGCAAGAAGTGCGCGACGCCTTTGCGTGGAACCCGGGGTTTAAGGAGTACTTTGCCGTCAAGGCCAACCCCAACCCGGCCCTTATCTCAATTCTCAACGAATACGGCTGCGGCTGCGATTGCTCGAGCTATACCGAGCTCATGATCGCCCGCTCGCTGGGCATCACCGGCCATGACATCATGTTCTCGTCCAACGACACGCCGGCGGCAGACTTTGAGCTTGCCGACAAGTTGGGCGCCATCGTCAACTTCGACGATATCAGCCACATTGAGTTTTACGAGCGCGTCGCGGGACCCATCCCCAAGACGGTGAGCTGCCGTTTTAACCCGGGCGGCCTGTTCCAGCTTTCCAACGGCATTATGGACAACCCGGGCGATTCCAAGTACGGCATGACCACCGAGCAGCTCTTTGATGCCTTCCGCATGCTCAAGGCCAAGGGCGCCGAGGACTTTGGCATCCATGCCTTCCTTGCCAGCAACACCGTCACCAACGATTACTACCCCAAGCTCGCGCGAATCCTCTTTGAACTTGCCGTGCGCCTGGAGCGCGAGACCGGTGCACATGTCGCCTTTATCAATCTGTCCGGCGGTGTGGGTATCCCCTACCTGCCCGAGCAGCAGGCCAATGACATCCACGCCATCGGCGAGGGTGTACACGCGGCCTACGACGAGATCCTGGTTCCCGCCGGCATGGGCGATGTGGCGATCTGCACCGAGATGGGCCGCTTTATGATGGGCCCCTACGGGTGCCTGGTCACCAAGGCCATTCACGAAAAGCGGATCTACAAAGACTATATCGGCGTGGACGCAAGTGCCGTCGACCTCATTCGTCCTGCCATGTATGGCGCTTACCACCACGTTACAGTGATGGGCCAGCCGGGTGGCCCCGACAAGTCCGCAGCTCCCGTCACGAACACGTACGATATCACGGGCAACCTGTGCGAAAACAACGACAAGTTCGCCATCGACCGCGAGCTGCCGCATATCGACATGGATGACCTGCTTGTAATCCACGATACCGGTGCGCATGGCTACTCCATGGGCTACAACTACAACGGACGTCTGCGCTCCGCCGAGGTCCTGCTGCGCCCCGATGGCGCGGCCGACCTCATCCGCCGCGCCGAGCGCCCGGGCGATTACTTTTCCACGCTCGACGTGCTGCCGTGCGGCCGAGAGCTGCTGGCCAAGTCGCGCGCCGAAAGCGCCCGCCGTCGCGCCCAAGACGAGCGCCTGGCAGTCGCAGCTCAATGGAACAAACGCATCCAGATCGCGGAGGCGAAGGAGAAGAACATGGACATCCGCAATCTCGAGGGCTCAATCGTCGCCCTGGTTACGCCGTTTAAAAAGGACGGCAGTGTCGACTTTGACGCGCTCGAGCGCCTTATCGATTTCCACTTGCAAAATGGCACCGACGCCATTCTCACCCTGGGCACCACCGGCGAGAGCGCCACGATGACCGATGACGAGGACAACTCCGTCGTCGCCGCCGTGGTCAAGCATGTTGCAGGACGCGTCCCCGTCATCGCCGGCTCAGGCTCCAACTCCACGCAGACCATGCTCACCAAGTCGCTTACTTACCAGGGCTTGGGAGCCGACGGCCTGCTGCTCATTACCCCCTACTACAACAAGTCCAACGAAGAGGGTATCTATCAGCACTTTAAGACCGTCGCCGATGCCGTTGACATCCCCTGCATCCTGTACAACATCCCCGGCCGCTGCGGCTGCGGTATCAGCGAGCGCAACGTAGAGCGCCTAGCCGCGCACCCCAACATCATGGGCATCAAGGAGGCCTCGGGCAACGTCGCCTACGCGGCCAAGATCGCCCACCTGCTGTCCGACGATTTCCGCATGTACTCGGGCGAGGATGCACTCACAGTGCCGCTCATGAGCCTGGGCGCTTCGGGCACCATCAGCGTGTGGGCCGACGTGCAGCCGCAGCTTGTACACGACATGTGCCGCGCTTATCTGGACGGCGACGTAGCGCGCGCCCGCGATATCCAGATTGCCGGCCAGCCGCTCATCAACGCCCTCTTTAGCGAGGTCAACCCCATCCCCGTCAAGGAAGCGCTCGCCCAGATGGGCATGATCGAGGCAAACTACCGTATGCCGCTGTGCCCCATGGCAGACGACACGCGAGCCGCACTTACCGATGCTCTGAAGGGAGCTGGTCTACTTGATTAAGACCGTCATTATGGGAACGGGCCGCATGGGCTCGCTCATCCGCACTACCGCCGAAGGCATTGTCGACGCCGCCGGGCAGCCCGTTTTTGATATCGTGACCCAGATTGGCTTCGATTTGAGCGAGCTCGAGAACGCACCGGCTGCCGACGTCATCATCGACTTCTCGAACGTCGCGACCTTCGACGCCGTCGTCGCCTATGTCGAGCGCACGGGCGCGGCGTTGGTCTCAGGCACCACAGGCTACACCCCCGAGCAGATGGACCGCCTGCGTGAGCTGGGCCAGAACACCCGCGTTATGCACTCGGGCAATTACTCCATCGGTATCGCAGCCCTGCGCCATCTGGTAGCGCAGGCTACACGCGAGCTGCCCGGCTTTGACTGCGAAATCGTCGAGACGCACCACAACCAAAAGGTCGACGCCCCCAGCGGCACTGCCAAGCTACTGCTCGACGCCGTCGTCGAAGCCGAGCCCGAGGCAGGCTACCACCCCGTCTATGGCCGCGAGGGCATGTGCGGAGCACGCGATCCCAAGGAAATCGGTATGCACTCGCTGCGCGGCGGCACCGTCGCCGGCGTGCACGAGGTGAGCTTCTTTGGCCAGGACGAGGAGGTCACGCTCACCCACCGCGCCACGAGCCGTCAGATCTTTGTCAACGGCGCCTTGGCAGCCGCGCAGAAGCTCGTCACCCGCGAACCCGGCTTCTATACGTTCGACAAGGTCATGTTTGCCTAACCAGGTATCAACCGAATCCACCCAAAGGAGAGATAGCAAATGAGCAACGCAGCCGAGATGGATGCACAGGAGATTATCAACTACATCGCCACCGCGCCCAAAAAGACGCCCGTCAAGCTGTACGTGCGCGAGAAGCCGGGCATGAAGGTTGCCTGGGGCGACGCACATGTCTACGGCGGCCGTCGCGGCAAGACCGTCTTTGGCGACTGGGACGAGCTCAAGACCATCCTGGACGCCAATGCCGATTCCATCGATTACTACGACGTTGAAAACGATTGCCGCAACTCCGCCGTGCCCATGCTCGACCTTAAGGGCATCAACGCCCGCATCGAGCCGGGCGCGATCATCCGCGACCGCGTCGAGATTGGCGACCGTGCCGTCATCATGATGGGCGCCATCATCAACATCGGCTCCGTTATCGGCGAGGGTTCCATGATCGATATGGGCGCCGTGCTGGGCGGTCGCGCCACCGTGGGCAAGAACTGCCACATCGGCGCCGGCACCGTGCTGGCAGGCGTTGTGGAGCCCGCCAGCGCCACGCCCGTCATCATCGAGGACGATGTCATGATCGGCGCAAACGCCGTGGTCCTGGAAGGCGTGCACGTGGGCAAGGGTGCTGTAGTTGCCGCCGGCGCCGTGTGCGTCGAGGACGTCCCCGCCGGCGCCGTCGTGGCCGGTGTCCCCGCCCGCGCCATCAAGATGCGCGACGAGAAGACCGACAGCAAGACCGGCCTGGAAGAGGGCCTGCGCCAGCTGTAGAAGTTACGCGGTTTTGCCAAACCGCGTAACGGCTCGACGCTGCAAACGCCCCTAAGCGGCAATCTGACGTTCAATCGTCGGTCGCGTACCGAAGTACGCTTCCCTCCTCTTTCACGTCACCTTGCTCGCTTAGGGGCGTTTTCGCTGACGTGAGCTCAACCTGCGGCGCAATGTCAGCAACCAAGCCGAAAACAAAAAAGGCCGAAGTCCCAAAAGGCTTCGGCCTTTGTTTTTTGCAACGTCCAAGAGCAGTTTATCGATTCTCAATACTTCCGATGTTCTTGAGCTCGATGGAGATGAGGCCGTTGGGCTCGTTGACAAACTCGATGTACTCAGAGTTCGAACCCATCTCGGCCGGGAAGCTGATCTCGATGCCCGTGTCGGTACGGATCTTGTGGTTGCGCACCGCCGCGCGTTCGACCTGCTTGCGCTCCACGGGCACACGCTCAGGCACCTTCTCCTCAGTCAGTGCCGCGCGCACGCTCTCCTTGATAACCGGCTCGTCCTCAAAGACCTCATCGACGATATCCCAAGGGGGCAGTTCCTCGTCATCCTCAACTTTCTCGGCAACAGCAGCCTTAACCTTGGCGAGTGCTACAGCCGTGTTGGCACCGTGCTCCTCGGCGACTTCCTCGACCACACGCGTCACGGTGTCGATGACCTCCTTGCCCGATACCCCCGTGTCGCACTGCAGCAGGCCATCGGGAATGAGCATGCGATCCTCGCCGGCAATCTTGCGCTTCTTATCCACATAGCCGATCTCCATGGTGCTTGCACGCACGATTGCATAGCTCGGCACCTTTTGCGAGGGATTCGGCAGAATGGCGTAGTGGCGCGCAATGTCGTTGCGCACCTCGCCCTCTTCGCGACCCACCTCGTGCATAAAAGCCTGCTTGGAGCCCAGCAGCATCACGGCAAACCAGCGGGCATCCTCATCGTCATCAAAGTCCGCCACAAGCACGTCAGTGGACTCGGCTTTCTCGGCCTTGGTAAGTTCGGAAGAGATGAACTCCGCAATCTGCTGAGACAGATCCACGAACTCACGCTCACCAAAGAAATAGCCCTTGAGCTCGCCGCCGAATGCGGAGTTCTCGGCAAACGTGGCACGCTTGTTATCAGCCGAGGTACGAGCGCGCCGCAGGTGCGTGGTTACGAAATTACGCACGGTGCGGCTCTCGATATCGAGCTCGCGCTGGCTCATAACGTTGACGGCAGAGTCAAAGTCCAGGATATGCAGAATCGCGTGATTGATTTTCATATACGGCATTCCGTTCTAGATCGATTTCGGCACGAACCAGTATAGCGGTCGATCCCGCCCCAGGCGCATCGAAGATTGGTGCATCGGGGACAGGTTGCTTTGCACCAATGGTTAGCGCAGGAGCTCGGACTGCCAAGCCTCGAGCTGTTCTGCCAAGCTCTTGCCGGCAGCGGGCATGTCGATCTGGGGACGTTTGGGCAGAAGCGCACACTTAAGAATCGCAACGATAGTCTGCGAGACAAAGCGTCGCGTATCCTTGTCAAAGCCTTGCGCAGCCTGGAGCATCACAGGCAGGCTCTCGCGCAGATTCCCAGCGATATCCGCAAACCGCTCAGCACCCGTAGCCTCAAGCACGGAGAACAACGCATCTACAAAACGCTCGCGCTCGTTAGGCGACACCGCAAGCAGCATCTCGCGAATGGAGCCATCAACGTATCGAGCACCGGCGGACAGGCGCTCACAGTACACGAAGTCGCGACCATCAACCACCCAGCTAAAGGGATTATGCTGAAGCAGGCTGAACTCGGTGCTCTCAACGATGGCATAGTCCTCCTGTGTCTCGAACATCATGCCAAAGATCGACGACCGAGGTAGCGTCTTGTCGATTCGACCGGATAGATCGGCGAAGGCGTTGCCGCTCAGAAACTCCTCGACGAAGCCCGGACCATCATGGGAATACGCCCGTTCGATTCGCTCACGGGCGACATCGGGGCACATCGCCGCACCGTACACCGCAAGGTTTCCACCCTTGGAATGACCTCCGCACAAAAGCGGCCCGTCAATCGCATCCGCCGCCTCGTCTACATAACGCGCCGCGGATTCCTGGGCCGGCACAGGACACCGGAACGCCATGTTAAAGTCCTCTTTCCAGCCCACAATCGTGCTGTCGGTCCCCCGGAAGGCAAGATAGCTAAACCCCGCCGGAAATCGGAACGTCATGGCCGCAAACTGCTCCGTTGTCTCGGCATCACTCACGCTACGATAGCCGCAAACACGAACGCCACGGTAGCGAGGGCTTGCTGCCACAGCCTCCAACAGGGCACGACTCCCCTCCGGATCCCACAGGTCGCCAATCATGTCTTGGTAGCACTCGGCGCGCAGCAGCTCGCGTACGTCTAGGCCCTGCCAGTTCGTCAGCTCCGCCATATCACCCGGCAAACGCAAATAGGACAACCACGCAAAGACCAGGCTATCCACCGCGCAGAACGGCCGTTCCTCAAACGGATCAAACGCTGTCTGGGCATAGGTCAAAAAATTAGGCGAATCCGACATGGCCCTCCCATCAACTATGGTGCATTGGGGTCAGGTTACTTTGCACCAAAAAGGCGCCCGGGCCGTGTGGACCCGGACGCCTTCATTGTAGCTTTTCGCTCTAGCGAGCTTGATTTAGCAGGAGAAGTCGACGCTGTCGATGATGTCCTTGAGGGCCTTGGCGGAGGCGGTGAGCTCATGCTGCTCGTCATCGTTCAGCGGCACGGGGACGCGGCAGACGACGCCGTCGCGGCCAACGACCGTCGGCATGGAGATAGCCAGATCGGACAGGCCATACTCGCCCACCATGAGCGAGGAAACGGGCAGAACGGTCTGCTCATCGCGCATGACAGCGGTGCAGATGCGCTTGACGGCCATGGCGACGCCGTAGTAGGTGGCGTGCTTCTTCTCGATGATGGTGTAGGCGGAGTTCTTGACGTCCTCGGCGATACGCTTCTCGGCAGCCTCGTGCTCCAGATGACCGTGAAGCTCGCAGAAGGTGTTCAGCGGAACGCCAGCAACCTGAGCGCTGGACCAAGCGACAAACTCGGAGTCGCCGTGCTCGCCCATGACATAGGCCTGGACATCGCGCGGGTCAACCTCGACGTGGGCACCAAGCATCTGCTGCAGACGGCCAGTGTCGAGCACGGTGCCGGAGCCGATGACATGGCCCTCGGGCAGGCCGGACATCTTGATGGCAGCATAGGTCAGAACATCAACCGGGTTGGAGACGATTAGCAGAATGCCGTCGAAGCCGGACTTCTTAATCTCGGGGATAATGGACTTAAAGATGTTAACGTTCTTGTTGACCAGGTCCAGGCGGGTCTCACCGGGCTTCTGGGCAGCGCCAGCGGTGACGACGATCATGGCGGCGTCGGCGACATCGGAATAATCGCCGGCGTAGATCTTCATCGGCTCGGCAAACGTCATGCCGTGCGCGATATCCAGGGCCTCACCCTCGGCGCGGTTCTTGTCCACGTCGATGAGGACCATCTCGGAGAACAGACCGCTCTGCATCAGCGCGAACGCCGAAGACGAACCGACGAAACCGCAGCCGACAATAGCGACCTTCTTCTCGTTAACCATTAGAAACTCCCATCTCACTCCACAAACAAGCCGCCCGGGAACGACCCGAGCGGCTTGTCGTAATCCCAATACATCCAATCGGGACTTTGATTATGCTCCTATTCGCAGCCAAAAATCGACCGTTTACCGAAATTGTTTGCAGAATTCGTAAAATAACTGCACGAAATCGGTTTCGATATATTGACGAGCCAAAATAGCTTTCTAATACAGGCCCGCCTCGCGAATGGCCTCGACAGCCAAAGCGATCTGGTCGGGCGGCAAGACCAGCGCCATGCGCACGTGCCCCTCGCCCGAAGGACCAAAGCTCGCGCCCGGCGTCACCACAACGCCGGCCTTCTCCATAAGCTCCTCGCAAAACGCCATGGAATCGGTGCGGCCACCGGGAAGCTTGGCCCACACAAACATAGAGCCATGCGCGTTGGGGCGCTCCCAGCCCAAGCCCTCAAGACCGTCGCACAGGGCATCGCGGCGCTCCTGGTACTTCAGACGCTGCGCCTCGACCTCATCGCGCGGACCGTTCAGGCAGGCGATGGCGGCCTTCTGGATCGGGAAGAACATGCCAAAGTCGATCTGGCCGCGCAGCTTGGCAAAGGCCGAGACCACGTCCTCTCGGCCGACCAAAAAGCCGATGCGGGCACCGGTGACGTTAAACGACTTGGAGAGCGAGAAGAACTCAACGCCCACCTCGAGCGCGCCGGGGTACTGCAAGAAGCTGCCGCCCGGCTCGCCGTTGAACACGATGTCGGAGTATGCGTTGTCGTGAACGATCAGCAGGTCGTGCTCGCGGGCAAAAGCGATGATCTCCTCGTAGATCTCGGGCGTGCCCACCGAGCCCACCGGGTTGGCGGGCAGCGACACGATCATGTACTTGGCACGATCGGCCACCTCGGGATCGATGCCCGCCACATAGGGCAGGTAATTGTGCTCCGCCACCAGCGGATAATACTCGAGTTTGGCGTCGGCGATCTTGGCCCCCGCCTCAAAAACCGGGTAGCACGGATCGGGAACCAAAATGGTGTCACCCGGATCGAGCAGGGCCAGGCCCAAATGGCCCACGCCCTCCTGCGTGCCGTTGCACGACTGCACCATGGACGGCGTAATGCCCGAAACGCCAAAGCGACGCTCATAGTAATCGCACACAGCTTGCTTGAGTTCGGGCAGGTCGCGCAGGGCATACTTCCACATCTCGGGATCTTGGGCTGCCTGCGTGAGCGCTGTTAGCGCCGGAATAATTTAGCCAAATATAGTCGGCCGAGATTGACCAATCC
>CAUDDF010000042.1:0-18781 GCA_958448275.1 uncultured Collinsella sp.
GGCCCGTGGGTTATACCCTAAGAGCAAACCACCCTTTTTAAGGGTGGTTCTGATTATCAAGAATGGCAGCTGGGGATTAGAGTCCGAAAGGGCGTGAACATTAGGCAAACACGGGGCGCTTGAAAACGGGGAGACCCAGGCGTGCTCGTGCACCCCGGTGTGGGGTTCCGAGGGGATGGAGTAGAAATATGGTAAAGGTCGGGCTGCGTAAGCCGAATCTAAAGACATCACTCAAGGCAAGAACGACCGGCAGAGCGAAGCGCGCGGTAAAGCGGGCGATAATCCCCGGCTATGGTAAGAAGGGCATGGGGTGGATCAAAAATCCGAAGAAGGCTGCTTACAATGCCGTATACAGCAGAACGACCGTCGGAGTTGGGGATGTCGCTCGCGCCGTTGCTAAATCAGGCGCTCGGAGCTCGGCGTCAAGGACGTCCTCAATTACTGTTTCATCGCATGAAATTACACCTTTGGCGAAGCCTGAACAGAAATCTCTCACTCGAGAGATTACGTCGGTTGACAGGGCAAACAAGGCGCTTTTGCTATGCTTCCTTCTTGGGTGGTCGGGCGCTCATAGGGCGTATGCACGGATGTGGGGTAGCTTCTTTCTATATCTCTTTACCTTTGGCCTTTTTGGATTTGGTTGGCTGTTTGATATTGTGACACTACTGATGAGACGCTCCGAGCTAAGGCGTCTCGGCGACAGTGATCAGACTCAACAGCAAGCGCCATGTTCCGTTGATTCTACATTCGATCGAAATGTCGCCGACTCCGGAAATTGGGAACAGCGTGGAGATGGGGAGGCTGCGGCTCGGCTAGAGCTTCAACGTAAAAACCGTGCCTATATGGAAGAAAACGGCATCGACGTGGAGATGTTTACCGAGGAAAAGGTCGCGGCGGACGCCTTGCGAACCATTGAGTCGGTATGCCCGTGCATGCTTAGGTTTGACCGAGGCATGAGCGAAGAGGAGCCAAGCATCAGCTTTTGCTCTCCAACAAAGACGGGGAAGATGCCCAAGAATGTCGTCGAGGCCCGCATTTACCATCAGGACGTGAAGCTATTGATGGATTCCCACGGCTTCGAATTGCCGGAGTATGGTGACAGCATCAATGTCATGATTAGTTATCTAGCTGATGGGCGCATAAATAAAGTCGATATCCATGGGTTCCATAATGGCCGCTCCGTTAGTGTCTCCATTCGCAGGCGGAGCGACGATCTTGTTATGACGAGTGCGGGCACCATCGGAGAAACGGGTGCCTGGCAATCGCTGTGTCCTGGGGCAGACCCCTCAGCTGGGGACCTTTTCAGGGCCTTGACCAAGGAGGTCGAAAGGATCTACTAGCATGCCCGGTGGACCCGTTTTCAAGGTCCGAAAAGACACAGCGAAGGTAAACGGCTAGCAATGTCGCTTTGGTGATTCTGACGCATCCCGTTTAAGAGGTATTCAAAAAGAGGCGCCCGTTGGACGCCTCTCCAATCTCAAATGTAATGTTCCCCCAGCCCTACACCTCGGGCGCCTTGGCTACGGTCTCGCTCTCTGCCGTGAGTGGCCGGTTGTCGATGCGGCGGCCCAGGCGGTCGAGCTTCACGAGGAGCCATTCAATGGGATTCGGCCCTGTGCCTTCCTCGTCGGCAACCAGGTCCATGACGGCGACCTTGGTGCCGTCCTGCTTGAGCGTAACGCTGCCTACCTTGTCGCCAACATGCACCGTGCCCGAAAGATCGTCGTAGCTAACCTTTTCGGTCACCTCGCCGGCAAGGGAAAACACGGTCGCTTGCGCCGTAGGATCGGCGAGCGTGGCGTCGATCGTCTTATCCGTCCAGTCGGTTTGACTGATGCGCGCCATAAGCGGGTTGCCGTTGGCGGTCTTTTCCTGCGTGTTGGCGATTGCGACCGCCGCCTTGTGACCGTAGTACCAATTGGCAAGGGTTGCGGTATCGGTAAAGCGCTGGTCGGTGGTGGTGGAGTTCAAAACGACGGTGTAGATCTCGTCGCCGTCGCGGTTGTAGGCGCTCGTAAAGCAATAGCCCGCGTCGTCGGTGGTGCCGGTCTTGCCGCCGATGTTGCCATCTTGGCCCAGCAAATAGTTATGCGTGTCCATGGAATGCGAATGGTCGGTGCCGTCGGCGCCCGTGGCCTCGATCCAGGAATCCTCGCTCGCTACGACCTCGTGGATCGTGTCGTTTTTCATGGCCTCCTGCATCATCAGCGCTACGTCGTGTGCGGTTGAGTGCATATCGCCAGCCCACTCATCAAAGTCCAGACCATGCGGGTTTTCAAAAAGCGTACCGGTGCAGCCGAGCTTCTTAGCGCGCTCGTTCATGGCCTTCACAAATGTGGCCTCGGCGTCTTTGGTCTTAGGGTCGATCTTCTTGCCCACATATTCGGCGAGCACGATGGCGGCGTCGTTGCCCGAGGGAATCATCAGGCCGCGCAGCGCCTGCTCCACGGTAAGCTTGTCGCCTTCGAGCAAGCCGGCGGTCGAATTGCCCACGGTGACTGCGGCGTTGCTCACCGTGACCTTCTCGTCCATCTTGCAATTCTCGACGGTTAGGATTGCGGTCATGACCTTGGTGATCGAGGCAATCTTGACCTGCTCATCGGCGCCGCGCCCATAGTAGACGGTGCCGTCTTTGCCCATGACGAGGGCATTGGTCGCATCGATATCGGGCAGGTTTTCGGCCGTGATGCCGCGCGCATCGGCGGTTTTGCCGCAAACAATGTCGGTTGTAAGCACTTGGGCGCCGGCGACGGTGGGCGCGCCAGTGGCAAGGGCGATAGCGCAGACAAAGCCGGCGGCAAGCTGGGCTGAGCGCTTTGCAAAAGAGGTGAGGGACTTCACAGATTTCGCTTTCGACGGGATGGTCTCTTCTGAAACTAGAGTATATCGTTTGCCGGCGTCGGCGATCATCGCGTGCGTGCGTGGCCCACGTCCGCGCCCGAACGGGCACAAGGGTGCTTAAGGCCGACTTAATCACCCACGCTTGTTGTGTGTGGCGTGCGTCGCCTCGGGCATAATGGAGCGCGAGAGGAGCACGCATGAACGAGCGCATTTTGGTAGTTGATGACGAAAAGGCCATCGCCGACTTGGTTGGTATCTACCTTACAAAAGAGGGCTTTGATGTCCAGATTGCCTATTGCGGGGCCGATGCGGCCAAGGCGATTTTGGAGCAGGAGTTCGATCTGGCGCTGCTGGATGTCATGCTGCCCGATATCGATGGATTTGAGCTGCTGCGTACGATCCGTTCCAGCCATACCTATCCTGTGATCATGCTGACGGCGCGCGATGCCCAGCAAGACAAGATCGAGGGCCTTTCGCTTGGCGCGGACGATTACGTAGTTAAGCCGTTCCGTCCGCTGGAGCTCATCGCGCGCGTGCACGCTCAGCTTCGCCGCTACACCAGCTACGGTAGCCGTGCACAGGCGGCCGAGTCGCCGACCATTCAGCTCGACGGCTTGGAGATCAACCGCGACGCTCGTTCCGTGACGGTGGACGGTGCACCGGTGCGCCTCACACCCACCGAGTATTCAATCTTGCTGTATCTGGTCGAGCATCGCGGCAGCGTGGTGGCCGTGGAGGACCTGTTCCGCGCGGTGTGGAACGAGGATTTTATGCCCGGCTCCAACAATACGGTGATGGTGCACATTCGCCACTTGCGCGAAAAGATTGGCGACGACGCTCAAAAGCCGCGCTTTATCAAAAACGTCTGGGGCGTCGGCTACATAATCGAATAACGCTTTTCGCTTGTGAGGATCTTGATATGACAAAAGACGATAGACAAGCGTTCGAGGTGCCCGATCGACTCTTTGAATACGTGAGGTCGGTCGTCGACAACCGCGCGCTTGCAACGGTGCTGCTCTTTTTGCTGAGCCTGCTGCTGATTGGCATCGACAACATCGTTGGAATCTTGGCGGTGCTGCTTGTCGGCTTTTTGCTGATCGATCGATTTGAGATCGTGCGCCGCTGCGTGGTGATTGGCGGCGCCGCGTGGGCCATGACGTTGGCGATTGGCGCCATGGCGCTCGGCGGCATCGAAGGGCCAGTGTTGTTCGATGCCGGCTTTGTATTCAACATGCTTGGCTTTGTGCTGGCGCTTGCCGTGTGCGTGCTGTTCTTGTGCGGCCGCGCCCTGTACTACCAGGGCTACGAGCAGGGCGAGCAGCATGCCGATTGTGTGCTGGCTGCTCGTATTCAAGATCGCCTGATCGATCACCCCGACACCTGGGACAACATCGACGGTGACTTCTTGGAGGTCGAGGGCGCCCTTAACCGCGTGCGTGACCGTGAGCGCAAGGTGCAGCAAGCTCTGCGTGACGAGTCGCATCGCAAGGACGATCTGGTCACGTACTTGGCACATGACCTACGCACCCCGCTTGCCAGTGTGGTGGGCTATCTTTCGCTGCTGCAAGAGACTCCTGAGCTGCCGGTTGAGCAACGTGCGCACTTTACGGGCGTGGCGCTCGACAAGGCGCACCGGCTCGATGCGCTCATCGAAGAGTTCTTCGATATCACGCGCTTTGACTTCCACGATATCGTGCTTACACGCGGCTATGTTGATCTGGGGTTGCTGCTGGCTCAGGTGGCTGACGAGTTCTATCCCATCCTCAACGAGCAGCATAAGGAAGTCCAAGTTGATATTCGCGAGGACCTGACGGTGCTCGTGGATGGCGACAAGATGGCCCGCGTGTTTAACAACATCATGAAAAACGCTATTGCCTATAGCTATGAAGGCTCGACCATCACGATCGAGGCCAGACGCCGGGACGACGGTGGCGTGCGCGTGCGCTTTATCAATCAGGGTGATCCCATCCCTGAGGCAAAGCTCAAGGTGATCTTTGAGAAGTTCTATCGCCTGGATGCGGCGCGTGCGACCAATCGCGGCGGCGCTGGACTGGGGCTTGCTATCGCCAAGGAGATCATCGCGGCACACGGCGGTACCGTTGCATGTGAATCGACGCCCGAACACACGATATTCACCATCGAGCTGCCCGCCGCATAGCCAGCGTGCCCTTACAAACACTTGACAATGCGCTCACGTGCATATGAGCCGCGATTTCTACTATCGATACTGCTGAATTGATATCGATGTGGAGGTATGCGGTATGACGGCTGCTGCGGCTGTGGAGCCCACGGAGCTTGAAGAACTCATGAAAGCGCAGGCCGAGGCCGCGCACGAGCGCGAGGTTGGGGATGCGACTCGCCCCACGGCAGAGGATCTTGCCGCCTCGCCGACGCGCATCGACGTCGAGGGCCTCGACCTGTTCTATGGCGACCATCATGCGCTCAAGGACGTGAATATCAAGATCCGCGACAAGCAGATCACCTCGTTCATCGGGCCTTCGGGCTGCGGAAAGTCCACGTTGCTGCGCTGCTTTAACCGCATGAACGACGGCATCAAGGATTGCCGCATCGAGGGCAAGATTGCGCTCGATGGTCAAGATATCCTGGGCGACTACGACATCTGCCGCCTTCGCCAGCGCGTGGGCATGGTGTTCCAGCGCCCCAACCCGTTTCCCATGAGCATCTACGACAACGTCGCGTATGGTCCGCGCGGTATGGGTGTGCGCGACCGCGTCGTGCTCGATGAGCTGGTCGAGGACGCCCTGCGTCGCGCTGCCCTGTGGGACGAGGTCAAGGACAAGCTCAGTGAGTCGGGCCTGGGTCTTTCGGGTGGACAGCAGCAGCGTCTGTGCATCGCCCGCGCACTTGCCGTGCAGCCCGACATTCTGCTGATGGACGAGCCGACCTCCGCACTCGACCCCGTGTCGACGCTCGTGGTGGAGCAGCTTGCCTGGGAGCTCAAGGAGACCTGCACGCTCGTGGTCGTTACACACAATATGCAGCAGGCGGCGCGCATATCCGATTCCGTCGCGTTTTTCTTGCTAGGTGAGTTGGTGGAGCACGCGCCTACCGCGCAACTCTTCAAGAATCCGACCGATCCGCGCACGGCGGATTATTTGACGGGACGTTTTGGCTGATACCATCTAGTAAAGGTACCTTTAGGGTTAAGATGCGGTCATGCCGGCCGCAAAGGGGTTCAACATGATCTATTACGTCGAGGACGATGACAACATCAGGGATTTGACGGTCTATGCGCTGCGCAAGCAGGGAATCGAGGCCGAGGGCTTTTCGTGCGACGGCGAGTTTAAGGCCGCCGTGGCGCGACGGGTACCCGATGCTGTCCTACTCGACATCATGCTGCCCGATACCGATGGTTTGGCGATTATGCGTCGCCTGCGCGCCGACCGCCTGACGGCGACGGTGCCCATCATGATGCTTACCGCCAAGGACACCGAGCTCGACAAGGTGATGGCGCTCGATGGCGGTGCCGACGATTACCTGACTAAGCCGTTTTCGCTCATGGAGCTCGCCAGCCGCTGCCGCGCACTGCTGCGTCGCGGCGGCATGGTCAAACAGGCAAGCGATGTGCTCAGCGTGGGCGACATCGTGCTCTCGCCCAGCCATCGCGAGGTGACCGTTGCCGGCGAGCCGCTTAAGCTCACCCTGCGCGAGTTCGACCTTCTCGAGTACCTCATGCGCAAGCCCGGCGTGGTCTTTACCCGCGAGTCGTTGCTGCAGAGCGTGTGGGGTTGGGACTTCGACGGCGGTTCGCGCACCGTTGACGTGCACGTGCAGACGCTTCGCCAAAAACTGGGCGAGCATGCCAGCGCCATCGAGACCGTGCGCGGCGTGGGCTACCGCTTGGCCGAGCCTTCTGCCGGTGATGGTGCCGAAGGTGACGACACCGCGGCCACCGCATCGGAGGAGTAACCCGTGGTCTTCGCCCCCCAGGGAAAACATACGCTGTCGCACCGCGTTTTTGTGACGATCTTTGTCTGCGCCATGGCGGTTATCGTGGCGTTTACGGTGCTGGGTGCGTTCTTTGTGCAAAACACCTTGGCGGATGCCACGAGTGCCAACCTGGCGCAGGAAACCGAGCTCATTGCCGCCGCCCTCGACGAGCAGCAGGAGCCCATCCCGTTCTTGCGTAGCCTCGATCGCGAGGACTTGCGCATCACGCTGATTAACAAGGATGGATCGGTTGCCTACGACAACGAGGCGTCGCCTTCCACACTGCCCAACCATGGCGATCGCCCCGAGGTCATCGAGGCCTTTGAGAGTGGTTCGGGTTCCGCGGAGCGCGCAAGCTCTACGCTCGACGAGATCATGCTGTATCGCGCCGTCGCCCTTGATAACGGCCAGGTTGTCCGCTTGGCGCAGGCCCAGCCTGGCGTTGCGGCGATTTTGCTGTCGATGGTGGCGCCGATGCTGCTTATCGCAGCAGCGGGTGCGGTGCTCTCGTTTTTTATGGCGCGCCGCGAGTCCCGTGCCATCATCGCGCCGTTGCAAGAGGTGGATTTGGACCACCCACGCCGTAGCTATGAGCACGCCTATGCCGAGATGGTACCCATGCTTGAGCGTATCGAGTCGCAGCGCCAGGAACTCAAGCGCCAAATGGCGGTGCTGGCGGACAACGACCGTATGCGCCGCGAGTTCACGGCGAATATCACCCATGAGCTCAAGACGCCGCTTACGGCGATTTCGGGCTATGCCGAGCTCATCGCAAACGGCATGGTCGAGGGCGAGGACGACCTGCGCAACTTTGGCGGTCGCATCTATCGTGAGGCGGGCCGCTTGGCAGCGCTTGTCAACGATATCCTTACGCTGTCTAACTTGGACGAGGCCGAGCGTGCAACTGAGGGCGAGGCGGTGCCCATTGGGTCCACGGAGCCTATTGAGCTCTCGCGTGTCATCTACGCGGTTGAGCAGCGTCTTGAACAGGTCGCCCGTCAGGCGAATGTGACGATAAGTCATGAGACCAAGCCTGTGGTCATCGAAGGCGTGTCGCGCTTGATTGACGAGCTCATCTATAATCTGGCAAGCAACGCCATCCGCTACAATCGACCCGGCGGTACGGTTACGCTGCAGTGCGGCACCAACGACGAAGGCCATCCGTTCCTCGCGGTCGCCGACACGGGAATCGGTATCGCGCCTGAAGAACAGGGCAAGGTATTTGAGCGGTTCTATCGCGTGGACAAGAGTAGGTCCAAGGCACGCGGCGGAACCGGCCTGGGGCTTGCCATTGTCAAGCATGCGGCCCTGTATCATCATGCCACGCTCGATCTGTCGAGCGAGTTGGGCGTGGGAACCACCATTACGGTGACGTTTCCCATACAGCAGGACGAGCCATTCGCATAGCGATACAACATAGATATTGATGTAGACGCCGCATTTGACTTTCGGGTGCGGCGTTGTTGTGCAATTTTACGATTGCTTCCGACATTTTTACAGGAGAGCCTGTTTCTTATGTATAGAGTTTGGTCTCGGTAAGAAGATGCGATAACATACGGACAGTTTTGTCAATCCGAACTGGGGAAATGAAAGGCAAGCTGCATGACCCTTCTCGAACTGTTCCAGCTGCTCAAAAAGCACCTTCAGCTGGTCATCGCCCTTCCGGTGGTCTGCGCGATCGCCATGGGCATCGTGTCCTTCGTTGCGATGGACAACACCTACACCGCGACGACGAGCATGTACATTCTCGCTAAGACCGACGATAGCGGTCAGATGAGCTACAACGATCTCTCGGCGAGCCAGATGCTTTCCAACGATATCGCCACGCTGCTGGATAGCGATAGCGTTAAGAGCGGCGCAGCCAATGAACTGGGCCTCACCGATCTGGATGACTACAAGGTGTCTGTTTCCTCCGAGACCACCACGCGTGTCATTACGCTTTCGGTTACCGGCACCGATGCCAAGGAGACGGCTAAGGTCGCAAAGGCCATAGCTAGCTCGGTGAGTACGGTCGCTCAGAACGTCGGCGCTGCCCAGAGCATCAACGTTATCGACGAGGCTAAGACTCCCGAAGTCCCCAGCGGCCCCAAGCGTATGCTGTACGTTGCTGTCGCGTTCCTCGCGGGCATCTTTATCGCAGTTGCCTATGTCGTTTTGGCAGACATGCTCAACACCCGCATCCGCGGTGCCGAAGAGGCAGAAGAGCTCCTGGGCATTCCCGTTGTTGGCCGAATTCCGGCTATGAAAGGTGGTAAATAGGCATGGCTAAGGCAAAGAACACCGATAAGCTCGTTGTACAGAATGCCGCCAAGACCCTTCTGGCCAACATCCGCTTTGCGAGCGTGGACGACCCCATTCGCACCATCACCGTTACGTCCTCGATTCCCAACGAGGGCAAGTCTACGGTTTCCATCAACCTTGCCCAGGCTATCGCCACCAGCGGCAAGAGCGTCCTGCTGGTCGAGGCTGATATGCGTCGCAGGTCCCTTGCCGATATGCTCGGCGTCCGCTCCCGCGGCGGACTCTATGCAGTCCTTTCCGAGCAGGTTTCTATTGACCAGGCGATTGTCGAGACGGGTCAGAAGAACTTCTACTTCCTCGATGCCGAGCCGCATATTCCCAATCCTGCCGACATCATCGTCTCTCACCGCTTTGCCAAGCTGGTAAAGGCACTGTCCGCCAAGTTCCAGTACGTCATCTTTGATGCTCCCCCGGTCGGCACCTTCATCGATGCTGCCGAGATCGCAAGTCTGACCGACGGTGCGCTTTTTGTTGTGCGTGAGGATTTCACCAAGCGCGAGGAGGCGCTCAACGCCATCGGTCAGCTTAAGAAGTCCGAGAAGGTCAAGCTCATCGGTACCGTTATGAACTACTGCGAGACCGAGACCAGCGAGTACTACTACTCCTACTACACCAAGGACGGTAAGAAGGTGAAGAAGGGCTCCGACGATCAGGGGACTTCCAAAAAGGGCATCTTCACCAACCGAGCAAACGTTTAGTTGATTAAGGCTGACCTATGCGTGACATTCATTGCCATATCTTGCCGGGTGTAGACGACGGCGCCGCCGATCTCGATGAGAGCTTGGCGATGCTCGAGGCTGCCAAGCGGGCCGGTGTAACCAGAATCGTTTGCACTCCTCACTGCCGTGATCCCTATTTTGATTACGACAAGATGTGGGATGCCTTTGAGCTGCTGCGTGATAACGCTGACGGTTTTCCGCTCCAGATGGGCTTCGAAGTCAACCATCGAAAGCTTGTTGAGCTTGGTATCGATGCCGCGGAGCACTTGCATTTCGATGGGACCAACGAGTTTCTGCTCGAGCTTTCGACGCATGCCGATGCGTATGCGTTTAGAGAGTACGAGAACACGATTTACGATTTGCAGTGCCGTGGCTACCAGGTGATCATCGCTCATCCTGAGCGCTATCGTGCGGTTCAAAAGGATGTAAGCGTGGCGGAGCGTCTGGTCGATATGGGCTGCAAGCTGCAGGCTTCGGCGGACTTTATTGCCGGCGGTCGCTTTGGTCGCGAGAAAAAGCCGGCACAGCGTCTGTTTGATCAGAACCTGTACAGTTTCATTGCGAGCGATGCCCATAACGTGGGTCATTACGATTGCCTGGCGAAGGCTCGCGCGAAGTTTAGCGTGCGCGGAGCCCATTTTCGCTAAAATCTGTCCCTAACGTTCGCATTGAATGAAGGGGCAGCCATGGATATCCAACTTAAGACGGGATGCTTTGATGACGCGGCGTTGGTGCGCCGCGTCGTTTTTATGGACGAGCAAGGCTACGAGAATGAGTTCGACGCTATCGACGAGGATCAGAGCTGCATTCATGTGACGCTCTATGTAGACGGCGAGCTTGCCGGTTGCTCGCGCGTGTTTCCCGAAGAGCTCGAGCGCGCGGCAGATTCAGAGGCTCCGGTTTCGCCGGCGTGCGACTTGGACGAAGGCGTCGCAGCGGGGGAGACCTATATTATGGGGCGCGTGGCTGTGCTGCCGAGCATGCGCCGTCGCGGTCTGGCGAGCAAGATCGTCGAGGCCAGTGATGCCGCCGCGCGTGATGCCGGTGCCAAGCTCGTAAAACTGCATGCGCAGGAATACGTGCTGCCGCTCTATGTAAAGGCGGGCTACACGCAAATTGCCCCGGTAGACTACGAAGACGAGGGCCAGCCCCATGTTTGGATGGCCAAGCGCGTAGATGGCAGATAGGGACGTTCCTTTTCTGCCGGCAGTTGGGGACACTCCTTGGCAATTGGCGCATCGGAACGCTTAGACATACAGTTTTTCGATTCCGTATGTATATATGCGCGCTAATGGGTTATAAAATCTAAGTCTGAACATAGCAGGTCTGCGATGCGGCTCGGGCGACCGGGCCGTTTTTGCGGGCGGGGGTAGCGCGAAAGGACTGCACATGCGTCAATTTAAGACCGAGAGCAAAAAACTGCTCGACCTCATGATCAACTCCATCTACACCAATAAGGAAATCTTCCTGCGCGAGCTTATCTCTAACGCGAGCGATGCCGTCGACAAGCTCAACTTTAAGAGCCTGCAGGACCCGAGCGTTAAGATCGACCAGGGCGACCTGGCCATTCGCGTCTCCTTCGATAAGGATGCCCGCACCATCACGATTTCGGATAACGGTATCGGCATGACCGCCGAGGAGCTCGAGCGCAACCTGGGCACCATCGCCCACTCCGGCTCCGAGGAGTTTAAGACCGAGAACGCCGAGCAGCAGGGCTCCGATGTCGACATTATCGGTCAGTTTGGCGTGGGCTTCTACTCGGCTTTTATGGTCGCCAGCCATGTGAAGGTCGTCAGCCGCGCCTATGGCGAGGATGTCGCCCATGTGTGGGAATCCGACGGTCTTGAGGGCTACACCATCGAGGACGGCGAGCGCGCCGAGCACGGTACAGATGTCATCCTGACGCTGCGCGAGAACGAGAAGCTCGATGCCGACGGCGAGGCCGAGACCTATGATCGCTTCCTGACCGAGTGGGGCCTCAAGAGCCTGATTCAGCAGTACAGCAACTATGTGCGCTACCCGATCCAGATGATGGTGTCCAAGAGCCGCCAGAAACCCAAGCCCGAGGATGCTGGCGACGATTACAAGCCCGAGTACGAGGACTACCAGGAGCTCGAAACCGTCAACTCCATGACACCGATCTGGAAGAAGCGCAGCTCCGACGTTGAGCAGAAGGACTACGACGAGTTCTACAAGTCCACGTTCCACGACTTTGACGATCCTGCGCGCACCATCAGCTTCCATGCCGAGGGCACGCTCGAGTATGACGCCCTGTTGTTTGTGCCGGGCCGCGCGCCGTTCGATCTGTACAGCAAGGATTACGAGAAGGGCCTGGCGCTCTACAGCTCCAACGTGCTGATTATGGAGAAGTGCGACGACCTGCTGCCCGACTACTACAACTTTGTCCGCGGCGTCGTGGATTCCGCCGACGTGTCGCTCAACATCTCGCGCGAGACGCTGCAGCAGAACCGTCAGCTCAAGGCCATCGCCAAGCGCGTGGAGAAGAAGATCACCGCTGACCTTGAGGATATGCGTGACAACGACCGCGAGGCCTACGAGAAGTTCTTTGAGAACTTTGGCCGCGGTCTTAAGTACGGCATCTACTCGAGCTATGGCATGAAGGCCGATGAGCTCGCCGACCTGTTGCTGTTCTGGTCTGCCAAGGAGCAGAAGATGATTACCCTGGCCGAGTATGCCAAGGGCATGCCCGAGGATCAGAAGGCCATCTACTACGCCGCCGGTGACTCGCGTGAGCGCTTGGCCAAGATGCCCGTGGTAAAGGGCGTGCTCGACCGCGGCTATGACGTGCTGCTGCTGACGCAGGATGTGGATGAGTTCACGTTCCAGGCTATGCGTGAGTACGTTGCCGCCGATATGCCCAAGATCTACGAGGACGATGCTGCCCGCGAGGCTGCCGAGAAGGCTGTGGCCGACGGTGCCGAGCCCGAGGTCGAGGATCGTCATCTGGAGCTCAAGAACGTCGCGACCGGTGATCTTGACCTGGCGACCGAGGACGAGAAGAAGGAGGCCGAGGACGCCACCAAGGAAAACGAGGACCTCTTTAGCGCTATGAAGGAGGCACTCGGTGACAAGGTCGAGAAAGTTGCCGTCTCCGCGCGCCTGACCGATGCCCCCGCATGCATCACCACCGAGGGCCCGCTTTCGCTCGAGATGGAGAAGGTGCTCCAGAAGGGGCCCGAGGGCGCGCCCGACGGCATGCCCAAGAGCCAGCGCGTGCTCGAGCTCAACGCCAAGCACCCGGTCTTTGACAAGCTTGTCGCTGCCCAGAAGGCAGGCGACGCCGACAAGATCAAGCAGTACTCCGGCTTGCTCTATGATCAGGCCCTGCTGGTCGAGGGCATCCTCCCCGAGGACCCCGTTGCCTTCGCCGCAGCTGTCTGTGAACTAATGTAGTTACGGCGTTTTACCAAACGCCGTAACCGGCCGACGCTGCAAGCCCGCCAGAGCGGCAATCTGCCTTTCAACTTCGGCGGCATGACCAGAAGGTCAATGCCGCTTTGTTTCAAGGCACCTTGCTCGCTCTGGCGGGCTTTCGCTGTCTGCGCCAAAACATCGGCGTTACCGTAGCCCAAACTAGTCATTGGGGACGTTCTTAAATGACTAGTCGGATTGCTAATTTGTGCGGGTTGTGGTTTTGTGACCTGCTGAAATTTAGGATACTGTACATCTGTACGTTAACTTATCTTCGTAGTATATTGCTACCCGCAAAACTCAACACCATTGTGCTTTGAGACGTTAAAGCGCCTACTACAATGGTTGTCGATAGTACGATTCGATTCAACGACAGGATGGATGGTCCAAGCGTGAGTCTCGGCAGCAAACTATCCAACGCAAAGGTATCCTTTGCGATCTTTAAGCGCGACATTAAGCGACTGCTTGTGAACCCCGTCGCCTTGGTGGTTACCCTCGGCGTGTGCGTTATTCCCTCGCTGTATGCCTGGTACAACATCGTGGCAAACTGGGATCCGTACGGAAACACCCAGGGCATCAAGATTGCTATCGCCAACAACGACCAGGGAACCCAAAACGACCTGGTGGGCGAGCTCAATGCGGGCGACAAGGTCGTCGATCAGCTCAAGGAGAACGATCAGCTGGGCTGGACCTTCGTCGACTCGGCGGCCGATGCCAAAGAGGGCGTCGAGAGCGGGGAGTACTACGCCGCCATCGTGATCCCCAAGAACTTCTCTGACAATCTTGTCTCGATGCTCGATGGCAATTACCGCCAGCCCAAGCTTACGTATTACGTTAACGAGAAGAAGAGCGCCATTGCGCCCAAGGTGACCGATACCGGCGCCAATACTATCGAGGAGCAGATCAATTCGGAGTTTGTCTCCACGGTGGGCGAGACCGTAGCGGGCATCGCCAAGGATGCCGGCATCGATTTTAAGGATAAGACCGCCCAGGTTCAGGATTCGCTGACGAGTTCGGTGTCCGAGGCATCCGGTACCTTGAGCGAGGTTCGCGATTCGATCAACGACATGAACACCGCTATCGACAAAACGAGCGGCGCTATCGCCTCGGCGGATGGTGCGCTGGCCGGTTTGCAGGGTCAGACGCCTTCGCTGACTCAAGCGATCTCCCAAGGCAACGACCTGTTGGGCGAAGCGCGCACCACCGCGGGCAAATCGATCGCTTCTCTCTCTAAGGCGCTTTCGGAGGGAAGTGTTGCACTGTCCAAGACGTCGGCTTCGGCGAACGCTGCGGTCGGAAAGATGACGGGCGCCTTGACGTCTACGACCACTCGCATCGACAACTCGCTCGAATCGCTTCAAATGACAATTAACCACAACAACGCGCTGATCGACCGCCTGCAGGAGTTGGTGGACAGCGTGCCGACGGGTTCGGAGGAAATCAACGCGCTCATCGCGTCGACGATCGATGCGCTTCGAGGACAAAACGAAAGCCTCCAGGCCGTCAAGGACAATCTCTCGGCGCAGTCGAGTGCTATTGCGAATGACGCTTCGGCCGTTTCGAGCGCCAGCGACGCTATCAATACTGCAATTCAGACCGGCACGACCAACATTAGCCAGGCTCAGACGGATCTTGGTCAAAATGCGCTGCCGAAGGCTTCCAGCGCGCTCGACTCTTTCTCGGTTGTATCGGGCGACCTAACCGGTATCGTGTCGGGCCTCACGCCTACAATCGCCAATGCGCGCGGTACGCTATCGCAGCTCGATGCCACGCTCAAGCAGGCCAAGACCACGCTGTCCCAGACCGATGCCTCACTTGCCAAGGTTCAGGACAAGCTTGCGACCGCCGCTAACGACATCGCGGCGCTGCAGACCTCCGAGTCCATGGGCGAGCTGTCTGATCTGATGAGCGTCGATGTCAATGACGTGGCAGATTTCATGGCATCTCCGGTTGAGTTGACGTCCAAGTCGATCTATCCGGTCAAGAGCTTTGGTTCGGGCATCGCCCCCTTCTACACTAATCTGGCGCTTTGGGTGGGCGGTTACGTACTCATCGCCATCTACAAGCTCGAGGTCGATCGCGAGGGCATTGGCAGCTTTACGGCGCGCCAGGGCTACTTCGGCCGTTGGATGCTCCTGGTGATCTTGGGCGCGCTCCAAGCCATCATCGTGACGGTGGGCGATCTGGTGATTGGCGTGCAGTGCATCAACCCGCTGCTGTTCGTGCTGGGTGGCATCGCCATCTCGTTTACGTACGTCAACATCATTTATGCGCTATCTACTACGTTTAAGCATATCGGTAAGGCAATCGGCGTCATCCTGGTTATCGTGCAGATTCCCGGTTCGTCGGGCATGTATCCCATCGAGATGATGCCCGGCTTCTTCCAATGGCTGCATCCGCTGCTGCCCTTTACCTACGGCATCAATCTGCTGCGCGAGACCGTCGGTGGCATGTACTCGTTCAACTACCTGTTCAACCTGTGCATCTTGGGCGTGTTCCTTGCCATCGCACTCTTTATTGGCTTGCAGCTGCGTCCGCTGCTGCTCAACCTCAACCTGCTCTTTGACAAGCAGCTTTCCACGACAGGTCTTATGATCTGCGAGTCCAATGACCTGCCGCGCCAGCGCTATTCGCTGCGCACGGCAATGCGCGTCATGCTCGATTCCGATTCGTACCGTCGTGAGCTGCTCGACCATGCGGTGGCTTTTGAGCACCGTTACCCCTACTACATCAAGGGCGGTTTTGCCGCTGTGGTGGGCGTGCAGGTGCTGATCTTTGTGCTCTCGACGGTTCTCGATATCGACAATAACGGCAAGATCATCTTGCTGGTCATTTGGATCATCTCGGTTATTGCCATCTGCGGCTGGCTGATCAATATCGAGTACATCCGCGCAAGCCTCAACACCCAGATGCGCATCTCGGCGCTTTCGGACGAGGACCTGCGCCGCGAGATGCGCGAACACACGGCCGCCATTCCTGCCGCCCGCCACATGTTTGGCCTCAACGCCAGCGAGCGTGGTGCCAAGGGCGGCGATCAGTCCACGGGCCGCTTGCCGCATATAGGCTCGCACCATAAATCTCAGGGCAGCGACAGCACAGCCACAAATGATGGAGATACCACCGCGCTTGGCAAGCACTCCAAAGGAGGTGAGGCATAAATGAAGAACATCCTGCATCTGTTTAAGCGCGATGTCCAAAACGTGTCTCGCTCCGTGATCGGCTTGATTGTCGTGATGGGCCTCATTATCGTGCCGTGTCTGTACGCGTGGTTTAACATCGCCGGCAGCTGGGATCCGTACGGCAACACCGGCAATCTTAAGATCGCCGTGGTCAACACCGACGAGGGTTACGAGAGCGATCTGATTCCCGTTGAGGTCAACGTGGGTGAAAACGTAACCGCCACCCTGCGCGGCAACGAGAACTTCGACTGGGTCGTGCTCAACAATCGCGAAAAGGCTATCGAGGGCGTCAAGTCGGGCGCATACTACGCCGCCGTCGTTATCCCCAAGACGTTTAGCGCTGACATGATGACGCTTTTCTCGACCGACGTGAAACACGCCGATATCGAGTTTTACGAGAATCAGAAGGCCAACGCCATCGCGCAGATCGTGACCGAGAAGGGTTCGAGCGCCGTTCAGAGTCAGGTTAACGAGACCTTTACCAAGACCATCACGACCATCGGTCTCAAGACGGTGTCCAGCCTGCTCGATTACATGAGCACCGACCAGGTCAGCAACTTTATCGCCAACCTGTCCTCGACGCTTGGCGATTCGATTGAGGACCTGCGAGACGTTCAGGCCAGCGCAACGTCGCTTGCGGGCATTTTGAGCTCCACGTCCGATTCGCTGACGTCGGCGAGCGGCATGCTCAAGCAGACCGGTGCCGTCGATGAGTCGACAAAGCAGCTCATGGAGCATGCCAAAAGCGGCATCGATGATTCCAAAGAAGCGCTTAAGGCGGCAAACGATGCCATCGATGCCGCGATCGATGGAAGTGCGGGTTCGTTCGACAATGTGTCTGCCGAGCTCGCGAAGGCGTTCGACACCGCAAACCAGCATGTCGACCTTACGGTGTCCCAGCTCAACGATGCCGCTGCGGCCCTCAATGCGCGCGCCAAGGATATTGATGCGATGGCCGATCAGCTCCGCAGCCTTGCCGACCAGGTGAGCGATGAGAATTTGAAGGACGGCCTCAAGTCCGCCGCGACGTCGCTGGGCAGAATCGCCGTTGAGTACCGCAACAATGCCAAGGATCTGGCGGCCACTGCGAAGTCTCTCTCCGATAGCATGGCCGAGGTCAACAACTCGCGTGCCGAGGTCGATCAGGCAATCGCGGATGCCAAGGCTGGTATCTCGGGCGCCAAGACTGACTACGACTCTACGTTTTCGGTCAAGGCCAAAGAACTCAAGAAGACTATTTCGGGCGTTCTGGATTCACTCAACGGTATCTCGGGCGATCTGGATAGTGCCGTAGACGGTCTGACCGACGCATCCGGTTCGCTGGCAAAGGGCCTCTCTAAGGCTGCAAAGCTCGTCAACAAGGCTTCTGACCAGCTGGGCGAGGCAGCGGACAAGATTAGCGCTTTCAAGGACGAGCTCGATGGTGCCCTTATGTCGGACGATCTGGCCACGATCAAGACGATGATCGGTAACGACCCCGATGGTTTGGCCGTGTCGCTTTCCGGCCCCGTCGCGCTCGACCGCAAGCCGGTCTATCCGATCCGCAACTACGGTTCGGCCATGGCACCGTTCTACACGATTCTGTCGCTCTGGGTCGGCTCGATCGTACTGGCAGCCATGATGAAGGTCTCGGTTGACGATGAGCTTATCAACGAGCTCATCCCCGTACGCCTGCACGAGATCTATCTGGGCCGTTACCTGTTCTTTGGCGGTTTGGCTCTGCTGCAGGCAACGCTCGTGTGCGCGGGCGACATTCTGTTCTTTGGCATTCAGTGCGACAACCCGCTGCAGTTTGTGCTGGCGGGCTGGGTCGCGAGTCTCGTGTTCTCCAATATCGTCTACACGCTTACGGTGTCGTTTGGTGATATCGGCAAGGCGCTCGCGGTCGTGCTGTTGGTCATGCAGGTCGGCGGTTCGGGCGGCACGTTCCCCATCGAGATGACCGGCCCCGTGTTCCAGGCGATTTATCCGTTCCTGCCGTTTACTCACGGCATCAACGCCATGCACGCCGCCATGGCCGGTGCCTACCATATGGAGTACTGGGTTGAGCTGGGCATTCTGGCGAGCTATCTGATTCCGTCGCTGGCCCTGGGCGTCGTCTTCCGCCGCCCAGTCATCAAAGCCAACGACTGGATTATCGAAAAGCTTGAGAGTACTAAATTAATCTAGTTACGCGGTTTTACCAAACCGCGTAACGACTCGACGCTGCAAACGACCCTAAGCGGCAATCTGACGTTCAATTTCAAGGGCGCGACCAGAAGGTCAGCGCCCTTTCATTTCACGTCACCTTGCTCGCTTAGGGTCGTTTTCGCTCATATGACCCAATCCGCTGTCAAGAGCCACAATGGCCCCGCCGAC
>CAUDDF010000043.1:0-18147 GCA_958448275.1 uncultured Collinsella sp.
ACAGTCCTGCTCGCACGGAGAGCACATTAAGTGCTCTCCGGCTCGTGCGGAACTCGCGATCGACCTTGTATATTTGCCCTCCCCGGGGCTCCCGCACAACGGGACCTCAGTTGGGTTCTATCCCGGTTGCAGTTGCTTCGCTCCTGCATCACTTGGCTGGTGCGGCGGTTTGGCGTTGGATCGGTTCTTTCTGATATATGCTGGTTGCGGCTCTTCTTTTGGGAGGAGTCGCTTTTTTGTTGCTAGGAGGTTGGCCCGTGGTCGATGGGGATGCTCGCTCTGAACTTCTTTCTGCTGATTGGAATGGCGAATGGATGCGTCTGCAAGCTGATCGGCAACGGGCTGATGATCCTCTTGAGTGGGATAAGCGGGCTCGGCATTTTCGGCCATTGGAGACTGCCCCGTATGCTCGGGATTTTATAAAGCTGCTGGCGCTTGAGCCTGGTGAGTCGGTGCTTGATATGGGGTGCGGGGCTGGGTCGATTGCTATTCCGCTTGCGCAAGACGGGCATCCTGTGATTGCGGCTGATTTCTCCCCCGCCATGCTGGGCACGCTTGATGCCGGCATTGAGTATTACGGGCTCGAGGATCTTATTACGCCGCTTGAGCTTGCTTGGGATGATGACTGGAATTTGGTTGGACCGGTCGCGAAAGCGGTAGATGTTGCCTTTGCCAGTCGCTCTGTCACCACGACCAACCTAAAAGGCGCGCTTGCCAAGCTTGATCGTACGGCTCGTCGGCGTTGTGCTGTCACGATGGTCGCCAACTCCAGCCCGCGCTATGACCTGCACCTGATGAACGCTATCGGTGCCTCGGTTACCCGCAGTAATGGCTTTGTGTATGCCTTCAATATCCTCATTCAGATGGGCGCCCTGCCGCAGGTTACGTACTTTGAATCGCCTCGTCGCGATACCTTCGATAGCCTTGAGGCGGGAGTGGCGGACTTCTCCCGCATGCTCGAGCACGGTAACGAGGATAAGATTGACCGTCTACGCGACTACGTCGCTCAGCATATGATTGAGAATCCCCATGCCGGCGAGCCAGGGTCCAAGGGCGTACCGCAGGGGCGTTACATGCTCGACCACGTCCGCAAGGTCCGTTGGGCGTTTATTGCATGGGAGCCGGTCTCCATACCCCGCCCGTAGCCCATCTAAAGCTTGCATCGTCTTCCCGCCCGGCATCCGCATTCTTTGCGAACTGGGCAAACGCGCTCCACACCGCGCCGTTCCTGCGCTATCGTGGGACAGCTCACGTAGATTAAGGCCCCATTGCGGGGCGCCCCATACATAGAAAGCGAGAACCCATGGCACTGACAGGAGCCCAGGTCAAGCAGCTTCGCAGCATGGCCCATCACCTCAACCCCGCCATCATCATCGGTAAGTCCGATGTCAACGAGGGCACCGTCGAGCAGACGGTTGCCTACCTGGAGAAGCACGAGCTCGTTAAGTGCTCCGTGCTGGACGGCTCCAGCCTTTCTGCCCGCGAGGCCGCCGAAGAGCTCGCTGAGCGCTGCCACGCCGAGGTCGTCCAGGTCATCGGCCGCAAGTTCTCGCTGTATCGCGAGTCCTCACGCAAGGACATCGAGAAGATCAAGCTCGTCTAAGAGCCAATGATCCGGCGAGCCAACACATAGCAAGCTTACGGGTGCCCAAGTACTTTGGGCGCCCGTTTTTTATCGCTCGACCAGCACGCGATTGAGCCGCCCCTCCACCAAGCGCTCGTATAGACGCCGCGTCTCGGGCTCGGGCACGCCATTGACCTGCTCCCTCAGATGGTGCATATGCCCGCTGTATAGCTCGACGATATCGCGCCGCCGCCCCGCCGCACTGTAGACGCGCATGGCGCAGCGCACCATATCCTCGCGCGCCGTTTCCTGCCGAAGCCCCGACTCCGCCAGCCAAATCGCCGACTGCAGATCGTTTTCTTCTAGAGCGGCATTGGCCCCCTTAATCATGCAATCGATGTACTTTGACTGCATAATGCGTCGCATACGCAAAAAGTAGGTGGGATTACAGCCATTGGGAACATACAGCGGTCCGGCATAAAGCTGCTCAATCTTAAGGCACAGTTCAACTAAATGGGGCCCGCGCGCACCCGTGCGATTTCCCAAAACCTCGCGGCTTATCTGGTCAAACAGCCGTACATCGGTCTTGACGTAGTCGCCGTTGAGTCCGATGCATTCATTTTGGATGAGCACGCACGACTTGCCGTCTGGCGTCGGCCCCAAGGCCGACCGCAAGCGCGATATCGTCGAGTACAGGTTGTTGCGGGCGCTATTGAACTCGGCATGGGGCCACAGCTCCATGGCCAGCGTCTCACGATCGACGAGCGCATCCATGCCCAGCGCAAGCCGCTCGGCAAGTGTCGCCGCCTTCTTGCGGCGCCACATTTTGTCCGTGATGGGAAACCCGTCGCGCTCGGCGCGAAACGCACCAAACATGCGAATCTCGATATGGTCGATGGTATCAACGGCTTCAACCTCGCCAGCCTGGAACAGACGCTCGCCCTCCCCTTCCAAATCGTCGCGCAGCGAGTACCGCGACAGCTCGCGCACGGGAAGCTTCTTGCGTATCCTGCCCGCCGGCTCGCCCAGACAATGCATGGCAAGGCGCGCAAAGAGCCGATACGATGGCTCTAGAATCCCCGCACGATTCATGGACATCCAGGCCGCAAGGTCGCTGTCTCGGCCCGCACAGGCCAAATGCAGCGCCACGACCCAGGCTTCTGAGCCACCGACCTGCGTCTTGCTAATATCGAGCAGCTCCGCCTCTTCGCGAACCGATACCAGCGACGTATTGCGCAGATACGCCACGCGCTCCAGCAGCAAAGCGTTTTCGCGCATGTACGTAATCGATTCGTCGGCGAGCTTGAGCACCTGGACCGCACGGAACTTTGCGTTGACTGGCCGCCCCTCCGCCAGCGATTGCCAGCCCTCCAGCAATAGCCCAAACAGCTGAATTTGATTGTCGCGAACACGCACCGCAAAGCGGTCGAGCTCGCCAAACGCCACATCGTCGGTCACGGGCAAGCCCGCAAGCAGGCGCCGCGCCGCCAGCACCATACGCAGCCAAATGGATGGCGCCTTAAGCCCGCGGATATCGAGCGCCTCGAGTATCTGCGCCATCTTGTCATCGCGCTCGTCGGGTTTAGCAAACGAGCCGTCGAACAGCTCCACCAGCATATGGTCGGCCTGTATGAGAATCCCCGCGATGTCGAGCTCGCAATCATAGGCTTTGCGCGCCTTGAGCTTCGCGAGAACATTGCCGTCTTTCGCTCGCTCGGTTAGGTGGCGCTTGACCTCGATATGCGCGGACAGCATGTCGAGCACCTCGCAGGATGTCTGTTCTTGCACAACAGGGTTGGCGGGAAGCCCCAGGTCATTGTCGCCGTAAAAGGCGATAGTGAGCGCCTGTGCTATTTTCCAGGTAGCGGGGTCGAGCTCGCGCGCCGCCTGATCGCCCGCACGTTCGATAACGGACGCCATATACCTTGCGAGCTTTGTATTGCACACGCTGACAGCCGCCAGATACACGCCGAGCGCCTCGGCGGGTGCCGGCTCTTTCTCCTGCTTTTCCGCATTGACCATCGCCGTCGCCGCGCGGCAAATGTCCCCTCCGTGCCCGGTCAGGGCAAGATCGGCCCCATACTGCCCGGCAAGTTCCAACACCACATGGCGGTCCAAGAACGCATCGGCCAGGTCCATAGCCAAATCGCATCGGCCCGCCTTAATCAAAATGCGAGCAGCCCGCGATACAAGTTCGGGACGGATCTCGGCAACGAGCTTTCGCAGCCTCAGGCGCGCGTTGTCCTTAGCGCCCAAACACCTAAAGGTGCGATCAGACGGATCCACGCCAAAAAACGGATAATCGCGCACAAAGATGGACTGGTCGATCATCGAAAGCCTTACACCGCACGCCTCTAGCTCCGCAATGCGACCCTCGCCCATCAGCACCATCAAGCAGGCAACGGTAAACAACAGGTTGTTCTCGAGCGATGCGAGATCTGCCAGCGCCGCACCGTACACGTTGACGATTTCGTTCTCGAGCAACCCGGCAACATCGCCCTGTCCATACATTCCCGTCTGCAGGGCAGATACCAGCTCTGGCACACCCTGCGTGAGCCGATAAAAATCGAGCGATGTACTGATCGAAAACGCCGTAGCCCATGACGAATACTCATAGGCGTGCACCTTGAGCATCTGCGCATTGACTTTTACAGAATCGCCCAACCCGTGGATAAGCAATCGGTTGGAGGGGCGGCAAGTAATAAAGACCCCCGTCCCCGTAGCACGTAAGCTGCGGATTCGATCGATGAGGTCCTCTGTTTCGCGCTGCTCGAGATTGGGCACGTTGTCGATCGCAACGAGCGAATGCGGTTTGTCCTTAAGCTCATCGGCGACAACCTCGAGCTGCATAAAGAGCTCGCGTCCAATCGCGCGGTCGGCCTCGATTATCCGAACCGGCCCTCGCGTGGGATCCGATTTAACTTCCTGCACGTATTGCAGCAATACCGACGTCTTACCAAACCCGTCGGGCGCGTAAAGCAGAACGATTCCTGCCTTGCGCCCTTTAACGATGAGCTCGTTCATCAAGCGATCGCGCCGCACCATATAGCCGCCGCCCGTCGGCATCAACTCGAGGTCGTCCGTATTGCCCAGATCGTTTACCATGCCTGCTCCTCAACTCGACCATATGGACACCGTAGCTGCAGGACCATATGAGCCACCCCGTGAATAGCGCGACTTAGAGTTTTTGGTTGTCTGCCGGTACGTGTTTGGCAAGTTTTTGTACAGCGAGGCCCGATGGTAATTTATCCCCCGACCAATAGGTCTTTGCGCAGGTCAATGCGCTTGCCAGCATGTCCCATCCAATTTGCAGTGTAGCGCAGTCGTCTGTTTTTATTTGAGTTGCGCAACTCGCCTATTCCTCGCTACCGCTTGCGACTCTATAGTGGCAAATGTGCATAGAATCTGGTACGGAATGAATCTCATGATTTAGAGCCCACTCGCCAAGCATGTGGCAAGGTTTCCGTCATGCACACATTACGGCCCGCATCCACTAAAAAGGCCCCCGCAAAGCGAGGGCCTTTTGGAAAGCTATGTAAGATCGCTTGGTCGCGTTACTCGCAGAGCGAAAGAGCGGCCTCGTCAGCAACGACGACGCAATTGGTGTGGAGCTGCAGGATCGAAGCGGGGCACTCGGGCGTAACCGGGCCATAGCACATATCGTGCACAGCCTGAGCCTTGGCCTCACCGTTGGCGACAACCAGGATCATGCGGGCATACATGATGGTCTGGGTGCCCATGGTGTAAGCCTGACGGGGCACATCATCGATGCTGTCGAACAGGCGGCTGTTGGCCTGAATGGTGCTCTCGGTCAGATCGACGCAGTGCGTACCCTTGGAGAAGTGGTCATCGGGCTCGTTGAAGCCAATATGACCGTTATTACCAATGCCGAGCAGCTGCAGATCCGGGTAACCGGCGGCAGCGACGATCTTGTCGTACTCGGAGCAGGCAGCAGCGGCATCGGGGTTGGAGCCATCGGGCACGTGCGTGTTGTTCAGATCAATATTGATGTGATCGAAGAAGTTCTCGCGCATAAAGTAGTGATAGCTCTGGGGATCGTCGTGCGAAAGACCGCGATACTCGTCCAGGTTGTAGGTGCTGACCTCGGCAAAGTCGACGTCGCCCTTCTCGTACCAAGCGGCGAGCTGCTTGTAGGCGCCAATCGGGGTGGAGCCGGTGGCAAGACCCAGTACGCAATCGGGCTTGAGGATAACCTGGGCCGAGATGATATTGGCGGCCTTACGGCTCATATCCTCGTAGTCTTTAGCTTTAATGATCTTCATTACGCGTCCTTTCTCGTACAAAAGAGGCAAGGCTCCCCTTACAAGCACTTGCCCGCGGCCCGCGTCGGCCGCAACCAACGTGTGCGGCCACCAGGGCGAGGTCGCGTAATGTATGTGTCTCGTGTCTAGCCGCGTCGAGGCCCCTGCCCGTCCACGGTGACCCAAAGCTGTTTAGCCTCGGACGTTTCCCATCTTGCCACGGAGGGCGCCCTCTTTCAAGGGCGCCCTCCGTAAACGTGTTTGAATTGTAGGCTAAAGGCCGAGCGCGCTCACTAGCGCTCGCGAGCGACGATGAGTTGGTCCATCTCCTCGACGTGCTCTCCAACGGAGCCCTTAATGCTCGAGAACTCAACGGAGTTGCACACCAAGATGGGAACCGTCACATCGTAGCCCTCGGCAGCAATTGCCTCGCGATCGAACTCGATGAGTACATCGCCCTTATGGACGATGTCACCCACTTGCGCATGTACGGTAAAGTGCTTGCCCTCGAGCTGAACAGTGTCCAAACCAACGTGAATAAGCACGTCCAAGCCATCGACCGTGTTAAGCGCAACGGCGTGTCCCGTGGGAAAAATGGCCTCGACCTTGGCGTCTGCCGGCGCAATCACGCGCGTACCCGTAGGCTGAATCGCCACGCCCTGGCCCAAAAGGCCGGTGGCAAATGTCTGGTCATTGACCTCGGACAACGGAATGACGTCGCCCGAGATGGGAGCATCCAGCGTAAGGACTCGACCACGCATACCAAAAGACCTTAGGACTTTAGTGAACATGATCCCCCTCGGACATACCAATCAACCAAAATAGCTTTAACAGTTTACCACTTGGCACCCGTTTTTGACCATTAGGGAAGTTCGCGCTTGACAACCTCGACGATGTCGTCGACAACACGCTGGGTCAGCTCGTGCGTCTCGGCCTCGGCCATCACGCGGACCAGCGGCTCGGTACCGCTCGGGCGCACCAGAATGCGGCCGCGGCCGTCAAGCTCCTTCTCGGCAGCAGCGACGGCATCCCAGATGGGCTGGCAATCGTCCAGACCAGCCTTGTTGTCGGAATGCACGTTGACGAGCACCTGCGGGTACTTCTTCATGATGCCGGCAAGGTCGGTGAGGGTACGACCGGTGCGCTTGAGCACGGCCAGCAGCTGCAGAGCCGTCACCAGGCCGTCACCGGTGGTGTTGTGCTCCAGGAAGATGATGTGGCCGGACTGTTCGCCGCCGATGACGGCGCCGTCCGCGAGCATGCGCTCCAGAACGTAGCGGTCGCCCACGGCGGTCTGGACCATCTCGAAGCCCTGCTCCTTCATAGCGATGGAGAAGCCCAGGTTGCACATGACGGTCGAGACGATCTCGGAGTTGGCGAGCTTGCCGCGAGCGGCGAGGTCAGATCCGCAGATAGCCAGGATGTAGTCACCGTCGATCTCATTGCCCTCGCTGTCCACGAACAGCACGCGGTCGGCGTCGCCGTCGTGGGCCAGACCGATGTCAGCATGGGTGCGCAGCACGAGCTCGCGCAGGGGCTCAAGGTGCGTGGAGCCACACTCAACGTTAATGTCAGTGCCGCAGTAATCGGTGTTGATGGCATGGACCGTGGCGCCCAGGCGCTGCAGCGCGGCGGGCGTGGTCTGGCAGGAAGCACCGTGACCGCAGTCGACGGCAACAACCAGGCCGTCGAGCTTAAGGCCGTCGAGCGTGCTGATGGCATGATCGACATATGCCTTGCGGGCGTCCTTCATCTTGATGATGTGACCCACACCGGCGCCGGTCGGCAGCGTGTCGGCAGCCATGGCCTCCTCGGACATGACCCAGGCGCTGATCTCTTCCTCAACCGCGTCGGGAAGCTTCATGCCCTTGCGGCTAAAGAACTTGATGCCGTTGAACTCCGGCGGATTATGCGAAGCAGAAATGACGATGCCGCCATCGAGCTCGTTTTGGACGGTGAGCAGCGCCACGGCCGGCGTAGGGATAACGCCGCAGCAGTGCGGGCGGCCGCCCTCGGCCATAATGCCGGCGGTCAGAGCACTCTCGAGCATGGTGCCCGAAAGGCGCGTGTCACGGCCGATGCAGATGTCCGGACCAAGAAACTTGGTCGCCGCGCGGCCCAGGCGAAACGCGAGGTCGCACGAAAGATCGGCGTTGGCGACGCCACGGACGCCATCGGTGCCGAAGATGTTCTGGGGCATAGGATCGCTCCTTCCCTAGTAGGCGATATGCAACCGCCCACCCTAGTCGAAAAAGAAAAGCGGGACCCGCCGAGGAATCGGCAGGCCCCGCTTGTACATTGTATCTCGAAAGGAGATAAAACCTTAGCGCTTGGAGAACTGGGGAGCGCGGCGGGCCTTCTTGAGGCCGTACTTCTTGCGCTCGACCACGCGAGCATCGCGCGTAAGGAAACCGGCCTTCTTGAGGTCAGCACGGTAGTCGCCAGCGTTCAGAAGAGCGCGAGCGATGCCCAGGCGCAGAGCGCCGGACTGACCGGAGATGCCGCCGCCATCGCACAGAGCGATAACGTCGAACTGACCGGCGGTGTCGGTCACCTTGAAGGGAGCAAGGGCGTTCTCAACGAGCTGATGACGGCCGAAATACTGCTCGGCGTCACGCTTGTTGATGGTCACCTTGCCGGTGCCGGGGACGAGACGGACGCGGGCGACGGCGTTCTTACGACGGCCGGTACCCTGGTAGACAACGGTGTTCTCAGCCATCTTTAAGCCTCCAGCTCAATCTTCGTGGGGTTCTGGGCAGCATGCGGATGCTCGGCACCAGCGTAGACCTTAAGCTTGGTCATCTGGGCACGGCCGAGGGTGGTCTTGGGCAGCATACCGCGAACGGCGCGCTCGATGACCTTCTCCGGGTGCTTCTCCATAGCCTGGCGGAAGCTCTCAGCCTTGAGGCCGCCGTTGTAGCCGCTGTGGCGATAATAGGTCTTCGTATCGGCCTTGTTACCGGTAAGCTGGACCTTATCGGCGTTGATGACGACAACGAAGTCGCCGCAGTCGCTGTTGGGCGTGAACTGGGGCTTGTTCTTACCGCGCAGGATCATTGCGATCTGGGTGGCAAGACGGCCCAGGACAGCACCATCGGCGTCAACGAGAACCCAGTTGCGCTGGACCTCGCCCTGCTTGGCGTAGTGAGTCGATTTCGAAATCACTTAGACTCCTCCATGTACAGTACGTGTTGTTACAGAGATTCACGGGGCTCTGCAAGTAACCCGTCCATATTACCCCGCTCGCCGTACGAGTCAACAGGTATTTTGGCTCCGACCAGAGTTTCTGCACATGTCATCCACGAGCCGTGATTTTCCAGCTCTTTAGCTGTTGCCATTTTTTGAGGGTTCGCCGTCGTTAGCGCTCAACGAACTCTTGGATTTCCGCGAGCAGACGCTTTGCCTCCTGACGGCCCTGGATATACAGGTCCAAAAGCTTTGCCGAATCGTGCTCGACATGGCCGACCTCGACCGGCTTTTGCGGAGCGACGACCAACGCACGGCCCTCGCGCTCATACTTCCACAGGTGCATGCGCTGGATGTTGTAACGGTCGTGGCGCGTCTCGATAGCCTCGAGCAGATAGGGGTAGTCGGCATAGCGGGCGCGCGCGGCAGGCATAAACTCGTAGGGCTTTTTCTCGTACGAGCGGTCCTGCGTGACAATGACAACCGCGCGATCGAAGCCCGCCTCCTCCAGCACGTGCTCGATAGGAACCGAATCGGCCACACCGCCGTCGACGTATTTGTGCCCGTCAATCTCGACCGGCGGCGTCACCAGCGGCAGCGACGTCGATGCGCGCACAGCGTCGAGATCGAGCACGGCGCTTTTGACCGGCAGGTACGCGGCGGTTCCAAAAAGCATGTCCGTCGCGACGGCGTACATCTCGATGGGGCTCGCGTCGAACGTCTCGTTGTCAAAGGGGTCCAGGCGGTCCTGGACATCGTTGAAGATAAAGTCGTAACCCACAATAGAGCCCGTGGACGCAAACGATGCGGCGCCCATGAAGCGACTGTCGTTGCAGAAAGCCAGGTTGATGCGGTTGGCACGGCCGATCTGGTGCGACTTATAGTTCACGCCGTTGAGGGCGCCGGCCGAGACGCCGTACACCGCCGGGATTTCGACACCAGCCTCCATGAGGACGTCGAGCACGCCTGCGGTAAATTGCCCGCGAAAGCTACCGCCCTCCAGGACGAGCGCGACCTTGCCGGCGTTCTTTGCCTTATCTTCTGCAGTCATGTTGACCTCCTGCGATTGCGTTTTGGCTTTCTTCTACCCAGTTTTGGGATGGTGAGAGCGCAGGTTTTTCGAGGCGGCAGGTGAAGCGGAAAGTGTGTCCCGTTCTCAGAGCAAATTCCGGGTCTCATTTTCCGCTGAGCCCACCATCAGGAAAATGAATCCCATTCCGAGCTTAGATTCCGGGATGCGCTTTCCGCTTGAGCTGCCATTGGGAAAGCATGTCCCACTCTACGGCGGGATTCCGGGTCGCAGTTTCCGCTTGAGGCGCCATCCGGAAACTACGTCCCAGTCTGAGCGCGGATTCCGGGACACGCTTTCCGCCTGGGCCGCCATTGGGAAAGCGCGTCCCGATCTGCGTTGCCAAGGCGTTTTCTTTACGCTCGCGCCCTGCATAGAGTTCGATTCTCCGCGGGTAGAGATGACGTTGGCGCGGGGGCATTGTCGGCTGTCATCCGATCGACATCGCATCTGTTTTGGGCTGAGGCATTGCGCGGAGAATCCGCGTATTTACTTCGCAAATACGCACCGGCTTCGGCCGCCTACCGGCGTCCTCGCCCGCGGGCTAAAAACGCTTACGCGTTTTCTTTACGCCCGCGCCCTGCACAGAGTTCGATTCTCCGCGGTACGGACTAGAAATAAAAAGACAGGCAGATACGAATATCTACCTGTCTGTTGCTTATGGTGGAGGCGCGGAGAATCGAACTCCGGTCCACGAAAGCCCCCTGATTGGCATCTCCAAGCTCAGTCGCTGGTTTAGTCTCGGACGCTTTGCGCGCAGCGACACGCTCGCGGCGTCCTAACCGGTTCGGTCTTAGCCTGCGCCATACCGATTACGTGCGCAGGAGCATTCCCCTAACATGACGTCGCGCCGGTGTCGGGGAAATCACCGGGTTGACGCGCCGCTATAAACTAAGCAGCGAGAGCCATAGGCTCAAAAGAAGAGTTGTTGTCAATTCAATTTGACGGTACCCCTGTTTAACGAGGCGAGGAGACCTCGGCTTGCTTCCTCTCTCAGAGCTATCGTGTCGAAACCAGTCGCCCCCGAATGTCGGGAAAGTCTGGATGGCATTGGGCACGAGCACCCAACACCCGTCGACTTTTCAAGGAACATGCGGGGCGAGCCCCGCTTGTGGAGTGTTATCTTACCACGTTCTGAAAGCGGACAGCTGTTCTATGCACGAGCTGTGAAGACCCCAATGTGCGCCGCACTTCGCACTTTTGCTACCGATCGCGTCACGTATATTTTCGCCAAGCAAAATTGACCCGTCGAAAGGACCGCCATGGATACCAAGCAGCAACTCGTCAATGCCCTCGCAGGCCTGGGCTCAACCATTACCGAAGCTATGGATGTCATCGAAGGCTTTGTCCCCTGCGGACATCCCGCCCTCACGGTATCGAACGCACTCGTCGCGCTGGACGCCGACGATGATGCAGCTCTCGCCCAGCAGCTTGAGACCGTCGAGGGCTTTATCGACCACGTGAGTGAGAACCGCGGCGTGGCCGCCTACCACGGCATCGAGGTAGAGCTCGCAGGTCCCAAGGCCGATCTGCTCGCAGCAATCCGCGAGGTAGGTACCCTTATGCAGACTGCAGGCGTCAAGAACACCCAGGTCAACGAGTGGGTCTACCGCAGTCTGGCAGCACTCGACAGCTCAGACGAAAAGGCAGCCGAGCAGCTCGCAGAAAGTCCCACCATTAAGGCCGAGCTTTTGTAAATAGCAGACGCGAGTCCCTTGGCGCATCGTCGTCCAAGAGGCCCGCAAACAGTTCGCGTCAGCCGATAGCCGCGCCGCCGCGTTCGGCCAAAGCAAGAATCGACATCATTTGGCGCGGGGTCTTCGCTGCAAGATCGGCATGTTCGAGCAGCTTGTGATCGTTGGTCACTAAGTAATCGACCTGTGCGCGCTTGCACGCGGCGAGCACCAAGTTGTCCTCGTAATCGCGATGGAGCGTCAGATATTTGTCGGCTAGCCACAGATCGGATGCGTCTGCACCCACGGCCGTAGCGTTTTCGGTCATGTTCCGAACAAACGCCAACGCCGCATCGCCAATTGCACGGGCAGATGCCTCGTCGAGCGCTCCCCCGCTGGCAAGAACGCTACGCTTCAGCTCGTGTTGGACAACGTACAGCACGTCCTTGGCGATATGCACCGGAAAGAACAGCAATGCCCCCGTCTCCGCCGCCTGCCCAATAAACGCACGCGCGGCAAGCGACTCGGCATGGTCGACGCAAAACGAATCAACCCATACGTTGGCGTCCACCATTATTTTGAGGGGAGCCCCGCTCACAGGATCATCCCCTTTTGGCGATAGCGCTCGTCCATGGCTTCGGAATAGATTGTGTCCCAACCGCGATCGTCGGATACGGGCGACGTAGCGATGCCCAAATCTGCATAAAGCCGGTCTGCCGCTGCCCACGACGCGGCGAACGGAGTATCGGGCGCGACGGTCTGCTGCCGGTCGTCGACGGCCGCAAGCACTTCCTCGCACTGCCCGCCACCCTGCGCGACCTTGGCCACGACCTTTTTGATGAGCTCGGGCAGCGAGACGCCCGAAAGCCGCAGCGCTTCCTCGGCGCGCTCTTTAACCGAGCGATCTACGCGAACATTCACCTGTGCCATGCTGCCAACGGTAGCCATCTCAACCTCACCTTCAGCATTTACTAGCATTGCTAGCACGAGCATATATCCGAGCTAACATATCGTCAAACAAAAGAAGGCCTGCACCCTGACGGCTGCGGTGCCGCCCGAATGCAGGCCATATACTCAATCGAAAACGCTAACGCAGGTACGCCTTTGCGTTGCCCAGGCTGTAGGCGATCGTTGAGCCGTTGTGCAGCAGTGACGACGTCTGCGGAGTGATCATGCCGGTAATACCCAATGCCAACAGCGCCGAGTTGGTGAGCATCACCTTGGAATACGAACTCGACAGACGGTCGATAAGCCCCTGACTCATGCGGCGCAGGCGCACGATTGCGGCCAGATCTGTATCGGTCAGGATGATATCGGCGACCTCCTTGGCGATGTCGCTTCCACCGCCCATGGCCAGACCCACATCGGCCAGACCCAGCGCCGGTGAGTCGTTGACGCCGTCGCCCACCATGGCAACGTGGCGCCCCTCGCCCTTAATGCGCTCCACATACGCGTACTTGTCCTCGGGCAGCAGCTCGGCCTTAAACTCGTCGACACCTGCCTCGCGAGCAATGCGCTCGGCCGTGCGCTCCGAGTCGCCCGTGAGCATGACCACGTGCTTAACGCCCAACGCGTGCAAGTCGGCGATGGCCTCGCGGACCCCGGGCTTAAGCGGGTCCTCGATACCGAGCACGCCCACAACGGTGCCGTCGACCGCCAGATACAGCGGCGACAGGCCCTGCATCTGGGACTCGATGCGCTCCTTTATGTCGGACTCGAGCTGCGCGCCCTCATCCTCAAACACAAAGTGTGCCGAGCCGATAATCGCGCGACGTCCTTCGATGGACGAAGCGATGCCGTGTGCCACGATGTACTCGACGGCAGCATGGCGCTCGCGGTGCTCGAGCCCGCGCTCGCGGGCGGCGTTGACCACGGCACGCGCCACCGGATGCGGGAAATGCTCCTCCAAGCAAGCGGAAAGGCGCAGGACCTCATCCTCGCTCCAGCCATCGGTGGTGAGCACGCAGGCAAGACGCGGCTGTGCCTCGGTGAGCGTGCCGGTCTTATCAAACACAATGGTGTCGGCCTTGGCAAACGACTCAAAGTACTTCGCACCCTTGACCATGACGCCCATCTTGGCAGCATCGCTCATGGCAGTCATGACGGCGACGGAACCCGTGAGTTTGAGTGCGCACGAGTAGTCGACCATCAGCGCCGCTGAGGTCTTGATGAGGCTGCGCGTGGTGAGCGCAACCAGGCCCGCGAGCAGGAAGTTCCATGGGACGATCTTGTTGGCGAGGTCCTCCATGTGCGACTGACCCTCGGACTTGAGCGAGTCGGCCGTCTGCACGAGCGAGACGATCGAGCGGAGCTTGGTCTGAGCCGTGTTGGCGCGCACACGCACCAAGATGCTGCCATCTTCCACAACGGTGCCGGCGAACACGTCGTCGCCCACGCTGCGCTCGACGGCCAGCGGTTCGCCGGTCAGGGTCGCCTGGTTGACCATAGCGCTCCCCTGCTCGACCACGCCGTCGATACAGATAGACATGCCGGTGCGCACGGCGACCAAATCGCCGGGTTCAAGCTCGGTGGCGGCAACGCTTACCTCGGTGTCGCCGACGACCTTTTGCGCCTTGTCGGGCACATCGAGCAGCGAGTTGATGAGTTCGTTTTCGCTCATGGCGCGGGTGTAGTCCTCGAGCAGCTCACCCACGTTGAGCAGGAACATCGTCTGGCCCGCGGTGTCGACATCACGTTTGACGAACGAAATGCCGATGGCCGAAGCGTCAAGCACAGGAACGGTTAGGCGCGGCTGCGCCAGCTCATGAAGGGCAGCGCGCAAAAATGCCATGTAACCGGCCACGACAAACACCGCACGCAGAGGCGTCGGCAAGAACCAGCGGCGCGCGTAGTGGGCGCCGATAAGTGTGGCAAGATCCATGACGAGCTTGTGCTTGCGTGGCTCAAGCTGCATCACATAACCCGTCTTTGCGTCGGCAATGGCCTGGGCATCGAGCGCACACAAAGCGTCGAGCACGCCCGCACGACACTGCTCATCATATTCGAGCGCCATCTGGCCAATACGGCCGTAAACGCGCACCTTGTGCACGCCGTCGATGTCGCCGCTGAGCTTAAGAAGCGCATCGAGATCACTCTCTGGCACAGGACCCGCCAACTGAAGGCGGGTCCTGCCGGGGATCTCGCTAATAATCGAGAATCTCATAGCTTGTGCCTGGGAGCGTTACTCGGCTGCCTCGTCAGCAGCGGCCTCGCTCTGGGTGATGTAGGCAGCCTCGGCAACCATGTCATCGACATTGGCCTTGGCCTGCTCGACCATGTCCTGGTAGCAGTTCTTGACGCGCATACCGCACGCGATGCCCTGCACGCAGGCATTCTTGACCGGAGCGCTGGTAAGCAGCTTGATGCCGGCCGTGCCAAGCAGAAAACCGCCACCGACAAGCAGGGTATTGAACGTCGACTTCTTCATGTTGTTTCTCCCTTTTGCCGCATTGGACGCGGCACGGTGCCTCAGCACCCGAGTAAACAAGTTTGCTCGAGCACACTTTTGGAAAATAGTTTAGTTTATCTAACTATTAAGTTCAACAATGGTTAACTTTTTGGAAACTATGGGGGTGAACTCAATATGACAAAGGGACTGCCCCTTTGTCATATTCCTACAGCTGCCAGTCCGCCGCCTCCTTTTGCAGCGCAACCATGCGGGCGAATTCTCCACCTGCCGCCTTGAGCTGCGCCGGGGTGCCCTGTTCGGCAACCACTCCATTCTTGAGCACAACGATTTTGTCGGCATTTTCCACCGTACGCATACGGTGGGCAATAACGATAACCGTCTTACCTGCAAGCAGACGGGAGAGTGCCTGCTGTACCACGGTCTCGTTCTCCACATCCAAGCTTGCCGTCGCCTCGTCCAACAGCACGATGGGTGCGTCTTTGAGCAGCGCGCGGGCGATGGAGATGCGCTGGCGCTCGCCACCGGACAGCTTGGAGCCGTTCTCGCCGATCATGGTGTCGTAGCCCTGCGGCATGCGGCACACAAACTCGTCGCAGTTGGCGGCACGCGCGGCCGCAAGCACTTCCTCATCGGTGGCATCACGACGCCCGAGGCGGATGTTTCCCATCACCGTGTCGTCAAAGAGCAGCACGTCTTGGAACACGATAGCGTAGTCGCGCAGGAGTACCTCGGGATCGACGCCCGCAACATCCACACCGCCCACGGTAACCTTGCCCGCAGTGGCATCCCAAAAGCGCGCGGCCAGGCGGCTCACCGTAGACTTACCGGAACCCGAAGGACCGACCAGCGCCGTAACTTCGCCTTCCTTGGCGGTAAAGCTCACATCGGTAAGAACTTTCTCGCCGGCGCGGCCGTCCTCGCCCGCACCATAGCCAAATGCCACGTGATCGAACACCACATCGTGACCCGCGGGCTCAAATTTCTCGCTGCCCCGCGCCACAGGCTCTTCCATGATGGAACGCATGCGCTTGGCAGACGACTCGGCGGCAAACAGCTCGGACATTAACATTAACGCCTGGTCAAAGGGCGCATAGATACGGCTCACCATAAGCAAGAAGGCAAACATCACCAAATAGTCGACCCGCCCCGAGGCAACCATCGCGGCACCCGTTACCAGCGTGGAAGCGACCCCCAGACGCAAAATGACAAAGGCAGAGTTGACCAAAAGCCCGTTAACGAGTTCTCCCTTAGTGGTCTCGCGCTCCTCGTCATCGATCACGGCACCGAGTCCCTCAAGATAATAGGCCTCCTGGTTGGTAGCGCGGATCTCGCGCACACAATCGAGCGTCTCCTGGATCGCCTCGGTGACTTTGACCTTCTCGGCGCGAACACGGTCGAACACCGGGACCATGGGGCCGCGCGTCAAATACAGCACGGCAAAGGCCACGGGAACGCTCCAGAACGCCGTGATCGCCAACTGCCAGCAAAAGAACAGCGATGCTGCGAACACAATAGCGCTTGCGATAATGGCGCCCCAAAGCTCTCCCAACACGTGGCTGTAGGCATGTTCCATGGTCTGGACATCGCCCATGATGGTCTCGGTTAAATCGGCCAGATCACGACGACCGAAAAACGACAGCGGCAGTTTGCGCAAGCGTTCGGCGATCTCCATACGCTGCTTGCCGCACTCCTCGTAAAAGATGCAGTAGGTGTAGTAATACTGTTGCCAGTTAGAGGCAAAGAGCAACACGAAAAAGACCAGGAGGCCGCCCACGATCGGCAGGGCATCCGGCAGGTCAGCGCCAGTGGCGAGATGTTCGACAAAACCGGCCATGACCAGGAATAAAAAGCCCATGCCGGCCATGGTAATAAGATTGGTGAGCGTGGTCCAGAAAATGCCGCGCTTTACGCCGGCGACGCCTTTATCGGATAGGAAATACTTCTTTTGGAATGAGGCGAACATTTAGGCCTCGCCTCCCTTCGTGACGGCGGCATCCGCGGTCGCTGCAGTGATTTTCCAGCTCGCGGCCTGTTCGTATTCGGCCCACATCTTGGCATACAAACCCTCTTGGGACAGCAACTCGGCATGAGTACCCGACTCCTGCACCCTGCCCTGGTTGAGCACCACGATTTGATCTGCGCCCACTACAGTCGAGAGTCGATGAGCAATCATAATGACCGTGCGACCCGCCGCCAGCTTGCTAAAGGCGCGCTGGATGAGCGCCTCGTTCTCGGGGTCGGCAAACGCCGTGGCCTCATCGAGCACCACGATAGGCGCGTCTTTAAGGATCGCGCGGGCGAGCGCCACGCGCTGGACCTCGCCGCCCGAAAGATATGCTCCGCCGGCACCGAGCATGGTATTGATGCCCTGCGGGAGCTTGGCCACAATGTCGTCGCACTGAGCTGCGGAGAGGGCCGCACGCACTTCGTCGTCAGTGGCCGTAGGCTTGGAGGCGCGCACATTATCGGCAAGTGTTTGCCGGAACAGCTGGTTAGTCTGGAACACGAAAGCGACCTGGTCCATAAGCTCGTGCGGATCCATATCGCAAACGTCCACACCGCCTACAAGCACTCGGCCCGAAGAGACATCCCAAAAACGAGGAATCAGGCTTGCGCAGGTTGACTTGCCGCCGCCCGAAGGACCCACTAGGGCGAGGGTGCTACCAGCGGGAACACTGAAACTTACATGGCTAACGGCAGGTGCTTCGGCACCCTCGTACGTAAAGCTTACGTCCTCAAATCGCACTTCGCCGCCGGCAGGGTGCTTGAGTTGGGCGGGCACGGAGAGCTGCTTGGAATCCATGATACTTCGAATACGAGCCAGCGAATCGGCACTCATCTGAGAGGCCTCGCCCACAAACATGAGCTTGGTCAGGGCCGTCGGTACCACGGCCGAAAATATCGCGTAAAACGTGAAGTTGGCCATAAAATGTGCGAAGTCCGTCTCGCCCGGCGCCAACAGCAACGCCACGGGCAACAGGAAT
>CAUDDF010000044.1:0-15568 GCA_958448275.1 uncultured Collinsella sp.
CATCGGCCGGAACGCCTCGAACTTCTGCAATCTCCTGCTCGCTTGCCGCGCGCAAACGCTTCATCGAGCCAAAATGGCGCATAATGGCACGTTTTCTGGTGGGTCCCACGCCCGGAACGTCGTCAAGCACCGAAACCGTCATAGCCTTATCGCGCAACTCGCGGTGGAAGGTAATCGCAAATCGGTGGGATTCATCGCGAACCTGCTTGATCAGATAAAGCGAAGCGGAGCCGGTCGGCAGCACGACGGGAGTCTCGTCCCACGGCACGAAAACCTCCTCATCGGCCTTTGCCAAGCCACAAACTGGTATATCGAGACCGAGTGCCTCGAGTTGCTTAATTGCAGCGGTCAATTGCGGCTTGCCGCCATCGACTACGAGCAAATCGGGGCGCGAGCCAAAGCGCTCGTCCGCCATGCGCTCGGGAGCATAGCGACGCCCCAGGACCTCGGACATCGATACGAAGTCGTTCGCCTCGTCCAATTCGGCCTGATTTTTAAAGCGACGATACTGGCCCTTGTCGGCACGGCCGTTGGTAAATACCACCATCGAAGCGACGGTAAAGGTGCCGTGCAACGTCGAGATATCGAAGCACTCGATGCGCAACGGCGGCGCAGGCAGCGCCAGCGCGCTTTCGAGCTCCAGGAGCGCCTGATTGGTGCGATCGTCAGCATACCCCGTGCGCATCATGTAGCGCATGAGGGCATGGCGCGCATTTTTGGAAGCCATATCGAGCAGGCGGTGCTTTTCGCCGCGCTGCGGCCTATGGAGATGGCAAGAGCGTTCTCGCTTGCCCGCAAGCCACTCCCCCAACGCTTCGGCATCCTCAAGCTCGACAGAGAGATTGATCTCGGCTGGAATATCAGCCGTCTCGTCGTAATAGCGCTTAAGAAAGCCCGATTGAAGCTCTTCCTCGTCGACATCCAGGCCTTTATCGAGGATGAACTCACAAGTTCGAACCGTTCGGCCCTCGCGAACGACAAAGACACAGGCGGCAGAGATAGTCTCTTCGCGATAGAAGCCGATGACGTCGATATCGACGCTTGATGGAAAAACGACCTGTTGGCGATCGTCCAAGCCCCTAATGACTTCCAGGCGACGCTTGACGCGCGCCGCACGCTCAAAATCGAGCGTCTCGGCTGCCTCCGTCATCTCGGACGTGAGCTCGTCAACGACATCCTTGCGATGGCCCGACAAGAAACGTTCGACACGTTTGACGTTCTTGGCATAGTCGGCAGGGGAAATCGCGCCGACGCATGCGCCCGGCCCGCGCCCGACATGGTAATCAAAGCAGGGACGCCCGTTTTGCGCGCAAATCATATTGACGATGTCTTCTTCGCCCTTATGAGATTCGACGATGCGGCGGCAGCGGCGCCATTCCGCACAGGATGCCGAGCAAATAGGAATAACCTTGCGTAGCGTATCGATGGTCTCACGCGCCGCACGGCTATCGGTATAGGGGCCAAAATAGCGCGTTCCCGGTTTATGACGCTCTCGCGTGTATTTAATAGCCGGAAACAAGTCGCTCTTGGTAATGGCGATAAAGGGATAGCTTTTATCGTCTTTGAGATCGACGTTAAAGTACGGATGGTACTGGCCAATCAGATTGCGCTCGAGCACCAATGCCTCGTGCTCGGTCTCCACCACGATATAGTCGAAACTCGCCACCAGCTGCATCATGAGCGGAATCTTTTGACGCTCGTCCTGCAGCGTCACGTATTGACGCATACGGGCACGCAAGTTTTTCGCCTTACCCACATAGATGACATCGCCCTTGGCATCTTTCCAAAGGTAGCAGCCGGGTTGCGTGGGAACGCGCGAAACCTGCTCGGCAAGTGTTGGAATGTTGTCGTGACCTGCCACACGCACCTACTTGCGACGAAGCAGCGCCGAGACCTCGGGCATCTTAAAGACGAAGGCAAGGCCAAAAGTCACGGCGAGCGAGACGACGCCTGCAACACAAACGTAGCCCAGGGTAATGAGGATCGAGCCGCCAAGCAGTCCGACAAAGTGCTCAAGTGCCCACATGACGCCGGCGCCCGCGGCAGCGCCCAAGCCACCGAACAATAGGCCGAAGAAACCGCCGTGCAGGATAGACTTGACCTGAAGTCCATGCAGACGACGGCGCAGCCACCACAGTGAGCATCCGACCAAGACCACGTAGTCAACGACGTACGAAAGCGCAATTGCCGGCATACCGTAGCCCAGCACCACGCCAAACAGCAGAACCGAACCGGCCTGGCCGATAGCGGAGTACAGGCAATAGCGGCTATAAGGTTTCATATCGAGCAGGGCCGAGAAGCTCTTCTGCATCAGCACGACCACGCCGTAGAGCGGCAGGGAAAGTGCCAGATAGATAAGGAACTCCGACACCAGCGCCACACCGGATTCATCGAACTTGCCGGCGCAGTAGATCATGTTGAGCGGACGGGCGAAGACGATCAGGTACATCGCAAACGGAATCAGGAAGAAGAGCATCTGGGCGACACCGCGCGAAATGCCCGTGCGGACGCTGTCGTAATCCTTCTCCTGTGCATCGTGGGAGAGTTCGGTATAGAGTGCCGTCGAAAGCGAGGCAGCGATCAGCGCATAGGGCAGCGTATACCACAGGCGCGCATATGCGATGACGGAAGGGCCGGTCTCGGGCTGCACCACCAGCGCGGCGGCATTGGTAATGGAAGTCGAGACAAACATGCACACCGTGGCGAGCAGCGTCGGGATACCAAGCGCAATCGTCTGTCGCAGCGCGGGGTCCTTAAAGTCGATATGGATATGAGGATGCACGCCATGCTTGCCAAGCGCGGGAATCTGGCAGGCCATCTGGACAAAGACGCCGAGGGTCGTACCAGCTGCGATCAAGATAATACCGACCTGCTCGCCAAATTGTGCAGACACGGGAGCAAAGCCCATAAAGCTGGCGATAACGATGACATTGTTGAGAACCGGGGCAAACGTCGACCAGAAGTAGTCGCGATGTGCGTTGAGAACGCCCGAGAACACCGAGCCCAAGCCATAAAACAGAATTTGGATAGCAAAGAAGCGGAACATGAACGCAGCGGTATCCATGCTGCCGCCATCGCCCGAAAGGAACGACTGCGTCCAAATAAAGCCGGGAGCAAACACGGTGCCCAGCAGCGAGATACCGCCCAGTAGCAGAAGCAGAATACCGAGCAGGTTGCCGACATACTCGTTCGATGCCTCACGGCCCTGCTCGCGCCTCACGCCCATATACACCGGCAAAAACGCCGTAACGAGCATGCCGCCCATCACGAGCTCGTAGAGCATGTTGGGCAGGTTGTTGGCAACCTGATAGGAGGACGAGAGCAGCGACATGCCGATGGCGGCCGCCATGGCCCACGTGCGGATAAACCCGGTGACGCGCGACACGATGGTCAGCACGGTCATGAGGCCAGCAGAACGACCAACCGTGGAGTAGTCCGACGAACCCATATCGTCTACGTCGTCCTGAGAGTCCTCATGAACCTCATCTTGTGGCAGTAAATCGTCCACGACGGCAAAGGAGCCGGTCATCGCAAAGGGATCGTCAACCAAAACGGCGTCATCAGCAGGTGCGGCGTCATCGCTGTTCGGCATGTTGTTACCGGATACGGCATCATCATCGAATATGGCATGGTCGCCAAACACCGTGTCAACTTCTTTGGCGGCGACGGTTCGGGCAGAAAACGACAGAGGGTCCCAGTCATCATCACCGTCGATGGCCACGCCCTCGACGGGATCGGTCGAACCAAGCGGCGACCATTCGTCATCCGAAAGAAGCGGCTCGTCATCATCATGAGCCGCGGGCTTGGAGGAACGAGCGGCAGGAGTGCTCTGCGGCGTGCTCTTTCCCTGGGCTGCCATCAAAAACACCGCCGTCTCATCGGGACGCAGCACACGAGGAGCCTCGGAGACGACCGGCGTCACGCTAGCGCTCGATTGAGCGGCGGCCAAAAAGACCGCCGTCTCATCGGGACGAGTCGAAGAAAGAACCGTACGGGGAAGCGCCGTGCCGGCACCGGCGGCACGCAAGTACACGGCCGTCTCGCCCGGGTCAGCGGCAGCGGACCAGGCGTTTCGAATCTCGTTATCGAACGAAGCGGCCTCGGGCGCGGGCGCCTGAGGAGCCGACCCTTTTGCAAAGTGAGCTCCGCGCTTTGATTCTTCCTGCGGCATCGCTCAGTCCTCTCTCGTGATCGGGGCAACCGTCGCCCCGCAAAATGCAACTAAGTCATCGGGAGCAAGCTCAAGCTGATAGCCGCGTTTGCCACCCGAGATAAAAATGGTATCCCAAAGGACGCATGTCTCATCGATCAGCGTCCGGAAGCGTTTTTTCATACCGACCGGACTGCAACCGCCGCGGACATACCCCGTCGCGGCAAGCAAATCTTTGACATGCATCATGGTCAGCGACTTTTCGCCTGCGGCACGCGCGGCGGCCTTGAGGTCGAGCTCGTCGGCAACGGGAATACAGCACACGACATGGTCGTTGGACGGCGTCGTGCAGACCAGGGTCTTAAATCCCTGACCGGGCTCCTCGCCAAGCTGCTCGGAAATCGCGACGCCCAGCCCCGATGATTCGTCGCCATCGTCTTCGTACGTATGGAGAACATAGGAGATGCCTGCGCTTTCCAGCTCGCGCATCGCATTGGTTTTTGGCGTCTTAACAGCCTTTGCCATGGCACATCCTTTCCCTCGCAGAGCGACGCAAGGATTAAGTATAGGGCCAATTCCGTCGCATATGCCATCTCGACACACAGAAGCGCCACCGAATCAGAAGGAATCGGTGGCGCGTCGGTACTACAACGTCTCTTTACTGCGCGTCGAGCTGCGCCTGACGCTCACGGTCACGCTTGAGCAACGGCGCCAAGAACTTGCCCGTGTAGCTCTGCGAACATGCCGCGACTTGCTCCGGCGTGCCTGAGACCACGACGGTTCCGCCGCCATTGCCGCCCTCGGGACCCATATCGATCAGGCGGTCGGCAACCTTGATGACATCAAGGTTGTGCTCGATCACCAGAACCGTGTTGCCCGCATCGACCAGGCGCTGCAACACGTCGAGCAGCTGGCGAACATCCTCAAAATGGAGGCCGGTTGTGGGCTCGTCCAAAATGTAGAACGTCTTGCCTGTCTGACGACGATGAAGCTCCTTGGCGAGCTTCACGCGCTGCGCCTCGCCGCCCGAAAGCGTCGTAGCGGGCTGGCCCAAGCTCACGTAGCCCAGACCCACGTCATATAGGGTCTGCAGTTTGCGCTTAATCTGCGGGATATTCCCAAAGAAAGCCAGTGCTTCGGTGACACTCATGTCGAGCACGTCCGAGATTGTCTTGCCGCGGTAGGTAACCTCGAGTGTCTCGCGGTTATAACGCTTGCCGCCACATACCTCACAGGGGACATAGATATCGGGAAGGAAGTGCATCTCAATCTTGATCTGGCCATCGCCCTTGCACGCCTCGCAGCGACCACCGCTTACGTTAAAGGAGAAACGTCCCGGCGAGTAGCCGCGGGCTTTCGACTCCGGCGTGCTTGCAAATAGCGCACGCAGATCATCCCACAGGCCAATATAGGTCGCAGGGTTCGAGCGCGGCGTGCGACCGATCGGTGACTGGTCGATATCGATTACCTTATCGATGCACTCGATGCCCTCAATCTTCTTGTACGGCCCCACGGGACGCGTCGAACGATGGATGGCATTCGTAAGCGCGGGCGCAATCGTATCGGTGACCAGGGAGCTCTTGCCCGATCCCGAAACACCGGTAACGACTGTGAGCGTACCGAACTCAATCTTGGCGGTAACGTTTTTGAGGTTGTTAGCGCGGGCACCCGTGATCTTAAGACAGCCGCGGCCGGGCTTGCGGCGCTCATCGGGCACGCGGATCATCCGCTTGCCGGTCAAATAAGCACCCGTCATGGAATCGGGGCACGCCATGATATCGGCAGGCGTTCCCGCGGCGACCACGTGTCCGCCGTTAACGCCTGCACCGGGACCCATATCGATCACGTAGTCTGCAGCGCGAATTGTATCTTCGTCGTGCTCGACGACGATAACGGTATTACCGATATCGCGCAAGCGCTCGAGCGTCTTGATCAGGCGCTCGTTGTCGCGTTGGTGAAGGCCGATCGACGGCTCGTCCAGAATGTACAGAACGCCCATGAGGCCGGCGCCGATCTGCGTTGCCAGGCGAATGCGTTGGGCCTCACCGCCGGAAAGCGTCGCCGAAGCGCGATCGAGCGTCAGATAGTCGAGTCCGACATCAACCAGAAAACGCAGGCGCTCCAGGATTTCCTTGACGATGCGCCCGCCGATAAACTGCTGACGCTCGGTAAGCTCCAGGCCCTCAAAAAACTCGAGCGACTCGCGACACGACAGGCAGCAGACATCGTAAATGGACTTGCCGCCCACGGTGACGGCAAGCATCTCGGGACGCAGGCGAGCACCGTGACAGCTCGAGCATGGCTCTTCGCGAATGTATTTCTCCAAGCGAGCCCTGGTGTTCTCGTTCGTCGTCTCGCTGTAGCGCTCGTACAGGATGTTGCGCACGCCCGAGAACTTAGTGTCCCACTGGCTGCGACGCCCATCGAGCTTTTGATAGTCGACCGAAATCTTCGTGTCGCCCATGCCATCCAAAAACGCACGACGCACCCGCGGGGGCAGGTCCTCCCATGGCGTATCGGCACTCACCTTAAAGTGTTTGCAGACCGCAGCAAAAATCTGCGGATAATAGTTGGAATTGCCGAACAGGCTGCCAAAGACTCCATCGGCAATCGACTTTGAGGGGTCTTCGATCAGCGCCTCGGCATCGACTGTCTTTTTAAAGCCCAGGCCATCGCACTCGGGACATGCACCATAGGGCGCGTTGAAGGAGAAATCGCGCGGCTGCAGGTCGTCGATGGAATGCCCGTGCTCCGGGCACGCCAGTGCCAGCGAATACTCCAGCAGCTCGCCCTCGGTTCCCTCGGGAGCGTCACGGTCGGGCAGCATGTACACGTTCACGTTACCGTGCGCCAGTGCCGTCGCCTGCTCAACGGACTCGGCAATGCGACCCAGGGAGTTCTCTCGAATCACGATACGGTCGACCACGACCTCAATGTCGTGTTTGAACTTCTTGTCCAGGTCGATAGGGTCGTCAAGCGAGCGCACTTCGCCGTCGACGCGCACACGGCTAAAGCCCTCCGCACGCAGGTCCTCAAACAGCTTGGCATATTCGCCCTTGCGTCCACGAACCACCGGCGCCAACACAAACGCGCGACGGCCCTCCCCCGCCGCCAGCACCTTATCGGCGACCTGATCGGTCGTCTGACGCTCAATGACACGACCGCACTCAGGACAGTGCGGCGTTCCCACGCGAGCAAACAGCAGACGCAGATAGTCGTAAATCTCGGTTACGGTGCCCACCGTCGAGCGCGGGTTTTTGGACGTCGTCTTCTGATCGATCGACACAGCCGGCGACAGGCCGTCAATCGAGTCCAGATCGGGCTTGTCCATCTGGCCCAAAAACTGACGCGCATAGCTCGAAAGGCTCTCGACGTAACGGCGCTGGCCCTCGGCATAGATGGTATCGAACGCCAGCGAGCTCTTGCCCGATCCGGAAAGACCGGTTATGACCACGAGCTGGTCACGCGGAATGGAAACATCGATATCGCGCAGGTTATGCTCGCGCGCGCCACGAATAACGATAGAAGAATCAGACATGGAAGCTCCTTGCCTCCTACAACTTCAAATCACACTGACGATGAGTTTAACGCACTCGACGCGCACAGATGTTCGTAATACAAGATTCGCAGACCTTTTGCGTTGTCTGACGCCGCAGGCCGCACGCTCGGTCCGTACTTTCGAATACTGTCGATCGCCTACCACGCATCATAAATGACTCCCGCTCGCAAACGAGGGTACAATGACGCTCGTGTCACACCGCGGGGCTCCGGCCCCAACATATACAAAGGAGTCAAACATGGGTTGCGAGCACGCACAGGCAGCCGGCGGGCAAACGTCGCCGTCGCAATTTGAGGAAAATACACTGTCCGAGGTCAAGCGCGTTATCGCCGTGCTTTCCGGCAAGGGCGGTGTCGGCAAGTCGTTTGTCACCGGTGCCATCGCCACCGAGCTTGCCCGTCACGGCCACAAGGTCGGCGTCCTCGATGCCGACATCACCGGTCCCTCTATCCCCAAGATGTTCGGTATGAGCGGACGCCACGTCCATGCCCTTGGCAACCTTATGCTGCCCGAAATCTCCGAGCACGGCGTCAAGGTCATGAGCTCCAACCTTCTGCTCCAAAACGAGACCGACCCCGTCCTTTGGCGCGGTCCGGTCATCGCGGGCGCCATTAGGCAGTTCTGGAGCGAGACCTCGTGGGGCCCCATCGACTACCTGCTGGTCGACATGCCTCCGGGAACAGGCGATGTCGCGCTCACCGTCTTCCAGTCGCTGCCCGTCGACGGCATCGTCATCGTCACGAGCCCGCAGGATCTGGTCTCGATGATCGTCGCCAAGGCGGTCAACATGGCCGAGAAGATGAACGTCCCCATTCTGGGCATTGTCGAGAACATGAGCTATATCGAGTGCCCCGACTGCGGCAAGAAGATCGAGGTCTTTGGCAAAAGCAAGCTCCCCGAGGTCGCAGATCGCTATAACCTCGACATCTTGGGCCAGCTTCCCATTAATCCGGCACTCGCCGAGGCCTGCGATAAGGGCGAGGTCGAGACCGCGCTGCCCGATGGCATGTTGCCCAAGGCAGTCTCTGCCGTCGAGGCCATTACCCCGCACGAGACCGACGAGGCCTAAGTGAACACGAGCGCCTTCTATGACGTCCTGGTAATCGGCGGCGGGGCTTCAGGCCTCGCCGCCGCCATTACGGCCGCACGCGCTGGCAAAAGCGTCTGCATCGTTGAGCGCGATGTCGCCTGCGGCCTTAAGCTCCTTGCGACCGGCAACGGCCGCTGCAACCTCTCCAACGAATCGATTGATCCTCAGCGGTATAACCACCCCGCATTCGTCGAATCCGTCATGGGCCCCCAGCCCGAACAAGAGCTTATGGGTTTCTTCTCCTCGCTGGGCATCATGACAACCTCCGAGGAAGGCCGGCTGTACCCGCGCTCCCTTCGCGCCGAATCGGTGCGCGACGCACTTCTCAATGTTTGCAACCGCCTGGGTATCACCTTAATCTGCGGAGCCAACGTTGCCTCGGCACACAAAGCTTCCGAAGGCTGGGCACTCCAAATAGACCGTCCAGCGCGGGCGCTCAAGGCAAAAAAGCACGACGACCGAAAATCGGAGCTCCGCTCGCTTCGGAAAGCGCTCGCCGATGTCCCTCGCAAGAACGAGGCCCTGCAGGCACATGCCGTAATTATCGCCACGGGCGGCAACCCTACCGGTATCGCCGATACGTTTCGCCTCCCCCTCACTTCGCTGCGCCCCATCCTCTGCCCCGTATCGGCAACGGTCGTCGGCGATCGGGCGGCACTCAAGACGTTGGATGGCCTGCGCGTCCGCGCCCACTTGACGCTCGCCCGCAATCATAATGAGCTCTGGCACGAAGACGGTGAAGTCCTGTTTCGAGCCTTCGGTATCTCGGGCGTCGCTGTCTTCAACCTCTCCCGTCGTATCCAGCACGGCGATACGATCCTGCTCGACGTTTTCCCCGACCTCTCCAAAGACGAGATGCTCGATATGCTCAACCGGCGCGTTGAGCTGCTCGGTGGCTTTTCGCCCCGCGATCCTCGTTGGCTCGACGGCATGCTCGCCCCGCAACTCTCCCGCGTCGTCTGCACGGCGTTCGAGCAGTGCCATCCAGGCTCCAACGATGTCATCCACCTGGTCTCGATCCTCAAGCACTTTAAGTTGCTCGTCGAGGGAACAGCCGAGGAGCGCTCGGCGCAGATCACGCGTGGTGGCGTGCCCATCGAGAGCGTCTCAGCTCCCGACCTCTGCGTGAGCAACGCGGCAGGCGCCCCACTTTACATCTGTGGCGAGGCACTCGACATCGATGCTGATTGCGGCGGTTTCAACCTTGCGTGGGCTTGGATCTCGGGTATTCGCGCTGCAAGCAGCCTATAGCCGCGCAGTCTATAATCAAAACGCATTCGGGCCGTCTGGAACACCGGGCGGCCTCTTTCTTGCATCTAAGGAGACCTCGATGATCGAAATCACCCAAGTCCACGCGTCACTCGATGAGGCCGGCGACGAAACCGCCTGTCTTGCTATTGGTAGACGCGCCGTCAAACGAGCCCTGCGATGCGAGGATTCCCAGATTAAAGCCATTGAGCTCCATCGCAAGTCAATCGACGCCCGTAAAAAGCGAGATGTCCATTTTATTTTGAGCTTTCGAGTTGAACTGACAAGCTCCCGACTCGAGCAGGAGGTGGTCGACCGCGTCGCCGAGCGCGACCGCTCGCGCATCCGCATGGTAGACGGCGAGGCGCCTTCATTCCCCAACCCTGTCCCGAATGCACCCAAGGAGCGTCCCGTCGTTGTCGGCGCCGGTTGCGCCGGTCTCTTCGCCGCCCTGACCCTTGCCGAAGCGGGCCTTAAACCCCTGCTCATCGAGCGCGGCGACCCCGCACTTCGCCGCTCTGAAGCGATTGATCTCTTTCTTAAGGAGCGTATCCTCGACCCCGAAAGCAATATCCAATTTGGCCTGGGCGGCGCAGGGACCTTCTCGGACGGCAAGCTCAACACGGGAACCAAGAATCCTGCCCATCGACTGATTCTTGAGACCTTCGTCGAAGCTGGCTCACCTCGCGACATCCTGTGGGACGCCAAGCCGCACATTGGCTCTGACATCCTCCCCACCGTCGTCACCAACATTTCTCAACGCATCGAGCAGCTCGGTGGAACCGTCCGCTATCGAACAAAGCTCGTCAATATTCGAACCGATGGATCTGGCGCCATCACCGGCGTCGATGTCCAACCGCCCCAAGAAACCACAAGCGAGACAATCGCCACAAAGCACCTCATTCTCGCCTGCGGCCATTCCGCCCGCGACGTATTCGAGCTTCTCAAAGAACATAATGTTGCCCTCGCGCAAAAGACCTTTGCCATGGGTGTGCGCATCGAGCATCCACAGCGCGACATCGACCGCGCCCAATATGGCCCTTCGGCGGGGCACCCGGCACTCGGAGCAGCCCCCTACAAGCTTGTCGCCCATCTCCCCAACGGCCGCAGCGTGTTCTCGTTTTGTATGTGCCCCGGCGGACAGGTTGTCGCGGCTTCTTCCGAGCAGGGCCATCTGTGCGTCAACGGTGCCAGCCTCAATGCCCGCGACGGGCGCAACGCGAATGCCGCCCTACTCGTCAACGTCACACCTGACGACCTTCCCGGCGATGATCCGCTCGCAGGCATTGAGCTCCAGCGCGCCTGCGAGCGAGCCGCCTATCGCCTGGGTGGCTCCAACTGGAACGCGCCGGCACAGCTCGTCGGAGATTTCCTTGCTAGACGCGCCAGCACGGCACCCGGAAAGGTAAAACCAACCTATCCACTTGGTGTGACCTGGACGGCGATCGACGATGCCCTCCCGCAGCATATCGTCGAGTCGCTTCGTTTGGGAATCCCCCTGCTCGGTAAGAAACTGCGTGGCTATGACCGCCCCGATGCGGTCCTCACTGGCGTGGAGACGCGTTCGAGCTCACCGGTCGCTGTCACCCGAGACCGAGCGTGCCATGCCGTGTCGACCCCGGGCCTCTACCCTTGTGGTGAGGGAGCTGGATATGCCGGCGGCATCATGAGCGCGGCCACCGACGGCATCCGTTGTGCTGAAGCCCTGATCGCAGACCTCTAACGCACAAATTCCAGCGCGCAAAAGACATAGGCCCCGAGCTCCACAGAGAACTCGGGGCCTGTTCGCTATTTCTTAAACCGTGCACCCTGGCGTTTTCTGCCCGATGCGAACGTGGAACCCTTGCGGGCCTGCGAGCGTAAGCGCTCGATCGTCTCGTCCTCAGACGCACCCTCGAGCATCGCCCGAATCTGAACGACGGCATCGCGCAGGCGCGCCGCCTCCTCAAAGTCCATAGCGGCAGAAGCGTTACGCATATCCTCTTCCATGGTTTCGACGATCCGCACAAGCTCGTCATGCGGCAGTTCTTCCAACTGCTCCGCAAGTGTCTGCTCGGGCGCCACCGTTTCCGGCACACCGCCCTCGCCCGACTCATCGGGCGTATAGAATGCGCCATGACCAAGAGAATCGCCCTTCGAGCGCCCCTTGGAACCCACGGTTTTTTCGGCCTCGGCAATAAAACTTGAGATGTCGTTGATGGCCTTGCGCACTGTCTTGGGCACAATGCCATGCTCTTCGTTATATGCCATCTGAATCTCGCGACGGCGCTGCGTCTCCTCGATGGCCTCTTTCATCGAATCGGTCACAACGTCCGCATACATGATGACTTCGCCATCGGCATTACGGGCCGCGCGGCCAATCGTCTGAATCAGCGAACGGCGGTTGCGCAAGAAGCCTTCCTTATCGGCATCGAGAATTGCCACCAGTGAGACCTCGGGAAGATCCAAGCCCTCGCGAAGCAGGTTGATGCCAACGAGAACATCAATCTTTCCCTCGCGCAGCGTTCGCAGGATCTCGACACGGTCCATCGTCGCTGTATCGGAGTGCATGTAATTGACCTTAATGCCCGCATCAAGTAGATGGTCGGTCAGGTCCTCGGCCATGCGCTTGGTCAACGTGGTCACCAGCACGCGCTCCTTGCGGGCAACGCGCTCGCGAATCTCGTCCTCAAGATCGTCAATCTGACCGCGAACTGGACGCACGTCAATCTTGGGGTCGAGCAGGCCGGTCGGACGAATAATCTGCTCAACGTCGTTCTGGCTAACCCGCAGCTCATAGTCGCCCGGCGTGGCCGAAACGTAGATGAACTGGGGAATCCTCGCCTCAAACTCATCGAAGCGAAGCGGGCGGTTATCGAGTGCCGAAGGCAGACGAAAACCATGCTCCACCAGCGTCACCTTACGCGAACGGTCGCCTTCGTGCATGCCGCGGATCTGCGGCACCGTTACATGACTCTCGTCGATGATACAGAGCATGTCCTTAGGAAAGTAATCGATCAGGGTAAACGGCGGCTCGCCCGGTTTTCGACCGTCCAGATGACGCGAGTAGTTCTCGATACCGCTGCAAAAACCCATGGTCTCGAGCATCTCGAGATCATAGTCGGTGCGCTGCTGCAGGCGCTGTGCCTCGAGCAGCTTATCAGTCGCCTTGAGCTCGGCCACACGCTTCTCGCACTCTTCGCTGATTGATTTCAGAGCCGCTTTGACCTTAGGCTTCTCAGTCACGTAGTGCGAGGCCGGCCACACGGGAATGGCCTCGTACTCACGCAGCATCTCCCCGGTGACCTCGTCGATCTCGGCAATCAGCTCGACCTCGTCGCCAAAGAACTCAAACCGCAACGGATGCTCGGCATAGGGCGGATATACGTCGACGACATCGCCGCGCACGCGGAAGGTGCCACGTGCCAAATCATAGTCATTGCGATCGTACTGAATATCGATAAGCGCATGGATAAAGTCATCGCGCTCAAGCGGCACCTTCTTGTCGACGTTCGGAGCTAGGCCCGCATAGTCCTCGGGAGAGCCAATGCCATAGATACACGAGACCGATGCGACGACGATCACATCGCGTCGAGATAGCAGCGATGCCGTCGCCTGATGGCGCAGCATCTCGACCTCTTCATTAATCGAGGAGTCTTTCTCGATATACGTATCACTCTGAGGTACATATGCCTCGGGCTGATAGTAGTCGTAGTACGATACAAAATAGACCACGGCGTTGTTAGGGAAGAATTCCTTGAGCTCGCTCGCAAGCTGAGCGGCAAGCGTTTTGTTGGGAGCCATGACCAGCGTCGGCTTCCCCAGGGCCTCAATAGTCTTAGCCATCGTGAAGGTCTTGCCCGAACCAGTCACGCCCAGCAAAACCTGATAGCGATCTCCGTCCCTCACGCCCTGCACAAGCGACTCAATGGCCTTAGGCTGGGAACCAGAGGGCTCGTATGGAGACACGACCTCAAACGGCACCTCAGAGCCCTCAACGCCAAAACGTTTGAGCTCTCCTCCAACACGCTCAACTTCAAATTCCGCCATGGATACTCCTAACTCATATATCTGCAGTATACGCAGGCGGCAGGCATAGTCCTATACGAACCAATCGGGATAGAGGGTCTTGTAGCGAACCCAGGCATTATTGACACGAATCAGGTACGCCTGCGTCTCGGGAAAGGTGATTGCATTATGAAGCGACGTGCTCTGCTGCGCCCATCCGTCGACATTGCCCATGCCGGCGTTATAGGCGGCAATGGCACTGTCAGTCGACCCGTTAAAATACGTTAGAAGATACGAAAGATACGCACAGCCAAACTCGATGTTCGTAGCGGGATCGTTAAGGTCGCCGGCTGAATACTCGCTGCCATCGACAAGACCCTTGGCAATCATATCCTGGGCAGTCTCGGGCATCAGCTGCATCAATCCCTGTGCGCCTTGATTCGACTCAGCCTCGGGATCCCAATTCGATTCCGACTTTATGACAGCACACACCAGATACGGATCAAGATTGTGCGAAATGCTCGATTGCTTTACGTACGCCTCGTAGTCAATTGGATACAAAGGCTTAAAGAAGGCGGCAGGGGCATACGAGTAGACGAGCGAAATAAGGCCGAAAACAAACATAACGGCAAGTGGCTCCACGCGATACCACGTAAAGAAACGTGTCTTAGGCATCGGTCTCCTCCCTATCCGCTACATCCCCGAAGCCATGACGCGCAAGCCATGCGTCCAGTTGTTCAAAGAGCGAGTTATCGCCTGCCGAATTATCGATTACCGTCGTAGCGAGATTGCAAAGCGAAGCCTCATCAGGTTGGCATGCAGAGCGCGCATCAAAATCAGAGGACTCCATACCACGATGAATGGCACGCTCGCGACGAACTGCTAAAGGAGCGCTGATAACCAGAATTTCATCAGCCAGGCCAAAAGCATCCTCAAAACCAGTCGGAGCAGAAACCTCGACCACCGCAAAAGGATAACGGGGAGATGAAACCGTACAACAAACCGGATCGAGAATCCTAAGCGAAAGCTGTTCAATCAGAACGGGATGCACGATGCCATTGAGCCGTGCGACCGAATCAGGAGAAGCGAAAGCTCGAGAAGCGAGGATGCTGCGGCGAATGCCGCCCTCCCCGTCCAGAATGTCCCAACCGAATTCTTCCGCGAGGGCGTTGACGATATCAGAGCCCGGCACATACAGCGATTTTGCAAGCTCATCCAGATCGATTAGCATAGCGCCACGAGATTCGAAATAGCGGCAGGCAGTCGACTTACCCGAAGCAATATTGCCCAAGACAAATACGGTAAACATCAAGCCCTCCCTAACGCCAATGCGAGTAATTATCGCTCAAATACACTAGAAGGACTCAAAATACAGCCAAACAGTAAGAGCGCATACGGGGGAACTAGGTCCCAAAGTACAACGTGTATACAACGCAAAAAAGGGGGAGGCCGCGAGGCCTCCCCCTTCCAAGTTCGATGACGGCTCGGTGCCGTCCACCGGTCAGCGGCGCCCTGGCCTCCCACGGGCTGACCC
>CAUDDF010000045.1:0-15408 GCA_958448275.1 uncultured Collinsella sp.
AGTTCCTGCGCGGTAACGAGACGCTTGCGGTCCTGGGCTCGGCACTCGTCGGCCTGATCCCCAACTGCTCGGCTAGCGTCGTTATCACGCAGCTGTACCTGGAGGGCGCGCTACAGCTGGCGCCGATGCTCGCCGGCACGCTCATTTCCGCCGGTGTGGGCTACCTGGTGCTGTTCCGCACCAACCGCAGTGCCCGCGAAAACGTCCTGTTCCTGATCATGATGTACGTCATCGGTGCCGGCTGGGGCCTCATCCTATCCGCCTTCGGCCTCTAAGTGGGCCTAACAAAACGGGTTTCAAAATAGCCATGCTCGGCGCCTGCACAATGCGGCGACGCATGGCATTTTGAAACCCGTTTTTTGTTGAGCCATGGATTTTGAGCGCTCACACCGCCCAAAGCAAAAAGCAGATTTCCGGACATGTCCCAAAAATCTACCTTGGTTAGCGCAGCAGCTCGGTGAGGTTGCGTTTAAAGCGAGCGCGATCTTCGCTGGTGAAGGCTGCCGGCCCGCGGGTGCGACCGCCAGCGCGACGCACCTTCTTTTCCTCGTGGCGAATAAACAACTGCATGTCGATGGTCGCTTTGTCGTAGACGCGCCCGCGCACACCGATGGCGGCGGCATCGCGCCCGAGCACCATGCTCGCCAAGCCAATGTCCTGCGTCACGACCACGTCGCCCGCCTGCAGGCGTTCGACAATGGCAAAGTCGGCGCTGTCGGCGCCCACACTCACGTCGAGCGTCGTGACCCAAAAGCCGCGTCGCGCGTGCTCGGCATCGCGCGGGTCGTCGCGGCGAATGTGCCGTTCCAGGTTTTGCGTGCTGTTGCCGGCGATAACAACGGCGACGCCCGCCCGCCGCGCGCAGTCAATCGACTCGCGCGTGACCGGGCAGGCGTCGGCATCAATAAAGAGCGTTCGCGGCATCTAGTGCACCAGTTTGCCAAATTGAATAGCGCGAACAATCAGCGTAACGCCAAACACCAGCAGCGCGGCGCCGCTAAAGATGACGAGCATCTTGGCCGACCATAGCGGATAGATAAACACGAACATGCCGGCGATGATGGAGAGTGCACCGCTCAGGATAGCGAGGGCGCGGTTGGACGAAAGCTCGGACTCCAGAATGGACATGACACCTTCGACAATCCAGCCAAAGCCGGCCACGATAACCACCATCGTGGTGAGCGTCGCGGTCGAGAAGGCCTGGTTGCGCAGGATTATGACGCCGCCCAAGATAATGAGTAGGTTGGAGATGATGCTCGTCACGCGCCAGCCGGTGGGCAGCAGCGGCTCAAAAATGGCAGTGAACAGCCTGATGGCAGCAGTGATTACAAAGTAAAAACCCAGGACAGTCATCAAAAAGACGAGGGACTTGGCGGGTGCAAAAAGCAGCGCGATACCAGCAATGAGCGCCAAGACGCCCGTGATGGCGTAGATCCAGCGTACGGCCTTGACGGCTTTGCCCGCCATGCTTTTCTCGTCAAATCCAAACTGGCTCGATTTTTGGTCATCGTTCTTAAAGATGCCCATAATGTCTCCTTTCCGTGCGGCGTAAGCCTTGATCGTTACGACCAGTATCGCCTAAAGGCGCTGACGTATGGGTCGGGGAGGGTGAAACGTAACCCAAAGGCCCCGAATTGTTTCCGTTGTTCCCCACGTCGCGATTTTCTATTCAACAGGTGTAGAACATTGCAGCCCTGTTCGTTATTGCCTACGTTTTAGGTTAGATTTTCCTAAGAACAATTGCCCGAAATTGGGGGTCCCTATGAACGAAACAGTTCCCGCGGCGCCGGTAAGCGCTGAGTCGATGGCAAAGCAGGGTTGCGAAAAGCTCGGCTTGGACGCGTTTGATGCGTTGGTTCGCCGCGCCCGCACGTGCCGCCGCTTTGACGAGTCCATGCGCGTGCCGCGCGAGTTTTTGCTCGAGCTGGCGGAACTTGCGCACCTGGCTCCCTGTGGTGCCAATGCTCAGCGTCTGCGTTTTCATGTGGTAAGCGGTGCAGAGGACTGCGCGCGTGTATTTGACGAGCTCGCATGGGCCGGCGCACTTAAGGACTGGCCGGGTCCTGCCGAGGGTGAGCGCCCGACCGGCTACATCGCGATTCTTGCTGAGCGCGCCGTTCCGGGCAAGCCCGCCGCTCCCATTACCGATGTCGACACGGGCATTGCCGCGCAGACGATGATGCTCGCCGCCCGCAGCGCCACGCCCGAGGTGGCAGCCTGCATTTTCAAGGCCTTTACGCCCCACGCGATCGATGCCATGGGGCTCGATAACGACAAATATGAGCTCAAGCTGATCATGGCGTTTGGCGTTCCGGCCGAGACACAGGTGATCGATGCGATCGATTCCAACCCCGACGGCTCCATCAATTATTGGCGCGACGAGGCGCGGGTGCACCACGTACCCAAGCGTCCGCTTGCCGACGTGCTGCTGTAGTTGTGCGTCGTTGCGGCGCAATCCGGCGGTAAACCACCACAAAGGTACCTGTCCCCTTTGCGGTGGTGCGAGGGGAGGACGTGTGGCAGATTTGTATTTGGTGCGGCATGGGCAGACTGAGCTCAATGTGCAGAACATTTTGCAGGGTGGGCACGATTCGCCGCTTACGGCGCGCGGGCGCGAGCAGGCGCTGGCGACGCGCGCGGCGTTTGAGGCGCGTGGCGTGACCTTTGACCGTGTGTATTCCTCGCCGTTGGGCCGGGCGCGGCATACGGCTGAGCTAATTGCTGGTGAGGGCTGCTCGATAGAGCTGGTCGATGACCTGCGCGAGTGGCATTTGGGCTCGCTGGAGGGTACATCAAATCGCGAGATGCCGCCGCAGCCCTGGGGTGATTATCCGGTGGCCTTTGGTGGCGAGTCTGAAGGCGAGCTCCAGTCGCGCATGGTCGCGGCGCTGTCCCACATCATGGCCAGGCCGCAGCACGACTGTGTGCTGGCAGTCTCCCACGGCTCTTCCTGCCAGGAGTTTCTTGAGTATGTGACTGGCAGGGGAGAGCTACCCGACAACGGTGCCGTGCTTCATTTTGGCTATTGCGACGGTGCGTTTTCGCTCCTTGATTGGTAACGAACGAAAGGACCCCTATGAATAAAGATCTGTATCTGGTCCGTCATGGACAGACGATATTCAACCTTAAGCGTATCATTCAGGGGTGGAGTGACTCGCCGCTTACGCAGTTGGGTTGCGACCAGGCGGCGCGCGCCGGCATGTTTTTACGTGCGCGCGGCATTGAGCCCGATCATGCCTACACCTCCACGCTTCATCGCACCGAGCAGACTATCGCCAACCTGTGGCCGGGCTTGGCGTACGAGCGCCTGGACGGTCTGCGCGAGTGGTTCTTTGGCGACTTTGAGGCCGAGCGCGTGATGCTTATGCCCGAGCGCCCGTGGCGCGATTTCTATCGTCAGTTTGGCGGCGAGGGCCAGATGCAGGTGCGTGAGCGCATGGTGGCGACGCTGACCGAGCTTATGCGACGTCCGGACCACGAGTGCGTGCTCGCGGTGAGCCACGGCTCGGCTATCAAGGAGTTTTTGGACCACGTGCGGGGCGCGGCGGCAGACGAGCGCGAACGCGTGCCGGGCAACTGCTCGGTGCTGCACTTTGCGTTTGACGACGAATCCGACACGTTTGAGCTGATTGAGATTTTTACGCAGGAGGATTACGCACGCGAGCTGGGCCTTGAACCGCTTGTGGCTACTGCAGGTCCGCAGCGCGGATAACGCGAGCGTGGCGGCTCGGGTCGCCGGCATAACTTCTCGACGCAAAAGGGGCGGAGATGCATGTACCTGCTGCATCTCCGCCCCCTGTTTGTTGAGCTGCCGATTTTTGTGCTGCGCGGTCTGGTCTTGCTAGAACCGCGCGACTTGGTGCGTGAGCAGACCCGTCGGAACCTGCGGTGCGCCGCCGCTGACCTGCGCAGCGGGGAAGAGCGCGGCAACGGTAAAGTTGAACGGCTCCTTGCCGGTGTACGTTCCGGCGGAACGGGCCTCATCGGCCAGGAGCTGTGATACCCCGACTAGTGCGCCAGCGTAGGCAGGGTCGTCGGCCAGTACCGGCTCCGGCGCCTGGTCGAGCATGGCACGGATGGCGCCGACGGCGTCCTCGCGCTTAACCTCCCACACGCGGTGTGTAATGCCCGCAGGATCGGTGACGGCGTAGAGCGAGGCGCCCTCTTTGGCGGCGCCCAGGATGATATCCATGACGGGCGAGGCCTCGTAGGCGAGCGTTACGGGACGGGGCTGTACCTTGAGGTCGGCGAATGCGCGCGCAGCGGCGGCCGTATCGGCGGCAACCGCGTCGCCGCCCGCCAGCGCACCAACCGGGCAGATCGCCACAACGCCCGTCACGCGCCCCGGCTCCCCCGAGCATTCGTACACGTAATACGCCGCACCCGGGTCCTTGAGCATCAGGCCATCGGCAATGGCTCCGCGCAGAGCATCGTTGCCGCTCAGGATGCTGCCCATTGCGGGCAACGCCTCGAGCACGCGGTCCTGAGCCGGGCGGATGCAGGGAAACGGAAGTGCTTTCATGGGCGGTCCTAACGCACGAGTTGGTTTGTTCGCGGCTTATTATGCCCCAACTTGCCCATTCGCGTCCCAGAGCACGTTATCGGCGAGCGCGATGAGCACGTTCTGACAGCGAACGATATCGGCGTGGGGCACATATTCGTTGGGCTTGTGCGCGAGCGCGAGCGACCCGGGACCGTAGCTCATGCAATTGCGGTTACCTGTCTTGCCGGCAATGACGGCGGTGTCGGTGTAGCCGGTAAAGAAGCCGACGGTTGTGTCCGCGTCCGTCACGTCATCGGCGGCACGCTTGAGCGCTGCTAGAAGGGGAGAGTTCGGGTCGCGCTCGATGGCGGGGCGGTCGCCCGTCACGGTGTAGCTGCCATGGCAACCGGGAATGGCGGCTTTGGCGACGGCGATGGCCTGCTCTACCATGCGCTTCGCGGCTGCCGTATCGGTCGGCGGAGTCAGGCGCATATCGACCCAGACCTTGGCGCGGTCGGGCACGACATAGGGGCGATATCCGCCCTCAATTTGGCCAAACGTGATGGTCGAAGACCCCAGCTCATCATGCTCGGGCAGCGCTGCGAACGCATGGCGCAGCGCGCAGACGGCCTCGGCCATGGCGGCGACGGCATCGGCGCCCTTCCAAGGCTGGCTCGCGTGTGCCGTCACGCCAGCCATTTCAATCTCGAACCACGTACGCCCCTTGTGCGCCACCTGGATCTGTCCGTCGGTGGGCTCGGTGTCCAGCACCCATTCGCGCGAACCGACCCAGCCGGCATCGATGGCTGCCTCGGAGCCTCGCATAAAGTCCTCTTCGTCGACCGAGCAGATGAGCGAAAAGCCGCGGCGGGGTAGCGCGCCATCCGCCGCCACGCGCTCGAGCGTATGGACCAGTGCGGCAATGGCGCAGGCCAGGCCACCCTTCATGTCGCAGGCGCCACGGCCATAGAGTTTGTCGTTACGCACAACCGTCCCGAGCGGCGGAATGTCCGCGTCCCAGCCATCGCCCAGCGTAACGGTATCCATATGGCAGATATAGACGAGTCGCGGCTCGTCGCTTTGGCCCGGCACGGTGACCATAAGGTTGCGGCGCCCGGGGAGTACTTCGAGCTCTGCAATCTGCACGGCATCGAGTACCGGATGGCTCAGCTGCGCCAACTGTTCCTCAACCAACGCTTTGATATAGCGTTCAATCTCGCCCTCATACGCACCTGGGTCGGAACTGTCGATCCGCACGAGTCCTTGCGTAAGCCGCCAAGCAAAATCTGTATCAACCATAGGCACCTCACAGATAGTTAGGTCAACATACAGATTGTATGCCAAGAAGCGGCTCGGTGCATTTAATGGAGTGCTCACAGAAACGGGGGCGCCTCTCATGCGAAAGGCGCCCCCGCGGGCATTCAATGTCAGTGACGGGCAGGCCACATGGGGAACTGCCCGTCAGATCAGCCGGCGCTATTTGATCACGCGCACGCGATACATCGACGGAATCTGCTTGAGCGCCTCGATGGTGCTGCTGTCCAGGTGCTCGTCGGTGTCGAACATGGTGTAGGCGTTCTCGCCGGCGGACTCGTTGGTCATACGCTGCACGTTGGCGTTGTCCTTGGCCAAGATGGCTGTGATCTGGCCGATCATGTTGGGCACGTTGGCGTGCAGGCAGGCGATGCGGCTCGCGGCGCGCGCCTTGCCCATGCTGCAGGCGGGGTAGTTGACGCTGTGCGCGATGTTGCCGTTCTCCAGGTAATCCTTGAGCTCGCTGATGGCCATATCGGCGCAGTTGGCCTCGGCCTCGCCGGTGCCGGCGCCCGAGTGCGTGGTGATAAACGTGTTGGGCATCTTGACGGTTTTGGGCGTGGCAAAGTCGCAGCTAAACCAGCTCAGCTTGCCCTCGCGCAGGGCAGCGTCGACGGCGTCCTCGTCAATGATGGTTTCGCGTGCGTAGTTGATGAGCACGGCGTCGGGTGCCAACAGGTTAATCTGCTCGGTGCTGATCATGCCGATGGTGTCGGCCTTGCTGGGCACGTGTACGGTGAGGTAGTCGCAGCCGCGGCAGAGATCCTCGAGCGTGCCCACACGCTGCACCTCGCGGCTCAGCACCCACGCGTGCTCAACGGAAATGAACGGGTCGTAGCCGTAAACGTCCATGCCCAGGTCGACGCAGGCGTTGGCGACCTTGGAGCCCACGTTGCCCAGGCCGATGACGCCGATGCGCTTGCCCTTGAGCTCGCGGCCCACAAAGGCCTTCTTGGCCTTTTCGGCATCGACCTGAATCTCGGGGTCGTCGGCGTTGTCGCGCACCCAGTTCATCGATTGCACCACGCCGCGGCTCGAGAGCACCAGCATGCCTAGGACGAGCTCCTTAACGGCGTTGCTGTTAGCGCCGGGGGAGTTAAAGACGACGACGCCCTTCTTGGCGTACTCCTCGACGGGGATGTTGTTGACGCCGGCGCCGCAGCGGGCGATAGCGCGGATGCCCTCGGGCAGCTCGTAGCCGTGCAGGTCGGTCGAGCGCATCAGAATGGCGTCGGCCTCTTCGGCGGTGCTCACAAACTCGTAGCCCTCACCAAACTCGACCTTGCCGTCCTTGGTAATGTCATCGATGGTTTTAATCTTGCGCATGGAAAACTCCTTAGCAGGTTTTGATCTATACAGGGTGGTCTGAGATGGCTGATCGGCCCGCGCGTTGCGGGCTAGTTAGATCGCGGGCTCAAACTAAGCTGCGCTTCGAAGTCCTTCATGTACGAGGCCAGTGCCTGCACATCTTCCATGGTTACGGCGTTGTAGACGCTCGCGCGCATGCCGCCCACCAGGCGATGGCCCTTGACGTTTTGAATCTGGTGCTCGGCCGCGCCTGCGACAAAGGCCGCATCGAGCTCGGCGTCGCCGGTACGGAAGGTGACGTTGGCGATGGAGCGGCTGTCTGTCTGCGTGGTGCCATGGAACAGCTCGCTTTGCTCGAGCAGGTTGTAGAGCAGGTTGGCCTTGGCCCAGTTGCGCTCGGCCATGGCGCCAAGTCCGCCGGTTTGCTCCACCCAGCGGAATACCTTGCCGCACACGTAGATGCCAAAGGTGTTGGGCGTGTTGAGCATGGAGCCCTTGGCGGCCTGGGTCTTAAGGTCCATGTACTGCGGCGCCCGCGCAAAGGCGGGGCCGTCGGCGATGAGGTCGTCGCGTACGATAACCACGGTCACGCCCGCGGCGCCGGCGTTTTTCTGCGCGCCGGCGTAGATGAGCCCGTAGCGCTCAACATCGAGCGGCTGCGACAGAAAGCAGCTCGAGACATCTGCGACCAGCGGTACGTCGCCGCAAGCGGGCAGCTCGTGGTACATGGTGCCAAAGATGGTGTTGTTCTGGCAGATGTAAACGTAGTCGAGCCCGTCGCTCGCGGCCTCGGCGGCAATGCGCGCGTTGATGTCGGCCATGTCGGGGATGCGGTCGAAGTTGGTGTCCTCGGAGCTCGCGAGCAGCACGGCCTCGCCGTACTTGGCGGCTTCTTTGTATGCCTTGTTGGCAAAGTTGCCGGTCACGACGTAGCCGGCGCGGCCACGGCGCATGAGGTTCATGGGGATGCCCGCAAACTGCAGCGTGGCGCCGCCCTGCAAAAACAGGACGCGGTAGTTGTCGGGGATGCTCAGCAGGCGGCGCAGAGTTGCCTCAGCGTCATCGATGATCTGCTGGTACATGCTAGATCGATGGCTCATCTCGAGCACGGACATGCCGCAACCGCGGTAGTCCATCATCTCGTCGGCGATCTCGGCGAGCACGCTTGTGGGCAGTGCGGCCGGGCCAGCTGAGAAGTTGTGCACACGTGCCATCTTCTAGTTCCCCCTCGTAGTCGTTTGAACGTTCGGGATACTTTAGCACAGTGCAGCGCCAGGCGCGACCGCATCACGGTAAAACTCGAGTGCGTCGCTATGATTTACAGGATGGTTACATGGGGGAGGGGTGCTTTACTCCTCAGGCAAATCCGAATCTGCGAGCGAAGGCATGAGGTTCCTAGGCGCTTGATCTCTTCGTCGCAAATTAGCCACTTCCTGGTCACTACGACGCCAGTGTGGCGATGACGGCTTCGTCGCCGGCGTATATGAGGGTGTTGCCGTCGGGGATGATCGTCTGGCCGTCGCGCTTAAGCATCACCACAATAAACGGGTGCTTGCCCTGCGGCACGTCGCGCAGACGCTGGCCGGCCAGGCGACCGTGGGGCGTCACGGTGACCTCGCGCAGCGTAACCTCGGCACGCTCTTCGAACGTTGGGGCGGCCATCACCAACAGATCGCCTTCCTGGATCACGGTGTCGCCATTGGGCAGTACCGGGTGCGCCCCGTCGCGCAGCACCAGGACCACGAGCATGTCTGTGGCGCTGCCAATGTCGGCGAGCGAGCGACCGGCAAACGGATGTCCAGCGCCTACCTTGAGCTTGACGAACGACATGCCGTCTTCGTCGCGGTAGTCGTTAAAGGTGCGACGCACGTCGCCGGTCGCATCGATCATATCGAGCTTCTTCGCCACCGCCGGCAGCAGCGAGCCCTGCACCACAATGCTCGACACGGCAATCACAAACACCAGGTCAAATAGGTCGTGTCCGCCGGGAACGCCGGCCACCACGGCAAAGAGACTAAAGACGACCGAAGCTGCTCCGCGCAGGCCCGCCCAGCTTACGAGCGCGACCTGGCGAGGGTTCGTCCTAAACGGCGCTAGCAGCATGCCTACGGCGATGGGGCGGCTCGCAAAGAGCATAAACGCCATGAGTGCCAGGCCCGGTAGCAGCATTTGCGGCAGGCGTGCGGGTGTAACGAGCAGGCCCAGCAAGAAGAAGATGGTCATCTCTGCCATCTCGGTGAGGGTGTCAAAGAAGTGCGCCATCTCGACTTTGCCGGTGATGTCGCTGGCACCCAGCACAATGCCGGCCAGGTATACAGCCAAAAAGCCGTTGCCGCCCAGGTAGCTCGGCAGCGCGTAGGCGACGATGGCCACGGCGAACAAAAAGATGGTCTGCGCGTCCTTGGCCGTTGCGTGCGCGCGTTCAATCAGGCGGCCCGCCGCCCAGCCGATGGCAAGGCCCAGGCCCACGCCCAGGATAATCTGCTTGGCCAGCAGTGCGGGAATGTTGATGTCGCCGCCGGCCGCTAGTGTGGCGAGCACGGCGGTGAGCATGTAGGCGACGGGGTCGTTGGAGCCCGATTCGACCTCGAGCAGCGAGTCGGTGCCACCTCTCAGCGACAGGCTGTGCTCACGCAGTACGCTAAAGACGCTTGCCGCGTCGGTGGATGCCACGACCGATCCCAGCAGCAGGCCACCGATCCAGTCGAACCCCAGCGCGAAGTGGGCGAACACGCCGGTGATGCCGGCAGTGATGACGACGCCGAGCGTGCTCAGCAGCACCGCCGGCGCAGCGACGGGCTTGGCGCGGTCGATATTGGTGTTAAAGCCGCCGTAGAACATGATGAACAGCAGCGCCGTGCTGCAGACGGTTTCGGTGAGTGCGTAGTCGCTAAAGTCGATATGCGTCGGGCCGTTGACGCCCAACAGCATGCCCAGCGCGATAAAGATGAGCAGGGTGGGGAAGGGGAGTTTTTTGCCGACGGGTTTGATGGTCAGGCACAAAATGATGACGAGGCCGATAAAGAGAAGGATCTGGTTCATGGATAGTGTCCGCTCCTGGGTGGTTGGCGTGGCACAGTCAGTTGTCTGCGGTTATTTGTACCCAAAGATGGTGGGTTTATGGGGTTGGATTGCGGGCGTGCGCGATATCGTCATAGATGGCTGCCGTCTTTGCCTCTGCTCGGAAACCCTTTCCAGCTTTATTGCAACGGAGTACAATGGGTAACGTTTAAGTTCAACTTGAAGTTTTAGTTGCGGCACCGGGCTTCGGCCGCAATGCAAGGAGAGGCGTACCATGGCGATCTATGTGACATCTGATGCTCACGGGCACGTGCGTGCGCTTGACGAGGCCCTGTCTAAGATCTCTTTGACGTCCGACGACACGCTGTACGTGCTGGGCGACATGATCGATCGCGGGCCCGATCCGGTCGGCGTTATTAAGCTCGTGCGCTCGCTGCCCAACGCCCACGTGCTCAAGGGTAATCACGAGCAGATCATGCTCGATGCCATCATTGGCCAGGATCCGCTCGATGCCGAGACCTGGGATATCAACGGTGGCTGGACGACGCGTGAGCAGCTCAACGACATGGAATTTGAGGCATACGAGGAGCTCGTGCGATGGATGGCCGCGCTGCCGCTCTACGCGGTGGTCGAGACCGAGGAGCGCCCGTATCTGCTGGTACATGCTGGAATCGAGATGAAGGCGGCGCGCGCGTTTTTGCTTGAGCATGGTGTCGATTGTGCCGATGGCGTCGGAGCGGTGGGTGCCGATCGCGAGCTGCTGCAGCAGATGCTCGCGGTGCAGTCGTCCGATGACCTGCTGTGGATTCGTCACGGCTATTGGGATGTGCCGACTGGGCTGCTTTCTGCCGAGGGCAAGGGTCCGGTCGTGGTGAGCGGTCACACGCCAACGGTGTCGCTCGGGCGTTATTGCGAGGTCGGTGGTCTTGCGGGGCTCGATGAGGAGTCGGGCCGCGGGCAGATTGTGCGCCTGGGCGGCGAGGATGCCGCCGGTGTGCCCGATCGCATCGACATCGACTGCGCTGCCGCCACCGGCTCCGAGTTCGGTCGCGTGGGCATCCTGCGCCTGGACGACGGGGCGGAGTTCTACGCGAACATCAACCCGGGCGAATAATCGGTGCAAGGGGTAGCTAATTTGGGACGGGGCTTATTTGACTACTTTTGCCCTTCTGCCCGCTAATTGATTTCTCTGGGACGGGGATTAAATAATCATTTGGCTGCCCGCCGGCTAAGTGAGTAGACTTTTTTGGAAATGCCGAGCACCCAACATATTTGCCTCAATAAAACCGCAGGTCACAGACTTGTGCTCTGTTGGTGTGGTCGGGGATTCGGTAAAAGTCTACTCACTTAGTTTTGCGTGATGAATATTGTCCGCAACGAGACCCCAGCCGGGGTGATTCCATCGCAAATTCCGGTGACCGGGCAGCTAATTAGGCGCCGTATGGGTTGCGGTCGCGTTCTATGCGTTGGCGGATGTGGGCGTACTCGATAATCAGTAGCACCAGGAGTAGGGCCATGATGGCTAGGTAGCTCACCACAGCGCCCATCAGACCCAGCAGCTTAATCAAGATCACCGGCAGCACCACGCTTACGGCGAAGCAGATCAGGTAGATCTTGGTGACGTCTCCAGCGTGGCGTAGCACCGTGATGATGGCGTAGATAAAGTCGATGGCCGCGGTGACGCCGCCGGCGACGACCATCAGCAACGCCAGCGTACGGTAGCGCTCAAAGCTGAGGCCGTACATAAAGCTCATGAGGGGAATACCGGGACCTGCCATAAATGCGGCGCACACGCCGGTGATGGCCACGATCAGCGCCATAACGGCAACAATAATCAGGTCAAAGCGACGACGCTTGCGAGGATTAGCCCAAATGCTCGACAAGCGCAGGAGCTGCGGTTTGTAGACAAATCCGACGCTCAACAAAATAGCCTGCGCCGGAAAGAACAGGGCATTAAAGTACAGCTGATATTTGTATGCCAGCGTGCCTTCCATCACAAACTTGGGCATGCTCTCAATAAGGTTGAACAGGAACAGTGCACCAAAGAGCGGGGCGCACTGGACAAACAGGTGGCCGACCTCGCGCAGGCTCACGCGGCGCGATTTTTCGGTCTCGAGCAGGGCAAGCGGCGCGGTGACCAGCACGAGCGAGGCGATCGCGGCGATGCCCATGGCCATGGCCGCGATGGGCATGCTGCGCGTGAGGAACAGCGCCGCGCTAAAGACCGCGATGACGCCGACGGAGCGTAGCGTTTGGCTCATGCCGGCCAGGTAGAGCTTGTCGGCCTGCTGCAGGCGGCCTTCGTACACGTCGGCGACGCCGTCGATCACCTTGTAGAGGTAGACGCCCAGGCCGATCGTCGCCATCTGCGCGTCATAGCCGCGGGCGCTGCTGTACATGAGGCCGCAGCCTAGGGCGAGCGCTCCACAAAGCCAGCGGTTGAGCTGGTAGGAGGCAAAGGACGTCTTTTCGTCGATGTCTGAGACCTGGAAATTGCGCACGCCGTAGTTGCATGCGATCATGATGAGCGTGCCGGTGACGAAGGCGATGGAGAACTTACCGGCTTCCTCGGCGCCCACAAGCTGCGTGGACACAATGGTGAGCAGGGGAAACGCGAAGCCCCACACGGCGGTGCCCAGGGTATTCCAGAGATAGTCGCGACGGGTGGCGTGTTCCTCGTATTCGGCTTCCTGCGTGGAGAAGCCGCCGCCGTAGACAACGCCGAGCAGGCGGTTCCACCAGGCGTTGACCATGCGGTGGATGGGGTCGGGCTCGCGATCGCGTTCGCGCCGGCGACGGCGCGTGGCCTGGCTGCTGTTGGGGCCGCCGGCGTTGCGCTGGCTCAGCTCTTGGATGCGCGCGAGCTCTTCGGCCGTGTGGGAGGCGGGGAACAGGCCGTTCTCGATGCGTCCGCCCTGGGCCCTTGCGGTGCCGCTGCCCGCTACGGCGGGGTCGGCGACGCCATTGCGGCGGGCGATGGCGCGGCGAATGCTATCGAGGGGCGTGATGCTCAAAGCGGAGTCCTTTCTTTTGCTGCGCTTTAGTATAGACGCGACGGTGCTCGCTCGTGTTTTTGAACAGGTTGTTCGATAATTTCGGCGGCGCCATTCGGTAGTCGGCACTTAGGGACGTTCCTTATGTGCCGGCACTTTGGGAACGTCCCTAAGTGCCGGCATCCGGGGACATTCCTTGAATGTTGCCTGTTCAAGAGTGTCCCCAATGACTAGGCGTTTAAAAACGTCCCCCAATGACTAGGCCGCTTGCCTGCGATTTTTGACCGTTGGGCGGGCTTGCCACCCTTGCCGCAAAAACGTTTTTGCATATCGGGTACAACGTGCTTTACGTGAGTAAAGTGCGCGCCGCGTCCATGTGTCGCGTTTTTAAAGGAGGCCCCATGCCTGGTGTTACCCCTGCAGAAGTTTTGTCCAACTTTGGTATTACGATGGTCGAAGATCCCGCCGAGAATCAACCCCGTCTGCTGGTCGATCTACCCGCCGCGGAGCTCGTCGAGCACGCTATCCGCCGCGAAGAAGGCCGCATGGCATCCAACGGCGCGCTGGTGATTGAGACGGGGGAGCGCACCGGCCGTTCACCCAACGATCGCTTTATCGTTGACACCCCCGATGTTCACGACAAGATTGCCTGGGGCGCGGTCAACTGCCCGCTGTCCGTCGAGAGCTATGAGGCCATCAAGGCCGGCATCGTCGACTATCTCAACGAGCGCGACGTGTTCGTCACCCGCGGCATGGCAGGCGCCGACCGCAACCACACACGTCGACTGCTCGTTGCCTGCGAGCGTGCCAGCCAGGCACTCTTTATCAAGCAGATGCTCGCCCGACCGCTTGCCCGCGAAATCGCGCGCACCGGCGAGCCCGACTTCTGCGTGCTCGCAGCGCCCGGTTACCAGTGCGACCCCGCCATCAAGGGCCTCAACTCCAGCGCTGCGGTGGTCATCAACTTCCAGGAACGCGTGATTCTGGTCGCCGGCACCGGCTACTCCGGCGAGATTAAAAAGTCGATCTTTAGCGTCATGAACTATCTGCTGCCCGTCGAGGACGACGTGCTGCCCATGCACTGCTCGGCCAGCATGGATCCCGTCACGCACGAGACCGCCGTGTTCTTTGGCCTGTCCGGCACCGGCAAGACCACGCTTTCGGCCAATCCCACGCGCCTGCTGATCGGCGACGACGAGCACGGTTGGTCCGACATGGGCATCTTCAACATCGAGGGCGGCTGCTACGCCAAATGCGAGGGCCTGGACGCCTTCCACGAGCCCGAGATCTTCAACGCTGTCCGCTTTGGCGCGATCTGCGAAAACGTGGTGCTCGACGAGAACCGCAAGCCCAACTACGATGACATCTCGATCACGCACAACACGCGCGTGGCCTATCCCGTGGAGCACATTCCTAACGCGTGGACTAAGGGCATGGGCACCACTCCGAGTGTCGTGCTGTTCCTGACTTGCGACGCTTTTGGCGTGCTGCCGCCCATCTCACGCCTGACGGCCGATGCCGCTATGTACCACTTTGTGACGGGCTTTACGGCTAAGATTCCCGGCACCGAGGTCGGCGTCACCGAGCCCACGCCCACGTTCTCTTCGCTGTTCGGCGAGCCGTTTATGCCGCTCGACCCCATGGTTTACGCCAAGATGCTTGGCGAGCGCATTGCCGACGGCCGCACGCGCGTGTACCTGGTCAACACCGGCTGGATTGGCGGCGGCTACGGCGTGGGTCATCGCATCGAGCTGGCCTACACGCGCTCGCTGGTCGCGCGCGCCCTCGACGGCACCATCGAGGACAGCGAGTTCGTGCACGACGACATCTTTAACGTTGACATTCCCACGACGTGCCACGGCGTGCTCGATGGCATCCTGGTGCCGCGCCAATACTGGCAGAGCACCGCGCGCTACGACGAGGCCGCGCACAACCTGGCGGTGATGTTCGAGGAGAACTTCGAGAAGAAGTACTCGCACCTGCCCGAGTCCGTCAAAGCCGCCGGCCCGCACGCCCAGGTGTCCGCCGAGGCCCGTCATCGCGGCCGCGGCCTGCTGGGGCTCCGCCACTAGCGTCGCCTCAGACTCAAAACCACCATAAAGGGGGCACCTTTATGGTGGTTTTGCTCGCGTGGATGACTCGGGTTACAATACGCCTGACATATCGTCCCCTTCTCCGGATGGGGACAGCGCAAGCGTTCTTGTGACGGCACCGTAGGACTTTGAAGGTGGCCGTCGTGAGGGCGCTTTTTGTTTAGGCGCCCTCGCTCGGGCGTACGCTATGAAGGGA
>CAUDDF010000046.1:0-14863 GCA_958448275.1 uncultured Collinsella sp.
CCTGTGTTATTCTGTGTGTTTGTTTAAGCCTCAGCGAAGTCATATCAGACTGAAGTAATCGATACCTAAGGGGAGGAATGCAGGCCCTGGTGGGCCTACATTCCTCCCCGGCGGGACAGGGAGAGATATATGGAAGAGATGCCCAAGAACTACGATCCGTCGACCAGCGAGCCGGCGATCCTGCAGAAGTGGCTCGACGGCGGCTACTATAAGCGCCGCGAGGGCGTGGGCGACTGCACCGTCACCATTCCGCCTCCCAACGTGACCGGCAAGCTCCACATGGGCCACGCCACCGACGACTCCATCCAGGACGCCATCATCCGCATGGCCCGCATGCGCGGCAAGTCCACGCGCTGGGTGCTGGGCACCGATCACGCCGGTATCGCTACGCAGACCAAGGTCGACAAGAAACTCAAGAGCGAGGGCATTAGCCGCCTGGAGATCGGTCGCGACAAGTTTGTCGACGCTTGCTGGGATTGGACCCACGAGTACGGCGGCATCATCGTCGAGCAGATCAAGCGTATGGGCTGCTCCGTTGACTTCGATAACGAGCGCTTTACCATGGACGAGGACTACGCGCAGGCCGTGCGCAAGGTCTTCTGCGACTGGTACCACGACGGTCTGATCTACCGCGGCAAGCGCATCGTCAACTGGTGCCCCAACTGCACCACCGCCATCTCGGACGACGAGGCCGAGTACAAGGACGAGAAGGGCCACCTGTGGCACCTGCGCTACCCGCTGACCGAGCCGGTCAACGGCCAGGACTACATCGTCGTCGCCACCACGCGCCCCGAGACCATGCTCGGCGACACGGGCGTCGCCGTTTCCCCGAAGGATCCCGAGAAGGCCGCCTTCGTGGGTAAGACCGTCAAGCTCCCCATCGTCGATCGCGAGATTCCCATCTTTGAGGATTGGCATGTCGACGCCAACTTCGGTTCCGGCTTCGTTAAGGTTACTCCGGCCCACGACCCCAACGATTACGCCATGGGTCAGGCCCACGACCTTCCGCAGATCAATATCTTCGACGAGCACGCGGTGGTCGTCGAGGGCTATGGCGAGTTCACCGGCATGACCCGCGAGGAGTGCCGCGAGGCGGTCATCAAGTGGTTCGACGAGCACGGCCTACTCGATCACGTCGAGGAGCACGACCACTCCGTCATGCACTGCTACCGCTGCGACGCCGCGCTTGAGCCGTGGCTGTCCGAGCAGTGGTTCGTGGCCGTTGACAAGCTCAAGGGGCCGGCGCTCGACGCCGTCAACTCCGGCAAGGTCACCTTCCACCCCGCGCGCTGGACGCAGACCTACACCACCTGGATGGAGAACCTCAAGGACTGGTGCATCAGCCGCCAGCTGTGGTGGGGCCACCGCATCCCCGTGTTCTACTGCGAGGATTGCGGCTGGGAGGACGCTCTTACCGTGGACACCGACGTGTGCCCCAAGTGCGGCGGCCATCACGTGCATCAGGACGAGAACGTGCTGGACACCTGGTTCAGCTCGCAGCTGTGGACCTTCGCCACGCAGGGCTGGCCGCAAAAGCCGGAGCTGCTCGAGGGCCATCACCCCACGACGGCGCTCGTCACCGCGCGCGACATCATCGCGCTGTGGGTCGCCCGCATGGTCATGAGCTCGCTGTACTTCCTGGACGAGGTGCCGTTTAAGGACGTCGTCATCTACCCGACGATTCTGGCCAAGGACGGCAGCCGCATGTCCAAGTCCAAGGGCAACGGCGTTGACCCCATGGACCTCATTGGCATGTACGGCGCCGACGCCATGCGCTTCAACTTGCTCACGCTGTGCACCAACAATCAGGACGTCAAGTTCGACGCGAACATCGACAAGAAGACCAAGAAGCTTATCGACAGCCCGCGTACCGACCAGGCCAAGAGCTTTGTCACCAAGATCTGGAACGCCAGCCGCTTCCTGCTCATGAACATGGAGGGCTACACGCCCGGCGAGCCCGTCGTTGAGACGCCGGCCGACGCTTGGATGTTCAGCCGCCTGGCCAAGGCCGTCAAGATGGTCACCGAGGGTATTGAGAACTACACCTTTGGCGACATGGCTCGCGGCGTGCAGCAGTTCTTCTGGAACGAGGTCTGCGACTGGTACGTCGAGGTCACCAAGGCCCGCCTGAAGGGCGAGGGCCGTCTGCAGGCTCAGCGCAACCTGATCTTTGTGCTCGATACCTCCATTCGCCTGATGCACCCGCTCATGCCGTTTGTCACCGAGGAGATCTGGGACAACATGCCGGCGAGCGTGCTCGACCTGGATGCCGAGGGTAACGTTGACCGCGCCGAGGCGCTCATGATTGCCAAGTGGCCCGAGCCCGCCGACTACGCTAAGTATGTTGACGAGGACGCCGAGCGCGCGTTTGAGCTGTGCCGCGCCGTCGTTTCCGCCGCCCGTGCCACGCGTTCGCGTTATCGCTTGAGCCCCAAGGCCGAACTCGACGTGGTCGTGCGCGCCGGTGCCGAGGATATCGAGAAGCTCGAGAGCCTGCGTTCGACCATTGAGCCGCTGGCCAACACCGCTTCTCTGGTCATGGGTACCGATGTTGAGAAGCCGGCCGCGAGCATCGCCGTGGTCGACAGCGGCGTTGAGGTCTTTGTGGTGCTCGAGGGCAAGGTCGACCTTTCGGCCGAGAAGGCACGCCTGGAGAAGGAGATCGCCGCTGCGCAGAAGGAGCTTGCCGGCTGCGAGAAGACGCTGGCCAACGAGGGCTTTGTGGCCAAGGCCGCGCCCGCGGTGGTCCAGAAGAAGAGGGACCGTGCAGCTGAGCTCAAGGAGATCTTGGCGGCGCTGACTGCTCAGGTTGCTGACTTCTCGTAAATTGCGCTGAGGGGCGCGTCCCGACGCTTTGCTCGCTACTGCGGACAGTCCTGCGCAAGACGGACAGCACATTAAGTGCTGTCCTTTGCGTGCGGAACTTGTATCGAGCAAAGCGTCGGGCCGCTCCTAGTTCGTTTACGTGGTTGTTTGCAACTGGCGTGTTAGGGCCACTTGGTTGTGGCCTTGATTCTGCTGCAAAGCGGTGTTTGGCTGACATTTTGAATGGGAGGGGCTCGTTGTTGATTCGGGCCTCTTTTTATGTTGAGGGGACTTTGGGTTATGGCTAAGCGTTCTGGGTCGTATTCTGTGCCGTTCTCGTTTGAGTTGCTTTCGTTTGATGAGGCTGTGGGGCTTGCTGCTGATACGGGGCGGATTTCTGGGGATGCTGGTCCTCTGCTTGAGACGGTTGTCGATATGCTCGATGAGCTGGGGCGTCCGGACGAGTATTTCGATTGCATCCAGGTTGCCGGTACCAATGGCAAGACTTCGACTACGCGTTTTTCGGCTGCCATTCTTCGTGGTGAGGGGCTCAAAACCGCGCTGTATACGTCGCCACAGCTGGTGCGCTATCCCGAGCGCATGGAGGTTGATGGGTGCGTCGTGAGCGACGAGGCCTTTGCCCATGGCGTTTCGGCAGCTGTCGAGGCGGGGCATCGCGTGAATGCGCGCCGTGTGGCGGCAGGGGAGCGCGCCTATACCATCACACCGTTTGACCTGCTGACGGCTGCTGCACTTGTAGTGTTTGCCGAGGCTTGCGTGGACGTAGCCGTGCTTGAGGTTGGCATGGGCGGGCGTTGGGACGCCACGAGTGCGACCGATCCCGTCGCCGTTGCCATTACGGGCATTGGGCTCGATCATACACGTATTTTGGGCAACACGCTCGAGGCCATTGCGGGGGAGAAGGCTGCGGTTATTAAGCCTGGGCGCTTTGTTGTTTTGGGCGAGGGTACGCATGAGGCGAGCGTTCAGCGCGTGATGGATGCCCGTTGCCGTGAGTGCGGTGTGGTGCCGCTCGTGGTGAACCATGCCACAGCCAAGGTTCCGGCACACGTGGGCGACACGGTTGAGTTTAGCTGCACCACGCCGCGTGCGATCTATACGTCAAGCATGGTTAAGCCGGCCTACCAGCCGCAGAATGCTGCGTGCGCGATTATGCTGTGCGAGGGGTATTTGGGCCGCGAGCTCGACCACGATGCGCTGGATGCATCGCTTATGGGCTGCCCCACGCCGGGTCGTTTTGATGTGCTGGGGACCGATCCGCTCAAGCTGATCGACGCCTGCCATAACCCTCAGAGCTGCGAGAACTTTGTGAGCGCGCTGGACGAGATAGATCCGTGCGTCGAGAATCGCCCCACGCTGCTGTGCGCCGCACTGGCCGACAAGGATGTGGCCGGTATTGTCGATGTTCTGATTCCGGCCTTCCCGCGTGTGGTCGTAACCCAGACCGATTCCGATCGCGCCCTGCCGGCAGAGGAACTTGCTGCCCTGGTGGACGCCAACAAGCTTGCCGGTGTGTACCCTAGCGTGCCCGAGGCTCTCGCGGCTTTTGACGCCGTGGGCGAGTCCTTCGTTGCCGCCGGCACCATCACCCTAGCCGGCGAAGTAGCCGGCCTGCTGCGCTAGCCCATCCCCTCATCAGTTGCGGTGAAATAGTTCCTGTTTTTGGGTTCTAGCAGCCCATCCAGGAACTATTCCACCGCAACTTAGTTTGGGGGCTTGGGGACCAGGCTAGTCTAGGCGGAATGGGTCGTGAGGGTAGGCGTTGAGAATCTCGACGCCCTTCTCGGTCACCAGGGCCAAGTCCTCGATGCGGACGCCGGTGCGGCCGGGGAGGTAGATGCCCGGCTCGATGGAGAACGTCATGCCCGGCTCTACGACCTGCTCGTTGACGAGTGAAACGTCGCCCGGCTCGTGGTCCTGCAGGCCGATCGAGTGACCCAGGCGATGCGTAAAGTACCGCCCATAGCCCGCGTCTTCAATCACGTCGCGTGCGGCGCGGTCCAGGTCACACATGCGCACGCCCGGTGCGATGAGTGTTTCGGCGGCCTCGTTGGCACGGCGCACGATGTCGTAGATGCGCGCCGTCTCCTCGTCCGGCTCGCCCCAAAAGAACGTGCGCGTCATGTCCGAACAGTAGTTGCAGCGGCGTCCGCCAATGTCGAACAGCACCACGTCGCCACGCTTGAGCACGGTGTCGTCGGGTTCGTGGTGCGGGTCGCCGGCGTTGGCACCAAAGCTCACGATGGGCGAAAAACTAAAGCCCTCGCAGCCGTGCTTGCGATACAAGCCGAGCATCTGGTCGGCAATCTCGCGTTCCGTCACGCCTTCGTGGACGAGCTTGATGGCATCGGCCATCACGGCGTCGTTAGCGGTCGAGGACGCGCGCATGAGCTCCTGCTCGGTGGCATCCTTGTGGGTGCGCGCTGCGGTGACGGCAAAGTCACCCAGGAAAAACTCGCTCGTAGCATGGCGCTCCATGAGCGGCATCAAAAAGCCGGAGCGCATGACGGTGTCGATGCCGAGCGGTTTGGTCGGATCGATTTCGCGAGCGATGGCATCGGCCACGACGTCGGTATCGGTGTGGTAGGCAACGCGGGCATTGTCATACTCGGGCAGCTGATGCAGAGCGTTGACCAAGATCACTGGCTCGTTACCGCGTGCGAGCAGCACGCCGCAAAAACGCTCGAACATATCGGCATAAAAGCCGGTCAGGTAATAAATCGACCACGGGTCGTTTACGAGCAGCTGTGCGCCGGGGTGCTGAGCCTCGAGCGCATCGAGCACGCGCGCCACGCGCTGGTCATCGACATGTGCCATGAAACATCCTTTCGCTAGGTTGCCACCATGGTATCCCATGCCCGGCAGCTAGGGACGTTCCTTTTATGCCGGCACTTTGGGACACTCCATGGCGAGCCTGGCAAGCGCGCAGGAAAAAGTAGTCATAAGAGGCCCGTCCCAAATGGGCTGGCTTCAAAAGTATGGCGGATTACGGGGCTGGACCTGTATTACTTGACCATGGGAAAAATCACGAAATTAAAACCGCAGGTAGACGGCTTATCAAAAATCGAAAATTGCCGGTATGGATGGGGGTCTCCGAATCAGTCCCGTAATCCGGCATAGTTTTGAATTGGAACTAAAGTAGGCACAAGCTAAATACCGATTCCAAGGATAGTTGCGGTGGAATAGTTCCTGGATGCCGGGGTTGGGCGGAAATCAGGAACTATTTCACCGCAATTGAGGTGGGACTGGGTGGATGTCGGGGTAGCTAAAAGAGCCCCGTCCTAAATTAGCTGCTTAGGTTGGGTCGATGTCCATGCTGGCGGCGAGGTCGATGTTGGTGCCGAGGAGGTCTTCCAGAACGACGTCGCCCATGCGGATGGGGGCGTCGACGACCACGCCGCGGATGAGGTCCATGGCTTGAGCGTGGAGCGTCAGCGGGATGGCTTCGGCCGTGCGCACGGGCAGCAGCGCCTCATCGCCGCCGGATACAGCCACGGTGGTGGTGAGCACGCGCATGGGGCAGGTGAGTTCTTGGTGCGCGAACTTGTCGCCGCGCGGGCAGCTGTTGCCGGTTACGAAGCGCACCGCTGCCACGGCACCGTTGGCATCGCGCTCCACCTCTACGGTCAGGAGGCACTCGGATGGGCATGTGGTGCAGTTGAACTGCAGCGTCTCGGTCACATTCGTGCTCATGGCCTTACGCCTCCTCAACGGGATCGACGGACAGGATAATCTCGCTAGCACTTAGGTCGAGTGCGCGCTGAATCACTTTTGCCGGCAGCGGGAAGCTTTCCATGACGCTCGGCTTAAATGCACGGACCTTGCCTGCGAACAGTTCCTCGCCGCCAGCGAGAATGCGCACGCGGGCGGCGTCGACCGGTTGGCGCACGCGGAAGTTGAGCTTGGTGAGCGTCACAGCCGTTATGCGTCCCGGCAGCGCGTATCCCGCGATACCGGCGGGGGAGACCGTGAGCTCGCAGGCCGTGTCCGCAGCGCTCGCCCCGGCGTCGCCGCCCAACGCCCACGCCGCCGCAGCCGCACCGGCGCGCTCGGACTCGGTCGTCACGTTGTCGGCCAGGTCGTGCACGTGCAGCACGTTGCCACAGGCAAAGATGCCCGGCACGCCCGTCTGCAGACTCTGGTCAACTACGGCGCCGCGCGTGCGCGGGTCAAGCTCCACGCCTGCGGCAACCGAAAGCTCGTTTTCGGGAATCAAGCCCACCGAAAGCAGCAGCGTGTTACACGGAACGATGCGCTCCGTCCCGGCAATGGGCGCCAGGCGTTCGTCGACCTGGCTTACCTCGACGGCTTCCACGCGGTCGTGCCCGATCACGCGTGTGACGGTGGTGGACAGGTGCAGCGGAATTCCAAAGTCGTCCAGGCAGTTCTTGACGTTGCGGCGCAGACCGTTGGCGTACGGCATGAGCTCGTACACGCCCTCGACGGAAATCCCCTCGAGCGTGCAGCGGCGTGCCATGATCAGCCCGATATCGCCCGAACCCAAAATGACGGCGCGCGAGCCGGGCTTGAGGTTTTCGATATTGATGTATCGCTGCGCCAAGCCGGCCGTAAACACGCCGGCGGGACGGCTACCGGGAATCTTGATCTCGCTGCGGGTGCGCTCGCGGCATCCCATGGCAAGGACGACCGCACGCCCGGTGAGCTGCAGCATACCGGCACGGCTCATGAGCGTGACGGTATGGACTGCGGCATCTCCCGCACCCTCGTTCACGCTCGACGCGCCCGCGCCCTCGCCCGAATCGATTCCAAGTACCATGCTGTCCAAGAACAGCACGATGTCGGTCGCGCGCACCTGGTCGATAAAGCGCTGCGCGTACTCGGGGCCGGTGAGTTCCTGCTTAAAGTGCGACAGGCCAAAACCTGGGTGAATGCACTGGCGGAGGATTCCGCCCAGATGCTGTTCGCGTTCAACGATGGCCACTTGCGCGCCGGCCTTTTGCGCGGCAAGCGCGGCCGCCATACCGGCGGGGCCGCCTCCGATAACGACCACGTCGAAGGCCTGCGTCTGCACCGCCTCCGTAGCTCCTGCCTCTGCGCGTTCGTCGCGCATATCAAGCGTCGCCATCCTAGCGCACCCCCTTCAGCGGTCCCTCAACCAGCCAAGATCCGGCATCCTCTAACAGCACCTCGCTGGGGTCGCAGCCCAGCTCGCGCGCCAGGATCGCAACCACGCGGCTCTGGCAAAAGCCACTCTGGCACCGACCCATGCCGGCGCGGCAGCGGCGCTTGACGCCCTCGACCGAAACTGCGCTCGGGCGGCGCCGAATCGCGGCCACAATCTCGGCCTCGGGCACCGTCTCGCAGCGGCAGACGATCTGCCCCCACGCGGGATTGGACTCAATGAGCTCTTCCTTGCGTGCGAGCGGCGCGCGGTCAAAGTCATCCGGCGCGTGGCGGATCGGGTTCCAATCGGCACGTTCACGCAGGGCCACGCCGGCGTCGCGCAGCACCTGCTCCATGCGCTCGGCAATGGCCGGCGCGCTCGCCACGCCCGGCGACTGAATGCCCGCCGCCTGGAACAGCCCCGGCACCACGGCCGACTGTCCAATAAAGAAGTCGTTCGTACCCTGAATGACCGGACGCCCGCCGGCAAATGCGCGCACCACGCGGCGCGTATCCAGGTCGGGCACCAGCTTGCGCGCACCGTCCAGCAGCGCGTTGACGTCGTCCGCATAGGTCTGCGTGTCGCCTGGCTCGCGCACGGCGGCGGTCGCGGTAATCACGGTGTTGCCATGCACGGTACCCGTGACGATGACGCCCTTCGATATCGGCGTCGGCACCGGGTAGAGCGGCATCAGCGCGCGCGGTTCCTTGTCCAGAACCACAATGTTTCCCTGGCGCCAGACCATCTGGAACTCCTCGGCGCCGGCCATATGCGAGATGTCCGCGGCACCGTTGCCTGCGGCGTTGATCAGATAGCGACAGCGCACGTCGCCGGCGGGCGTTGCCAGCGTAAAGCGCGCGGCTTTGTCATCCGAGCCGGCAACATCAATGGCCTCCACTGGCGCAGACCGCATAAACGTCACGCCGTTGGCGACTGCGTTCTCCAGCGCGACGATGGCCACTTCAAACGGGTCGACGTTACCGGTCGAAGGGCACCACAACGCGCACGTCGCCTTAGCACTCGCGCGCGGCTCCAGCGCGTGGATGCGCTCGGGGCCGACAATCGACAGCTCGGGCACGCCGTTGGCAAGGCCATTCTGGCGCAGCTTCTCCAGGTGCGCGCGGTCTTCGTCGTTAAACCCCAGCACCATCGACCCGGTGCGGCGGAATAAAAAGCCGAGTTCCTGAGACCATGTGCCATATAGCTCACAACCACGGGCGTTGACCTGCGCCTTTACGGTGCCTGGCGCCGGATCGTAGCCTGCGTGCACCAGGCCGCCGTTGGCCTTTGAAGCCCCCAGCGCGATATCGTTTACTGCCTCGACCACGCAAATGGACAGGTCAAACCGCGCGAGCTGCCGCGCGATGGCGCATCCGGTGATGCCCGCGCCGACAATCGCGATATCAAACGTTTCTGTCACAGTGCCTCCCAGACGAGTTGACAGGCCGTCAATAAGACTATCCTACGGTTCGCACACCCCCAGTGCGGCGGCAATGCGGCGAACAGCCCCGCAACACCCGCCAACGGCAGACGAGGGGAGACCCGGCAACGCCGACAAGCTCGTCTGAAGACAACTACGGCAACCGTTCGTCTCGATCTGTAACAATTAGATGAGGATTTGGGTTCCAGATGTTACAGATTGAGACGTTTGCCAGGCGGCCCCTCTGTTTATCTCGATCTGTAACATCTAGACCCGGATTCCGCTCCTAACTGTTACAGATTGAGATGTTTGTGTCCGCGCCAGCCCCGTACCCAGCCGTAGTCCCATATAAACAAACCCCGTGGTAAACTTGACCGGACTGTTAATATTCCGAAAGGTACCCGTAATGTCCAAGTACATCTCCGAGCTCATGTCGCCGCAGCTTATGGGCGTCATCTATGCCTTTGTTGGCTTTATCGTCGCCCTGTATGTGCTGTCGGTCGTATATGTGTTCATCGACGCTCGCCGCCGCGGCGCCAGCGCCTACGTGGCATGGGGCATCATCGCCCTCATCCCGTTTGTGGGCCTCATCGCCTACCTGGTTCTACGTCCGCACTCCTACGCGTCCGACCGCGAGGAGCAGGAGCTGGACATGGCCCTGCGCGAGCGCCAGCTTGCCCAGTACGGCACCTGCCCGCAGTGCGGCGCGCCCATCGAGAAGGACTTCGTCGTCTGCCCGGTGTGCGATACCCAGGTTCGCAATGTCTGCCCCAGCTGTCATCGCCCGCTCGATGCGCACTGGAAGGTCTGCCCCTACTGCCGAACTCGCATCCAGTAACGCATCCATCGCCGGGCCGGCCGCAAGCCACGGGCACCGCGCATCCCGCGCAACCGCCCCGCGCCACGGGCACGCCGCAAACCACGCGCGCCCCGCAGCCTCGCCCCCACACGATGAAGCATGCGTAGAAAATCGCCCGCCGTGCCATTAAGGTGCGGCGGGCGCTTGTATACCAAGGCAACCTGCCTATAATGATGCAAGTCAAAAACGCCGAGCGCATCGCGCGCACTTGCATCAGGCATCCGAGAGGAGAAAACATACCCATGAAGGCACTCTACAATGACGGTTCGGTGGCCGAGCTCCCGCAGGACGAGGTCACGCATGTCATCCGCCACTCCGCCGCGCACATCATGGCGCAGGCCATCAAGCGCCTGTACCCCGAGGCCGACTTTGCCTACGGCCCCGCGACCGACAACGGCTTCTACTACGACGTCGACCTGCCCGAGGGCGTCAAGATCAGCGAGGACGACTTCCCCGCGATCGAGGCCGAGATGAAGAAGATCGTCAAGGAGAACCTCAAGTTTTCCGTGTACGAGAAGCCCCGCGCCGAGGCCATCGCCCTTATGGAGGAGCGCGGCGAGAAGTACAAGGTCGAGCACATCGGCGACCTGGACGACGACGCCCGCATCACCTTCTACCAGCAGGGCGACTACATCGACATGTGCGTCGGCCCCCACATCTGCTACACCAAGGCGCTGAAGGCCTTTAAGCTCACCGGCGTCTCGGGCGCCTACTGGAAGGGCGACAAGGACAACAAGATGCTCACCCGCATCAACGGTGTCGCCTTTGCCACCAAGGAAGAGCTCGACGAGCACATGCACATGCTGGAGGAGGCCAAGAAGCGCGACCACCGCAAAATCGGCCGCGAGATGGACCTCTTTATGATGCGCGACGAGGCCCCCGGCTTCCCGTTCTTCCTGCCCAACGGCATGATCCTTAAGAACACGCTGCTGGACTACTGGCGCGAGATCCACCACAAGGCCGGCTACGTGGAGATTTCCACGCCGCTCATCATGAACAAGCAGCTGTGGAAGACCTCGGGCCACTGGGACCACTACAAGGACAACATGTACTCCACCGTCATCGACGACGAAGAGTACTGCATTAAGCCCATGAACTGCCCGGGCGGCGTGCTGGTGTACGCCTCCAAGCCGCATTCCTACCGCGAGCTGCCCATCCGCGCCGGCGAGATTGGCCTGGTGCACCGCCACGAGCTGCGTGGCGCCCTGCACGGCCTGTTCCGCGTGCGCTGCTTTAACCAGGACGACGCCCACCTGTTTGTGCGTCCCGACCAGCTGACCGACGAGATCGTGGGTGTGGTCAACCTGATCGACTCCGTGTACCAGAAGTTTGGCTTTAAGTACCACGTTGAGCTTTCCACCCGCCCCGAGGACTCCATGGGTTCGGACGAGGACTGGGCGCGCGCCGAGGAGGGCCTGCGTACCGCTCTGGAGAAGCTGGGCATGGACTACGAGGTCAACGAGGGCGACGGCGCCTTCTATGGCCCCAAGATCGACTTCCACCTGGAGGACTCGCTCGGCCGTACCTGGCAGTGCGGTACCGTCCAGCTCGACTTCCAGATGCCGCTTAACTTTGATCTGGAGTACGTGGATGCCGACGGCACCAAGAAGCGCCCCATCATGCTGCACCGCGTTTGCTTTGGCTCCATTGAGCGCTTCATCGGTATTCTGATTGAGCACTTTGCGGGCAAGTTCCCCACCTGGCTGGCTCCCGTGCAGGTCAAGGCACTTCCCGTCTCTGAGAAGAGCCGCGACTACGCGCACGAGGTATGCGCCAAGCTGGAGGAGGCCGGCATTCGCGTGGTCTGCGACGATCGCGACGAGAAGATCGGCTACAAGATCCGCGAGGCCCGCAGCATCGACCGTGTGCCCTACATGCTCATCCTGGGCGAGAAGGAGGTCGAGGCCGGCAACATCTCCGTCCGCGATCGCTCCAACGAGACCGTTCAGATGAGCGTTGACGAGTTTGTTGCGAAGGTGACCGAGGAGATCAAGACCCGCGCCTAAGGCAAGCAACACAACAATTAACAAAGGCGACCGTCCACAAAGGACGGTCGCCTTTTTCATGCCGAAATAAGAAAAGCCGCTGGTTGAGCGGCTTTTTTTGTTGCACAAAAAGGTACAGGTTTTTGTATCTTTCAACTGACGACATTATATTAGCAATTATACAGCGTTTGCCCAGATTACGCAAAATGTACTGCCAGTAGGTGCATCTCCATACCCCTCTACAAAAACCTGTACTTTTGCGACTGCGCCTAGCTGCGAGCGAGAAGCCTGTTCTAAACGCCCCTGCATTTGCGTGCATCGCAAAGCCAAAAGAGGGGGCGAGAACATGGAACAGACGGCACGGCGCCAAGAGCAGCTGCCGGGCGCTTTTAACGGCGTCACCACCAACAGCCAACACGGTCGCGTCCGCTGGTATCTGGTCCACACCCCCAACGGAAAAGAGCGCGAGACCTGCGAAAAGGTCCGCCGCATTATCCCGCACAACCTTATGCAGGACGCTTTTGTAATGCAAAAGGAGTTCTGGTTTAAGCGGGATGGTGCCTGGTCGCTCCAAACCAAACCTATGTACAAAGAATACTTCTTTGTCGCCACGCACGATGCCGCCGCACTCGATAGGGCTTTGGCCCAGTTGAGCTTTGGCTGCCGCATTGCCGGCAGCAGGGAGCGGGCCTATGTGCCCATGCCGGACGACGCGCAGGACTGGTACCGCAGCGTGCTCGACGACGACGGCGTTGTGCGCAACAGCGTGGCCCGTATAGAAGACGGCGTGCTGTACATAGAGCAGGGGCCCTTGGTGGGGCAAGAAGCCCGCGTAAAGAGGATCGATCGTCATAAGCGCTGGTGCCTGGTGGACGTGGGCGAAGGCGACTCCGCTTTCAGGGAGCTGCTTCCGCTGGACGTGCCCAGCAAGACGTAAGGGGACGTTGCGCCAGCAGTTAATTCAAATTTTGAGTTCATAGATGGGGGGGTTCCTGGGGACAGGAACGTATGTTTTATTGTGGCTGAAAAAGAAGTAACAGAGAGCTGTGTATCCGTGGGGGACGCACTGGCTATTAAAGAGATTAAACCGAGCGGTACGCTTGGCTACCGCTTTATTAAGAGGCTGTTTGACCTTGTATTCAGTCTTTTGATGAGCGTACTGCTGCTTATCCCTATCGCCATTGTGTGTGCGCTCATCAGCCTTGAATCGCCTGGCAGTCCTATGTATACGCAAGAACGAGTTGGCAAGGGCGGAAAGACCATCAAGATTTTTAAGCTCCGCAGCATGGTCTCCGACGCTGGCGAAGTACATAAGTACCTTAGCCCTGAGCAGCTACATCAGTGGGAAGTTGAGCGCAAGGTTGACGATGACCCCCGCATTACCAAGGTTGGTCGGTTCATCCGTAAGTGCTCAATTGACGAGATGCCGCAGTTTCTCAACGTGCTGAACGGCGATCTTTCCGTCATTGGGCCGCGCCCCATTACACAGGATGAGCTCGAGCAGCATTTTACTGATGAAGAAAGAGCTGAGTTGCTTTCTGTTCAGCCTGGCATTACGGGCCTGTGGCAGGCGACTGATCGTAATGCCGCTACCTTCGAGAGCGGTTTGCGTCAAAAAATTGAACTAAATTACGTGCGCAATCGCTGCTTTCGCATGGACTGGAAGTGCTTCACTGGCACCTTCAGTGCCATGTTCGGCAAGAAGAAGACGGGGCGATAGATGGATATTTCTATCATCATTCCGACTCTTAATGCTGAACATGAAATTGAGGCGCTTTTAATTGCCCTTGATCGCCAGTCAATTCAGCCGAATGAGATTTTGGTCGTCGATTCCGCATCGGAAGACAAAACTATTGAGTTGGTCCAGAAGCACAAAAGAGTTCGCTTGCTGGAGATTGATCGCCAGGATTTTAACCACGGCACCACAAGAGACATGGCGCTGAATGAATCGAGTGGCGCCTTCGTCTGTTTTCTCACCCAAGATGCTGTGCCCGTTTCCGATGACTACTTGAAGCGGCTTGTTGCCCCTATGGTTGAAGACTCGAATATCGCCCTTGTTAGTGGTAGGCAGCTTCCCAAGGCCGATGCCCGTCGTTTTGAACAACTTGTACGTTGTTTTAACTATCCTGACTCACCATCCGTGCGTTCGAAAGGCGATCTCGAAAAACTTGGCATTAAGACGTTTTTTGCATCTGACGCCTGTTCTGCCTATCGACGGACCGCATATCTCGAATGCGGTGGATTCGATCATGTTAATACCAACGAGGACATGCTCATGGCCGCCAAGTTTATCGCCTCGGGTATGAAGGTCGCTTACGAGCCGCGTGCCGAGGTCTATCACTCGCATAACTTGACGCCATCCCAACAGTTTGCCCGCAACCGTGCCGTCGGTTTCTTTCTCGAAACGCATGCGGACGATCTCATGCAAGCAAGTGAGATCGGTGAAGGGGGCCGGCTCGTCAGGTCAGTCTCCTCTCAGCTTCTTCGGGAAGGTAATTTTGGCGAGTTAGTTGCCTTCGGAGTTGACTGCTGCGCCCGTCTCCTTGGAAATCGCGCCGGTCGCAGAGCCGCAAGAATTGAAAGGTCATAGCCAATGAAAGGCATCATCCTCGCCGGCGGGTCCGGCACGCGCCTGTACCCGCTCACGC
>CAUDDF010000047.1:0-14133 GCA_958448275.1 uncultured Collinsella sp.
TGCCCTACCGGGAGTAGCCCCGACGGTTGACAAAACTATAGGAACACCCAACGACTACCTTCCTCTGGTGTAAAAGGTGCGCCATGTTCGGCGCTGGATTGTTATTCGTTTGTAAAGGCCGTGCTGCGCTTGCGGTAAGGGTCTATCAGATGCCCGTAAAAAACCGCAGTTGGCGCGGGCACTGCCCGATCGAGGCCGTATCTTTCCAAACAGCAAAGCGGGCAGGGTGCCCGCGAATCGCATGTATGAAAGGAAGATCATGCTCGATCAGGCTTATTCTCGTCGTCAGTTCCTCGGCCTCGCTGGTGGTCTTGCCAGCATCGTCGGTCTCGGTCTCGTTGGGTGCGGCGGCTCCGGCGCATCCGATGCCGCCGACAAGGGTAGCGCCGCTGCTGCCGAGTCCGTCTCCGGCGAGGTGACCTACGACGGTGCCTCTTCGTTCCAGGCTCTCGTCGAGGCCGCTGCCGAGAAGTTCATGGACGCCAACCCCGATGTCTCCGTCTCCGGCTCGGGTAACGGTTCGGGCAAGGGCCTGACCGCTGTCGCCGCCGGCACCGTCACCATCGGTAACTCCGACGTCTTCGCCGAGACCAAGCTCGAGGCCGACCAGGTCAAGAACCTCGTCGACCACGAGGTCGCCGTCGTGGGCATGGGCCCCGTCGTTTCCAAGAACGTGACGGTCGACGATCTGTCCCTCGAGCAGCTCAAGGGCATCTTCTCTGGCCAGATCACCAACTGGAAGGAGGTCGGCGGCGACGACGCTACTATCGTCGTTCTCAACCGCAAGGCCGGCTCCGGTACCCGCGCCACCTTCGAGGCTGCCGTCTTTGGCGACGAGGCTGTCGACTTTAAGGGCGACGCCGAGCTCGACAAGTCCGGCGACGTTCAGACTCAGATGGGCAGCACCGACAATGCCATCTCCTACCTCGACTTCTCGCACTTCGATGACTCCAAGTTCAACGCCATCAAGGTCGAGGGCGTGGAGCCCAAGAGCGCAAACGTCACCGACGACTCCTTCAAGATCTGGGCTACCGAGCACATGTACTGCTCCAAGGACGCCGACGAGGCCACCAAGGCCTTCCTGGAGTTCATGCTTTCCGACGACGTCCAGGGCAAGCTCGTCGAGGAGCAGGGCTTCATCCCCGTCTCTGCCATGAAGGTCGTCAAGGACGCCAGCGGCAAGGTCTCTGCTAAATAAGTAATCGCCCCGGAAAGGTTTGCAATGGCAAAACAGCTGCCAAAGCGCGACCTTGAGAACGTGGGCCTGGGCGTCACGGGCGCGTGCGTAGCGCTCGTGACGCTTGTCGTGGCCGCGCTCATCTTTATGGTCGCCCAAAAGGGCCTCTCGGCTTTTGTCAAGGACGGCGTCTCGGTCGTCGAGTTTTTCACCGGCACCAAGTGGGACCTGGCCAACACAGCCGAAAACGGTCTGCCTTACACCGGCGCCCTGCCCCTGATTGTCACCTCGTTTGCGGTCATGGTGCTCTCCACGCTCATCGCGCTGCCCATCGCCATCGGCTCCGCCATCTTTGCGGTCGAGATCCAACCCAAATTTGGTTCCAAGGTCTTTCAGCCGCTTATTGAGCTTTTGACCGGCATCCCCTCGGTCGTCTTTGGCCTGATCGGTTTTCACGTGGTCGTCGGTCTTATGAAGAGCGTTTTCCACGTGAGCACGGGCCTGGGCATCTTGCCCGGCGCCATCGTGCTGGCGGTCATGATTCTGCCGACGATGACCACGCTTTCGGTCGATGGCCTGCGCGCCGTGCCCGACGGCTACCGACAGGGCTCGCTCGCGCTGGGCTACACCCGCTGGCAGACCATCTGGCACGTGGTGCTCAAGTCCGCCATGCCGTCGCTCATGACCGCGGTTATCTTGGGCATGACCCGCGCCTTTGGCGAGACGCTCGCCGTGCGCATGGTCATCGGCGGCATCGAGGCCATGCCGACGTCGCTGCTGTCGCCGGCTTCGACCATCACCACCACGCTCACCACGTCCATGGCGGTCTACGCCGAGGGCTCGGCCCAGGACGACGTCCTGTGGGCACTCGGTCTGCTGCTGATGGGCATGAGCCTCATCTTCATCCTGATCATCCATCTCATTGGCCGCAAGGGGGCGAAGGCTCGTGGCTAGCACGCGCATCCACATCGACGAGGCGAGGCTCGGGCGTGTCCAAAAGCAGGATCGCATCGCCACGGGCGTGCTGACGGCGATTGTCGCCATCGTCATGCTCATCGTCATCTCCATGGTGGCCTATATCCTGTTCGAGGACATCTCGACGCTGTTCCAGCCGGGCTTTCTCACAGAGCCGTCGCGTGCCAACGGAACGCAGGGCGGCGTGCTCTACCAGCTGTTCGACTCGTTCTACCTGCTGCTGATCACTCTGATCATCTCGGTGCCCATCAGCCTAGGCGGAGCGGTCTTCCTGGTTGAGTACGCGCCGAACGGCCCTATCCGCGACATCGCCTCTACCGCCATCGAGACGCTGTCCTCGCTGCCTTCCATCGTCGTCGGCATGTTTGGCTTCCTGGTGTTCTCGGTGCAGCTGGGCTGGAAGTACTCCATCATCTCCGGCGCCGTCGCGCTCACCATGTTCAATATCCCCATTCTGGTGCGCGTGATTCAGCAGGCGCTCGAGGACGTGCCACAGGCCCAGCGCGATGCATGCCTGGCCATGGGCCTTACCCGCTGGGAGGCCACGCTGCACATCCTGATTCCCGAGGCCATGCCCGCCATCGTGACCGGCATCGTGCTTTCGGCCGGCCGCGTCTTTGGCGAGGCCGCGGCGCTGCTCTTTACCTCGGGCATGAGCTCGCCGGTGCGTCTGAACTTCTTGAGCTTTAACCTGTCGAGCCCCACCTGCGCCTGGAACGTGTTCCGCCCCGGTGAGTCGCTCGCCGTGCACATCTACAAGATCTATGGCGAGGGCAGCCCCGAGGCCCAGCAGATCGTTTGGGGCACCGCGGCGCTGCTGATGATTTGCGTGCTGCTGTTTAACGTAGTCGCCCGTATCGTGGGCAAACAACTGGCAAGGAAGATGACGGCCGAATGAGCGAGATAAATGCAACGCCCGCAACTGAGGCGGCATCGTCCGAGACCCAGGACTTTTTGTCGAGCGTGGGGGAGAGCGAGAAGCGCGTGCGCGCGAGCGGCAAGGCCGTGAGCGACGAGGTCGTGCTCTCCACCAAGGACGTCAACGTGTACTATGGCGACCACCATGCACTGCACAATACGTCGCTCGACTTTCACAAGGGCGAGATCACGGCGCTCATCGGGCCTTCGGGCTGCGGTAAGTCGACCTTCTTGCGTAGCCTCAACCTCATGAATCGCGAGATTCGCGGCTGCCGCGTGGAGGGCGAGATCAACTATCGCGGGCGCAACGTGAGCACCAAGACCGAAAACACCTACGAGCTGCGCCGTTCCATTGGCATGGTGTTCCAGCAGCCCAACCCGTTCCGCAAGTCCATTCGCGACAACATCACGTTTGCGCCTAGGCGCCACGGCATCACCGACCGCGACGAGCTCGACCGCATGGTCGAGGAAAGCCTGCGCGGCGCGGCGCTTTGGGACGAGGTCAAAGACAAGCTCGACAAGAGCGCCTACGCGCTTTCGGGCGGCCAGCAGCAGCGTCTGTGCATCGCGCGCACGCTGGCGCTCAACCCCGACGTGATTCTGTTCGACGAGCCCTGCTCGGCGCTCGACCCCATCTCGACGCTGGCGATCGAGGACCTCATGTCATCGATCGTGGCCGACCGCGCCATCGTTATCGTGACGCACAACATGGAGCAGGCGTCGCGCGTGTCCAACCGCACGGCGTTCTTCTACATGGGCGATATGGTCGAGTACGACGAGACTGACGAGATTTTCCAACGGCCCAAGGATAAGCGGCTGAATGATTACCTCACCGGCATGTTCTCCTAGTCCGGGACATGCTTGAGGCCCGCGGCGGCCACGGTTGCCACGGGACTGATTGGAGAGGCGGGTCATCTCTTTTGGGAGATGGCCCGCCTTTTTGTGTCGTGTGCGGCCCGCCTTTTCGCTGCTATTATGGACAACGTTGAATTTCTACGAAGGAGCAGGGCATATGGCGATTCTTTTGGGATGCGATTCCGTCAGCCTAGAGTTTCCCACCAAGCATATTTTCGATAGCGTGACGCTCGGCGTGGGCGAGGGCGACCGTATTGGTATTGTCGGTAAAAACGGCGACGGCAAGTCGACGCTGCTGAGCGTGCTCGCCGGCACGCTGGAGCCCGACGACGGCCGCGTGACGCATCGTCGCGGCACCACGATCGGCCTGCTCGGCCAAAAGGACCAGCTTGTCGACACCGACACCGTGCACCATGCCGTCGTGGGCGACACGCCCGAGTATGAGTGGGCGTCGAGCCCCCGCACGCGCCAGATCCTCGCCGGTCTCATTAGCGATGTGCCCTGGGAGGGCACGGTGGGCGAGCTTTCGGGTGGCCAGCGCCGCCGCGTGGACCTCGCGCGCCTGTTGATCGGCGACTACGACGTGCTCATGCTCGACGAGCCCACTAACCATCTGGACATGCGCACCATCAACTGGCTTGCACGCCATCTTAAGGCTCGCTGGCAGCGCGGTCAGGGCGCCATGCTCGTGGTCACGCACGATCGCTGGTTCTTGGACGAGGTCTGCACCAGCATGTGGGAGGTCCACGACGGCCAGGTCGATCCCTTCGAGGGCGGCTACTCCGCATATATCCTGCAGCGCGTGGAGCGCGACCGCATGGCCGCCGTTACCGAGGAGCGCCGTCGCAACATGGCGCGCAAGGAGCTCGCGTGGCTGAGCCGCGGTGCCCAGGCTCGTTCCACCAAGCCCAAGTTTCGCGTGGATGCCGCTCGTGAGCTGATCGCCGACGTGCCGCCCGTGCGTGACGAGCTGGAGCTCAAGCGCCTGGCCGTGAGCCGCTTGGGCAAGCAGGTTATCGATGTGGTCGACGTGGATGCCGGCTATGCCGATACCGACGGCGCGCCCAAGCAGGTGCTCACCGATGTGACCTGGCTCATTGGTGCGGGCGACCGCTATGGCCTTTTGGGCGAGAACGGCGCCGGTAAGTCAACGCTGCTCGACGTGATCCAGGGCAAGATTGAACCCACGCGCGGCCGCGTGAAGATTGGCCAGACAGTGCGCTTTGGCGTGCTGTCGCAGCAGCTCGAGGAACTCAAGCCCTACATGGGCGACACGATCCGCGAGGTGCTCGGCAACTATAAGAAGTACTACGTCATCGACGGCAAGGAGACTTCGCCCGAGAAGCTCTGCGAACGTCTGGGCTTTACGACGCAGCAGCTCTGGAGCCGCATCGGCGATCTTTCGGGCGGCCAGCGCCGTCGCCTGTCGCTGTTGCTGACGATTCTGGACGAGCCCAACGTGCTCATCCTGGACGAGCCGGGCAACGACCTGGATACCGACATGCTCGCGATTGTCGAGGACCTGCTGGACGGCTGGCCCGGCACGCTGATCCTGGTGACACACGATCGCTTTTTGATGGAGCGCGTGACCGACCAACAGTGGGCACTGCTCGATGGCCATCTGACGCATATGCCCGGCGGCGTGGACCAGTACCTGCGCCTGTGCAACGCTACCGCCGAGGGCGAGCCCGTGGGCGCGCCGAGCGCTAAGACCGGCACGTTCGACACCGGTGCGGCGGCTGCTGCCGACAAGCCCAAGTCGAGCGGTCAGCCCAACGGCCTTTCCAACGCCGAGCGTCAGAAGCTCCGCCGCGAGGTGAGCTCGCTCGAGCGCAAGATGGAGATGCAGCGCGCCCGCGTGGAGGAGGCCGAGGCCGCCATGGCCCAGGTCGATCCCACCAACTACACGGCGCTCGGCGAGCAGCAGGCAAAGATCGACGAGGCTCACGCCGCCATGGACGAGCTGGAGATGGCGTGGCTCGAGGCGAGCGAAAAGCTCGAGGGCGAGGAGTAGGCGAGAATGATCAAAGCCGCGTTTTTCGATATCGACGGTACGCTGCTGAGCTTTAAGACCCACCGGATTCCGGCGTCGGCGCAGCAGGTGCTCGACAGCTTTCGCGAGCAGGGGATTGCGTGCGTGATCGCCACGGGCCGTCCGACCTACCAGATGCCGGACTGGCTGTTCGACCTGGGCTGGGATGCGTACATTACGCTTTCGGGCCAGCACTGTTTTGATGCCAAGGGCGTCTACCGCAGCTGCCCGATCGATTCGGACGACGTCGCGGTGATTGTGGACCAGGTGGCGCAGGGGCGCTATGACTCGCTGTGCATGCAGGGCGAGAACTCGTTTGTGAACCGCCTGTCCGAGCGCGTGGTGACGGCTGGCAGCAACGCTGGAATCGTCTACCACGAGGAGCCGTTTGAGCACGCCTTTGACGCGCCGGTCTACCAGTTTTGCGCCTTTGTGGACCCGGCCGACGAGCATATCGTGACCGATGCCGTGTCGCATTCGCTCACCACGCGCTGGTGCGACCTGTTCTGTGACATTATTCCGGCTAACGGCGGCAAGGACCTGGGCGTGGCGGCGACGCTGGAGCGCCTGGGCATCGACGCGAGCGAGGCGATTGCCTTTGGCGACGGCGAGAACGACCTGTCGATGTTCTCGGCCGTGGGCACAAGTGTGGCCATGGGCAACGCGCAGGAGACCGTGAAGGCCGCAGCGACCTACGTAACGACCGCCGTGGACGACGATGGGATCTACAACGCCGCGAAGTACTTTGGACTGCTATAGTTGCGGCTCGGCACTTGGGGACACTCCTTGCGGGGCGTGTTCCCATTTTGTTTTCGTCCCGCTCGTTTTGTGAAACACGGCTAACTTTTAGGCAAAGTAGTAAGACATGGGCAACTTTTGCGGTAAAGTAAGCCGTGGAAAGTATCCAAAGGCTAACTAGCAATCATCGCGAAAGGCGGCCCATGGCCCTACGTGAATCCGGAGAAGACTATCTCGAATCGATCTACGTTCTGTCGGAACGCCAGGGCATCGTGCGCTCGATCGACGTTGCGGAGTACCTCGGCGTAACCAAGGCGAGCGTTTCCAAGGCCATGGCGACGCTGGAAAGCAACGGCTATGTCGAAATGGGCAAGCGCGACGTTCATCTGACGGAGCGTGGTCTGGAGGTCGCTCGCCAAATGTGGGAGCGTCACTGCTTTTTCGTGGGGCTGCTGGAGGATGCGGGTGTTTCGGCTGAGGTCGCGTCGCAAGAGGGCTGCCACATGGAGCACTGCCTGAGCGAGGAAAGCTTCGAGAAACTGAGGGCGATGCTGAACCGGGGCGAGGCGACGGGCCAAGCGGCGGAATCCTAACGAACCCCCAGTAGCGCGGAGTTCGCGCAAAGCGCGAACCAGCGACCGGGACCAGCGGTCCTTTCGGCCAAGTCCATTTCAGCAAAGGAACCCCGCCAGCAAGCGATGCCCAAGAACTGCCACCTACGTCACCGCAGGCCGGGGCCGGGTTTGGTTTTGAAAACACTCCACAGCGCGAGGCCCGCCTTTCCGTTGCTCCGCAGGAGCAGGAAAGACGGGCCTCATGCGCGAGGACGTTTTCAAAACCAAGCCCGGTCCCGGCCGGACAGCCCACGAACGCTACAGGTTCTTGACACCCATCGCGCGCATGGCATTCAGGATGGCGATAATCGCCACGCCCACGTCGCCGAACACAGCAAGCCACATGTTGGCGATGCCCAGTGCCGCAAGCACCAGAATCAGCAACTTAATGCCCAGCGCAAAGATGATGTTCTGCCAAACAATCGACATGGTCTTGCGCGCCACGCGGATCGCGCGGGAGATGTTGGACGGCTTGTCATCCATGAGCACGACGTCCGCCGCCTCAATTGCGGCGTCCGAGCCCATAGCGCCCATGGCGATGCCAACGTCTGCGCGGGTAAGCACGGGTGCGTCGTTGATACCGTCGCCTACAAAGGCGAGCTTGCCCTTGCCCGATTCTGCTGCAAGCAGCGCCTCGACACGCTCGACCTTATCACCCGGTAACAGCTGCGCGTGGAACTCGTCGAGACCGAGTTGCTTGGCTACAGACGCCGCAACCTCCTCACGGTCGCCCGTGAGCATGACGGTGCGCTTGACGCCGGCGGCGTGCAGGTCGCGAATCGTTTGCTCGGCATCGGTCTTTATGGTGTCGGCAATTACGATGTGGCCGGCGTACGTATCATCGACCAGCACGTGGAGGATGGTGCCGACGATCTCGCAATTGGGCGCTTCGATACCGGCCACAGCAAGCATCTTTGCGTTGCCGACGATGACGCGCTTGCCGTCGATAATCGCCGTCACGCCATGGCCCGCGTCATTGGTGGAGTCGCTTACGCGTTTGGGATCGAGCTCGCCCTGGAAGGCGGTGCGTACCGACTGCGCGATGGGATGGTCGGAGAATGACTCGGCAAGGGCCGCGACTTCGAGCAGCGACTGCTCGGTATAGCCTGCCTCGGGGTGTACCGCCACGACCGAAAACGTGCCGTTGGTGAGCGTGCCGGTCTTGTCAAAGACGACGGTGTCCACATCCGCGAGCGTCTCGAGGTAGTTAGAGCCCTTGATGAGGACGCCCAGCTTGGATGCGCCACCGATGCCGCCAAAAAAGCTGAGCGGCACGCTGATCACGAGCGCGCATGGGCAACTGACGACGAGGAAGGTCAGGCCGCGCAGGATCCAGTCGGACCAGGCGCCGGTGACCAAGCCACCGCCGAGCGCGAGTACCGCGGCCGCGCCGGTGACAGCGGGCGTGTAGACGCGGGCGAAGCGCGTGATGAAGTTCTCGGTGCGTGCCTTCTTCTCACTAGCGTTTTCTACGAGCTCCAGGACGCGCGCGACGGTGGACTCGCCAAAGGGCTTGGTGGTGCGCACGTGGAGGAGACCCGTCATGTTGATGCAGCCGCTGATGATATCGTCTCCAGTTTTGGCCGGGCGGGGGACCGACTCTCCGGTAAGGGCGGCGGTATCGAGCTGTGTCTCGCCCTCGACGATGACGCCGTCGATAGGCACGCGTTCACCGGGCTTGACCACGATCACGGTGCCGACGGCGATGTCATCGGGGAAGACCTGCTCGAGTGTGCCGTCGGGCTGCTCGACGTTAGCGTAGTCGGGCGCGATGTCCATCATGGCACTGATCGACTTGCGGCTCTTGCCCACGGCGTACGCCTGAAACAGCTCGCCGACCTGGTAGAACAGCATGACGGCGGCGCCTTCGGCCATGTGCGGGTCGGTATCGGGGAAGAGCACCATGGCAAACGCGCCGATGGTCGCGACGGCCATGAGGAAGCTCTCGTCGAAGGCCTTGCCGCGGCGGATGTTATTGAATGCCTTTTGCAGTACGTCGTAGCCGGCAATCAAAAACGGCACGAGGAACAGCACAAAGCTGGCGTAGATGTCGCCCGGGGTGCCGAATGCGGCGGTAAGGGTGCCGAACTCATCGAGGGCGTACACCACGGCAAAAATGCCCAGCGCTACCAGGATGCGGTTGCGCTTATGCTCGAGTGATTCTTTTTTCTTGCGCTTCTTCTTTTTCTTTTTGGGGTCGGCGGTGGCCATGACTCGTATCCTCCCATTTGAATGTATGAACATTCGCTCATATAATTTCGCGAGCAAAGGCCGCAGCAAGCGCGGCCTTGCAGGTTGGCGTAAACCTGGGCTAGAGAATAATCTCGCAGTCCGGCTCGGCGTCGGCGGTGAACTCCACAACGCGGTCGAGGACCTCGTCGAACTCGGCGTCATCGGCCTCGAGCGTCAACTTCTGGGTCATAAAATTGACGGACACGGATTTGACGCCCTCGAGCTTGGCCAGCTCGTCCTGAAGCTCGCGCGCACAGTTGGCGCAGTCGATCTCATCGAGCTTAAACTGCTTTTTCATGGTGGGTTCCTTTCCCTGTATTTGCGGCTTGGGTGCAGGCCGCGCTGGTACCGTGGTTGGCTGCTATTCGCAGATGTGGCTCATGCCCTGGTTGAGCATGGTGTAGACGTGGTCGTCGGCGAGCGAGTAGAGGATATTGCGCCCGTCGCGCCGGAATTTAACCAGGTGCGACTGCTTGAGTGTGCGCAGCTGGTGCGACACCGCGGACTGCGAGGTCGCGGTCGCCTCGGCGATGTCGGCCACGCAGAGCTCGCGGCCCATGAGGGCGTAGAGGATCTTGATGCGCGTGGTGTCGCTGAAGACCTTGAACAGGTCGGCAAGGTCGTACAGCAGCTCCTCGTCGGGAAGGTCCTCGGGCGAGCAGGTGGTGGGGATCGCGGGTTCGGTGGCCTCGATGTCGGGTTTCGTTTCATCAACGCGGATGCTCATTGCAATATCCTTTCATATGAACATGCGCTCATATAATTTACTTTCGATTATATGAGTGTATGTTCATGTGTCAATGACGTTCAGGTAATTCGTTGCACAAAATGATGGGGAATAGTGGACGAGATCCCGGACTGAGCGGTTTTGATAGCCGATGCCGGGGTGGGTGCCCCTGAGCCGTGCAAAAAATGGAGTATTCTGCAACTATAGGGGGTCTGTTAATTTATTGCAGGTCATATAATGCAGTTCAAGAGTTATCTTAGGGTGTTAATCCGATGAGTTCTTCCTCAAATGTTGCCTAACGCTCTCACGCAAGAGTGATTTCGCTTCACATTTGGATCCACTCGAGGGTGATAGACACCCGACCCTGCTGAATACTCGCAATTTTGCACATCGCTAGGGTACCCACCTTGTTAGCCGGTCTAGCTTCCGGCCCCGAAGATCCTGCCCTCGGGCGCGAGGCTGCTTGTTTGAGCAAATGATGGGCTGTCGATTTTGACTGTTTGCATGTCATCGATTGCCGGCGCTTCGTTAATCGTTGGATCATCCAACGTAGTGCCTTCGAGCATTGCTTTTTCGAGGTCGATTCGTTGACGATCTTCGGAATCCTGGCGAAGCTGCTTCTGAATTCGCTTTTTCTCTTCTATAAACCTTCTGAGCACAAACTGTCTCAGGTCCTCTTGCATGATTTGAAAGTCTTTTGGCAGACGCGAGGGGCGTACGCCCTCTTTCCGCTGGATTGCTTCCATGACCCTAACGAAAGAGCTGGCATGCATAAAGGAATAACGACTGACGGTGATGATTCCGTACCCCATGGACGCAAGTGCATTCTTGCGCTCCTCATCGATGGCGCGGTCTTCTTCCGCGTCATGATAAAAACCGTTGTATTCAATGTCTGTGCGAGATTTCTTTAGATACGCATCCATAAAGAACTTTTTGCGTCTCGTGAGATTCTTTGCGGCAGCGGTGACCTGTACCTCGTAATCGGTCTCAATTCCCTTAATACCAAGCCCTCCTTCGCTTTTGGGCAGCGTTAGAATCATGACAAAGGCTGTTTCCATAGGAGACCGGCATCCGTCGCGTACACATTGGATCGCCTTTCGGGCAAGGGCCAAACCGTCGCATCTGGTAATGGAATTAAAGAACTGCTTTAACCTCTCGGTCGAGGTGAGCGCGAAACGCTCGGTATAGGAGGTGGAAGAGTCGGTTCCAAGGGAATAAGCGCCGCACAGTTCAAAGTAGTACTCCACTAGTTCGCGAAAAGAAAGATAGGTGGCGGCCTGAAGTGCGCAAAGCTCAACGCCAACAATGAAGATGCCATCTTTGATCTCTATAAAGCGTGAGTTTGAGAATCGTTTTGAAGAAACGTGGCACTGACAGTTCATTGTATAGCGCGCATTCCTGCGATCAAACACCATCACCTCGAGGCAATCATTTGCGTCGAGGGAAACATCATTTTTGGTGAGCCATTCTGTGGCTGCGTCAAGGAGCGTTCCGGTGGGACATGATCCGTAAATCGCGGCAGGACTACAGGACTCGATGCCTTTCGCAGACACCGAATGCGCGGCCTGGTAGACCGCTTTTGCAGTGGTATGTGACAATACGATACTCATGATATATATCGTGTCAGCTAATGCCGTGTTGACGGCGCTGAGTGGAAAAGCCGTTTTAGAGGTCTAACCAAATGCTGTCCAAAAGCTTGACGCAATTATGAGTTGGTATGCCCTAAATAAAAGTTTTCGCAGCTTAGCTATAGCATATAAATACTCAATTGCCGCACATTTGATAGTGATGCATCACCATCCGACAACGAATTACGTGTCGGGAATTGGCCGAAATCGTTCGCAATGAGTGTTCAGAATTTGTGATGGCAAATCTATCTGTGGAACGTAGGGCGGCCCCGCTGCGGGGTTTCCCGCTGCGAGACCGCTCGTGATCTACGCCGGGGTTTGTCGCAGGCGTTTCTACTTGGCGAATAGGTTCTTGAGGTTGAACTCGGCCTGAACCGTGCGGAGCATGAGGTCGGTGTCGTCGAGGCCCAGGTGCTGCTCGTTGGCGTCGGCGGCGAGGGTGCCGCGGCGGCGGGCCCAGTTCTCGAGCGCGGCGGGCGCGGACTCGCGGGGGAGCGAGCGGACGTCGGCATCCAGGCTGCGGCAGATCTGGCGCGAGTCGATGACGATAATCTTGCCGGCGCGGCGTGCCTCGGCGTAACCGTCCAGGTGGATCTTGAACCAACTGTCTTCGAACGCGGCGTTATGCGCCATGTACGGGTACTTCTTCATAAGTTTGAGCAGCTGCTTCTGCAGTTCCTTGTTCTCGCGGAATGGTTTTTTGCCGTCGATGTCGTCCCAGGTAATGTGATGGATGTTCGATAGCGGCACATCCTCGCCGCGGTAGATGTCGGGCAGGCCGCAGTAGTGTGCCTCGGCGTCATGCGGGACGGCGTCGCTGGTGAGCTCCATGATCTCCCAGCCCACGTTGATGATATAGCCGCGCTCGGGTGCACGGCCGGTGGTCTCGATGTCGATACCGAGCACGGTGCCCTGGATGGGCTTGCGGGCGTAGGCCACGCCGAGCGCGTCGCGGTCGCCGCGGATTTCGCGCATAACGGACGCGGCGGTGCGCTTTTGCATCTTGCCGATGGCGGCGCAGGTGTCGGCATCGGACAGGCCGCGCGAAAGCGTCGCGGGCGTCACGTTGCGCAGGCGCGCCTCGCCAATCTGGTCGCACAGGTCGCGGTTGCGGTCAGCCAGGTCGCGCACGGTGGCAAAGTCGAAGCTGGGGTCGCCCTCGGCGGTAAAGTACTCGGTTTCGAGCACCTTAAGGGCCTCCTCGCCCTTCTGGCGCTCGGACTCCATGGCGCCGTGATCGCCATAGATAAACATGGGAATAAACGGCTGGCGCTCGTATTCGAGTGCTTGTGAAACGTTCATATAACTGCTCCTTGGACGGGCCGTGTCGCGCGGCTCGGTGGCATTGAGTTATGGCGAGATGATAGTTTACCATGGGCAACTATTGGCATCGCGCCTAGGACAACTACAATACCCTAGTTGACCGCTAGGACTTTTACAATGCTGCCGAAAGACATGAAAGGTTCCATCCGTCATGGATTTGCTGATTGATATTCTGCTCGACGCCGGCAAGGACACGCTCTCGCTGGCGCCGTTTTTGTTGGTGACGTATCTTGCTCTCGAGACACTTGAGCACGTTGCGGGCGACCGCGTTAACGGGGCCATCAAGCGCGCCGGTGCCGCGGGCCCCGTGGTTGGCTCGTTGCTGGGCATGGTGCCGCAGTGCGGCTTTTCGGCAATGGCGGCCACGCTGTATGCCGGTCGTGTCGTGACCTTGGGCACGTTGGTGGCGGTGTTCCTTTCGACCTCCGATGAGATGCTGCCGCTGTTGCTCGCCGAGCAGGTGCCCGTGCAGACCATGGCGATGCTTTTGGCTTCGAAGGCACTGATCGCGCTGATCACGGGCTTTATCGTGGACGCCGCCATTCGCGGCCTGCGTCGTAATGCCCGCGCGCATGCGGCGATTCGCCGTACCGTGCTGGGGACCGCTGCCAATCCGGCTCATGTGAACTGCGCGCACGACGACCATACCGGGGGCGACATCATTGATGAAGTGGCCGAGGCGGGCGTGAGCGCCGACCACATCCACGAGTTGTGCGAGCGCGACCATTGCGGTTGCGATGAAGACGAGGACGAGCACGAACACGGACATGGCCACGATCACGGTCATGAGGGCGAACATGAACACCATGATGGTCACGGTCACTCTCATTCCCACGAAGGGACGCCTGTCCTGTCGATCATCCGCAGCGCGATCTCGCACACCGTGCAGGTCTCGGTATTCATTTTTCTGGTGA
>CAUDDF010000048.1:0-14013 GCA_958448275.1 uncultured Collinsella sp.
GAGCGTTGCTGCCTAGGCTAGCCCCTTGTCACACAAACTACCGAAGCCTCAAAAAATGCCAAATATGAGTACTGTCACCAATTTAGTGGCAGCAAATTTCCCTGTAACGAGTGCCGAAAATCCCCATTTGCCCAAAAGCAAGACAACGTTATTCCCCATAAGTTCAATAAAATAGGCTTCCTAACGATAATGGATACCGTTAGGAAGCCAAAAAGACGTAAGACATATGTGACTATCTTGGCAACAGTACTCATATTTGGCATTGTTTGACCACGTGGTATATAGCTAACCCCCTCAAACAGCCCAAAACGCCTATTTCGATGCGCGCTCCGCCGCCTCAATCACGTGTTTGGCGAGAATCGCGGTGGTCACAGCTCCCACGCCGCCCGGCACAGGCGTGATGGTGTCAACAACCGGCTCTGCAGCATCAAAATCAACGTCCCCGACCAACTTGCCAGCGGCCTCGTCCCAATTAATGCCAACATCGATGATTGTCTGGCCCTCGCGAACCGCGTCCACACCAATCGTGTGCGCGCGCCCAACGGCCGCAACCACAATATCAGCCGCACGGCACTCGGCAGCAAGGTCGCGCGTATGCGTATGGCACGTCGTCACGGTGGCATTGCGCGCCGTAAGCATGGCGGCAACGGGACGCCCGATCACCAGCGAGCGCCCGACCACAGCAACCTTAGCTCCATCCAGCTCAACGCCGTAATGATCCAGCAAAGCAAGCACAGCTTCGGCTGTGCAGGGGGCAAAACCCTCGCCGCGCCCCGAAAGCGTGGTGAGCAGCGAAGCCGGCGTCATGGAGTCAACATCCTTGGCGGGATCGAGCGCTGCGGCGACGGCGTTCTCGTCAAGGCCGGCGGGCAGCGGGCGGAACATCAGACAGCCATGAACAGCCGAATCGGCATTGATGTCCTCGATAGCCGTCAACAGCTCGTCCTGCGAAACATCGGCAGAAAGCAAAACGCGACGAGCCTCAATCCCCACTTTTTCGCAGCGCTTGAGCGCACCGCGCTCGTAGGATAGGTCGTCCTCGCGTTCACCTACACGCACAATAGCCAACGTCGGAACAACGCCCCGCTCGCGCAGGGCTGCGCAGCGAGCAGCAAGTTCCTCAGTCAAAGCGCGAGCAACGGGAGCACCCTTCAGCAGTTCAGCCATGGCTATCCTCTCTTCCTTGCAGCGTCGGAGGCGCGGCGCGCCAGCGCCTCGGCGCGCGGCAACCATGTGTCGAGCAGCTCATCACACGCCGTCTCGAGCTCCTCGGCACGAACGCGATCCTTCATAGACGTGGTGTTCGCAAAGAGCGTCAAACTCGCGCCTTGCATAGCGGCACGGCAGAACACGGCGCCGCACGCCACATCGGACAGCAGCTGACGCGAACCCTTGTCGGCCATGTCCTCGAGCAGCGCCAGCGCACGCCCGCAGGCATCCATAATGCGATACGGCGGCAGAGCGGCCACATGCAGCGCATCCTGAATCGCGGTCGCTCGAGCCGGATCGTCACGCGGAATACCGTACGCCGCGGACACCTGCCCGTAGGCACGAACGTCCTCGGCAACCAGACCCACAAGTTCCTGCGCCAACTCATCCGCCTGGGCAAACGCGCGCGTCAGATCGTCTGCGCGATCGGCAAGCGCGGGGTTTGTCGCCCCATAGCGGGCAACCATTCCGCAAAGCGAGGCGCCCAGCGCACCTACAAAGGCGCTCGCGCTGCCACCACCGGGAACCGGCTCGCGCGCGGCCAGCGCCTCGGCAAAACCGCGACAGGTTTTATCCATCATCTCTTGGCTCATACGCACACGCACCTTCAAGTCATATATATCGGTCGGGCGGCCGACGCCGGCCGACCGCATCGATCACGTAATGGTGCTAAGTCTAGCCCATAAGTACGCGAGCGTCAGCGCACCTGGCCATCGCGGATTTCTATGGCACACGATAGGCCATGCCAACGCAAACATGGGACACATGGCCCACCTTTCGAGACTCCCGAGCAGCACAAGCTGGGGCATATCTATAAGTAAGGAACCCGTTGGGGAACGGCCGCGCAACGGCCACAAGCGATGAACGGAGGCATAAGTCGCACAGTACACAGAGACATCCGCCGCCAGCGCAATCAGTACCCCAACAGCATGCGGCGCCGTGTTGTCATCAGCAGACAAGGAGGACGCCACCATGATGAAAAAGACCCTATCAATCCTTTCCCTTTGCATCGCCCTCTTTGCCGCGCTCGCCCTTGTGGGCTGCGGCGGGAGCGCATCGGGCGGCGGCAGCGCCCCCAAGAGCGAGAGCAAGGAAAAGGCCCCCGTCGCCAAGAAGACCGACTACATCTGGTTTAAGGTCGAGATGCCCGAGGGCGTCGGCGTAAGCGACTCTGCCGGCAAGAATGCCGACAGGGTCCAGCTCACCTTCCCCGAAGACGAGAACGCCTCGGCCGATCGCTTTATCCCCGTTTGGAAAAAAGCGCTGACGGCCGAGGAATCCCACGCCGACCAGGCGGAAAAGAAGGGGGATACGTTCCAGTGGAAGGATGGCGGGTCCGTCGAGTATAACGGCAGGACGTGGCTCGTCGGAACATACGAGGACAACAGCGGCATCTCAACCATGCTTTTTACCGATGTTGAGCCGGGAAGCGTCTACGTCCTCATCTCGAACTTCGACCAGCACAAGAAAGAAGCCGAGGCACTCCTCAACTCCATCGAGTTCCCCGATGACATGGAAGAGGCAGTTTCCGAGGCACGCGAAGTCGAGATTTCGAGCATCGAGATCAAGTAACGGGACACCCGCACGCGCCTACGCGCACCCGCGCACATGCGCCCCATTAAAACAACGGGCGCCCAACCCGGGGAGGGCCGACAGCACCGGCCCTCCCCTCTTTTGGACCCGTGCATATTGCCACTTAACGGCGCAAATCCGGCCCTCAGAATGGGACACATGGCCCACCCTAGCGAGCCGTCCACGCGTACAGTAAAGGCAGGTAATCCATGGGCGGTTACAGATCGAGGAGGACACGACCATGAAAAAGAAGGCCTTTGCGATTCTCACCTTCTGCATCAGTCTCTTTGCCGCAGTTGCCCTGGTGGGCTGCGGTGGCAGCGGCGGCGCCACCGGCAGTGGCGGTGGCGGCGGAGCAGAAAAGCCAGCCGTGGATATGAGGACCGACTTCATTTGGTTTAAGGTCGAGGTCCCCGAGGGCGTCGAGATCACCGACGTTGCCGGCGACACGGCCGATAGGGCCCAGTTTAAGTTCACCGAGAGCGAGCATGCCAGCGACCGCTTCATCCCCGTCTTCGACTCTGACAAAAACGCCAATGAGCTGTTCGACTACGAGGCAAAGTGGAAGGCCAGCTCCGGATGGACCGAGAGCGATCCCGTTAAGTACAACGGCAAGACCTGGCGCAGCGCCTACTTTACGCACACGGGCGGCGTGACGACCGAGTACTTCACCGACGTCGACGGCGGCAGCGTGTATGTGCGCATCGACAACGTCGAGGAGCACAAGGATGCCGTCGAGACCATGATGAAGTCCCTGGAGTTTGCCGACGACATCGCCAAGGCCAAGACCGAGGCCATGGACGTCAAGCTCGAGGATATCGAGATTAAGCGCTAAGCGACTGGCGAGCGAAACGGGAAACACGGGCGCAGTGCTAACAAGCGGCGGTGCCCCAGCGCTTCGTACCCCGGGAGGGCCGGTAAACCGACCCTCCCTTTCTTATGCCGGTAGCCGACGAACGCGAGGATGCCGGACGCCGGAACCACCCCAAATGTGGCAACAGTACGAAAACGACAAACGCCCCAACACGTCCACCCGCCGATTTATTGCGCCGCGCAGACAATTAAACCGGCGTCTTTAAACATCTGGGCAGTATAGTGACCAAAACTATCGCATAACCGCACTCTACGAATGGAGAAGTTATGACCGAACACCACACCATCAGTCGCCGAGCGTTTACGCTGGGCCTTGGACTCGCCGCGTTGTCGCCACTTGCAAGCCTATCCGAAACCGCATCACCGGGCATTCCCCTGCGAGCGGCATTTGCAGACGACGCCGCCACAGCGGCAGTCAACCTCGACAATTTCGTCATTCGCCTTCGCCCCGCGGGCTATTTTCGCACCGCGAGCGTCAACGAAGACGGCAACGTCATCGGCAACGTCTGCCACCTGTTTAATGACGGCACGTCCAGCAAGCTCATCCTTGAGCACGTAGAGACCGATACAGAAAATACAAATTGGTATGCCATCCGCACCCTGCTCAATTTCGAAGAGCACAAGAAGACGGGCTACAGCATTTGGTCGGTCGATGGCGACTCGGACAAAGATGGAAAGGTCATCCACGTATGGAGTGGCGAGCACGACGGCAAGCCCAGCCGCTCTTTTGCGTTCGACCGCCAGCCAAACGGAACCTACATCATCCGAGACCGCACAAACGAGAAAAAAGACATTAATTACCTGGCCATAGAAAAGGACGGCAAAGACCAAGACAACAACAAGATCTGCCACAAGAGGAAGAGCATTCCGTGGGAGCTCGAACTTGTCGGTTTCGACAAGGGCGAGATCAATACCACGGTTAGAAGTATCGACTGGATCACGTATAGCAGCTACGTCGATGGGCCATGTTGGATGAGCCACGTCGACGACGACAAGTACCTCGACGAACTGAGCATCCCAGGCACGCATGATTCGGGCAGCTGCAGCGTCGACAACGACACCGAGCCCCAAACCTCGCTTGCAAAGTGCCAGCAGGATTACATCCCCACGCAGTTGCTCGAAGGCATTCGCTACTTTGATATTCGACTCGGAAAGGGTGAGAACCCCGGCATCGACCACGGAGATTGCTACCTGCTCAAAAAAGACGGGAACTTTATGCATCTTTCCGATGTCATCGGGTACTTCAATACGTTTTTGAGCGAAAACCCGAAAGAAGCGCTCATCATGCTCGTGTCGCGGGGCAACGACGAGGCTACCGACGAAAGCCTCACGACGGCTTTTGCCAATGTTATGGACAAGAACCCCAATCTGTTCTACACATCGAGCCGCATCCCCACGCTGGGCGAGGTGCGCGGAAAAATCGTCTTGCTGCGTCGATTTAGGCTCGTCGGCAGCAGCGTAAGCGGCCACACGTGGGGCCTCGACCTCACCGAATGGGACGACAAAATCGCAGCGCACACCGACAGCGCCTCCATGTGTCTCGTTCGAGACGAGCGGGGCTTTGAAGCCGTGGGGAAAACGGGTGACGAAAAGCCCTATTGCACCAAGGTATATGCCCAGGACCATTACGAATGCACAGGAACCGACAAAATCAGCTGGGTCGATATGGCGCTGCAGGAGACAACAAAGCTCGCCCGCATCATGGTGGACGTCGAGGACGATGCCGGGGCCAAGGTAAAGGTCTTGGAGCACAGCTGGTGCATCAACTACACCAGCTGCACGAACCACAAGCAAGGAAGCAATCCTTTTACCGCAGCGCGAGTGGTCGACGAGCACCTGTACAAGAGCTCGTATATAAACAATACCGGAGTTGAGGGCACAAAAGAGAACTGCCGTAAGAACATTGGCATCATTGCGTCCGACTTTGTTGATGCGGCACTGGCCCGAAGCATCTACCAGCGTAATTACGATGCGCAGCACAAGCAGACAGCTTCGTACTACCTCCCGACCCGCATGCATATGACATACGGCGACTCGCTGAGCGATGCCTCGCTCCAAGATGGCAAGACCGTTGGCGAGGGCCATTTCCGCCTTGCCGACAGCAGCAACGTGCTCAACGTGGCGGCTTCGGGCCATGCGTTTGCCATCGAATATGTGGATGTCGATGTCCTGGGCAACGAGACTGTTACGGGGCTGCAGGGTTCTGTGCCCATCGATATCGACCCACGCGCGCTGACGCCCCATTTTGAGGGACTCGAAGGCCTTAAGGCCGGCGAGGACGTGCGCGCCAAGATTGCGGCATCACTCGAGGGCAAGCTCGAAACCGATGCCTGCACAGCCCAACTCGAGTTTATGCACGATGCAAACGGCGCTCCGGGTACGGCAATGGCCGAGGGCGAAACATTTGCCGCAGGAACGTACTGGGTGCGCGTGAACGGTCTCTTGGGCGACGCGGCGCAGAACTACACGCTCGCCAGCGACGGAGCCGCAAGCTTTACCGTAGCGGCCTCGGGCAGCGCAGGCGGCGCCGGCACCGGCACTGGCGCCAACGTGGACAGCGCTGATAAGAACGGTAAGGGCAACAAGGGCAAGGGCTCGGACGGAAAGCTCGTCGACACGGGCGACGGCTCTGGCGTTGCCGCCGGGCTCGCCGCCGCCGCCGTGGCGACAACGGTCGCAGGTGCAGCAATGCTTGTCAACGACCGCAAAGGCAACGGAGGTGTTGACGAGTAGGCCATCCAGCCCTTTTGGACACATCGATTTGATGAGGGGCGCAGAATACCGTTCTGCGCCCCTAGCTTTTGCAGATGAGTGAGCAGCGTGTCCAGCGCGCTCGCAGGTCGAGCAACTAGCCAGCCCGTCACCCAACGCGCAGTCGCGATCTTAGCCCGAACGTCGTCGCCGGCTACATCACCATATTGAGCACGTTCACGAATTCCTGAGCCTGGGAGTGACTGCTCAGCCTGTAGGAACAGGCGGTCAGCAACCTATTACGGAGGAACACGCGCTTGCCCTTGACCCCGTTGACACCCGTAATGTCCTTGAGGTAGACGATTTTGATATGGGTGCCGAAGAAGTTGTTCTTCACGACCGCCTCGATACGATTGGGATAGATGCTTATTCCCTTGAAAACGCCGGCACCCTTATCGTGAAACAGCAACGTGTTGTTATCCACGCGCGCCACCCCCATGGAGTTCGATAAAACCATCTCTATGACCACATTTTAGCCACCGCAAACCCTTTTCGCGATCGTGCGCAGAGCACCAAAATCGTGTCCGCACGAGCAAATAGACTAATACAACAAGGAATATAAGCCGTTATCCAAGGATGGCGCCGCAAAACAAAAGATTAGCAATAGCTAAGATTTAAGCCTAAAACCCTTAGGAAGTGCTAATATATAGTTATTGAAAGAGGCTGAGATGCAGAGACGCGAATTGATCCGTATCCTCGAAGAAGCCGGCTTCATCTCGAAAGGAGGCACTAATCACGAGAAGTTCGTCAAAGGAGATAAACTCGTGCTCGTGAAACGCCACCGAGAGATTGAGGATCAAATTGCCAAAAGAATCCTAAGGCAGGCAGGGCTTCGATAGCTCATCCTCATCACATTTCGCATCGCTTTTTAGAGGAGGTCTTACATGGTTTACGTATGGGAATTCGAGTTCTTTGATTCGGACGGCATTGTCGATGCTGTGCCATGTGGCTCGCTGGGCGGAGGAGGAACGTTTGGCTCCGACCTAAACGACGCTGTCGAAAGCGCCGCTGATTTTCTCGCATGTATGGTCGACGATCATCTTATGGGCGGCGTCGATCTTCCCGCGCCGGACTTTGGACACCAGCCACAACACGGCGGCAAGATTATCGCCGTGGCCGTCAGCCGCGAGCTCGGCGACATCCCCGCCGTCACCGCAGCGGATGCCGCGCGTATGCTCGGTGTTAGCTCAGCACGGGTATCGCAACTGATAAATGCAGGAATGTTGGATTCATGGAAGGACGGCACCAAGCGCATGGTGTCAAAAGCTTCCATCGAGGCACGACTCGCCGACGCACCAAAGGCAGGGCGCCCGAAAGAGGTCCCTATTGCTGTATAAAGCAATAGCGTTGCGGGTTTTTCATTTGTCAGATTAGCTGACAAGCTCTCCCAATTCGGGACTCACTGCGTCCCGAATTGGGCTGGACACATTGCCGCAGGTAGCTGCACATCCTCAATCCAAAGTACGAGAGGTGTTTCCCATGGCAGACAAACCGAAAACAACACTGCGCGACTGCATCTATGGGCTCGCCGTCGGCGACGCGTTGGGCGTTCCCTACGAGTTCAGGCCTCGTGGCACGTTCGAATGCACGAACATGATCGGCTACGGCACGCACGGGCAGCCCGCCGGCACCTGGAGCGACGACACATCTATGACGCTTGCTACCTGTGACTCGATTAGGGAGCTCGGGCATATCGACACCGCAGACATGCGCGACAAGTTCGTAAGCTGGATTGCCCGTGGCGAGTATACGATCGACGGCGTTTTCGATTATGGCGGCACCACCGCTCGCGCCCTACACACCGGCAAAGGAGGCTCCGGCGAGCGCGACAACGGCAACGGCTCGCTCATGCGCATCGCGCCCCTAGCGTTTGTCGACGCGACTGACGACGAGATCTGCGAGGTCTCCGCGATTACGCACGCCCACAGAACATCAACCGATGCATGCGTCATATTTGTCGAGCTGATGAGGAGCGTGATGAACGACGCGCTCCCCTCGTGGGCACTCCATCTGAAAGGTATGCCTGAGCAGGAAATCAGGTCAGGCGGCTTCGTGCGCGACACGCTTAAGGCAGCCACCTGGTGCTTCGTCAACACCAGCAGCTACGAAGATTGCGTGCTTGCCGCCGTCAATCTGGGCGACGACACCGACACCACCGCAGCCGTCGCCGGTGCCCTCGCCGGCACAGCATACGGCATGGACGCCATTCCGCAGGAATGGATCGATACTCTACGAGGGAAGGATCTGATTGAGAGCTGCCTGTTTTAGGGCGCCTCTTTAGTAGAAACGAGATAGATGTCTCCCTCCGCGGCCCGTGATGACCGCCGCGGAATCCGCCTGCGGGCAACGCTCCAATCTCCGATTGGGGTGAAGCCTATGAACTTGTTTCTTGAAATCCTGCGCCTCTCGATGTATGTGACCGGCATTGCCCGGAACCCCTACTCGATCTGGCGGGAATATAAGCAGTAACGGATAGCGAAGGGAGTCATAGAAAAGGGCCGGTTGCACCCGACCCTTTAAGACGATAGCACCTGCGTTGCCCGCGCTTCCAAAGTTGACCGACTGAGGAGCGGGTTCCGCGGCACAACCTGATTTTACCCGGTGGCGCGGCTCTTTTGCAGCCGCTCCACCGTTTATTTACATCCACCGCCACAAGCGGATACCGCGCGAAAGAGAGCAGAGAAACAACGCCGGCGCGGCCAACAGAACAGACAATCCATGCGACCAAAGAAATAGAAAAGCGCCCGCGGCCTCGGTTCTTCACCCAGGTCTAGGCGCTTTTCTTGGCACCATCGCACCACATCCGCCATCGCCACCGGCTTAGGAATGTGCCCCGCTGAAATGCAATGGCATGCCGCAACCCATTCATCTTCACCTGCGAATAGACCAAAACGGCAAATGCACGCTGCCCCGATTCACTCCTCACGCCTTCAGCCGCCACCAAGTCAATAACGAGCAGGCACGACCAGCAGGTCGGCAAGATCAGTGTAAGACGAATCTATTATTTGGTTATAAATAACCTGGGACTATATCTGGTTATCTATAACCCGATGTGTTATACTTCAGTTAACGGTTATTGATAACCATCGTCTGAAAGGAATCAAATTGTTTAGCACCAATGCACAGACAAAAGAAATCGGCTGGACCCTCACGACCCGTCTCCGTGGTTCATTGCCCTCCGAATATCTCTACCCGCTCGTATATCTCGCACGTTTCGCTCAGAAAACCGGCAGATGCGACGACCACGCCGAAATGATTGAGCTCGCATCCCAGGGAGATAGCGATATCGCCACGCTGCTCAATCACGCCTATAAGAGAATTGCCGCAGACGGATCATTCGACGAACTCCTTGCCGTTCTTTCCAGTTTCAGCGAAGAGGCAATCGACAAATTCCTTCAGGACGGCCCGATCAGCCAGGGAATCTTTGGCGGAGAGTCCTCGACCCCCGAGGGAATTGCGCACCTCGCACTTGCTGTTCTGGATATTAAGTCCGGTGAGAAGGTCATTGACTTCGGCTGCGGAACAGGCAATTTCCTCGAGGCTGCCGCAGCGAAATGCCCCGATGCCAAACTTATGGGCGTCGAACTCAATTCAAACACCCTTGCCATCGCAAAACTCCGTTCCAAAATCAAGGGTTCGCAGATCTACTACGCTTGTGATGACATGTTCCGCTATTTCGACAGCAGCATCGAGCGCAATCCTGTAGATAAAGCGTTCTCCAACTACCCCTGGGGCATGCAGACCAAGATGTTCTCCAAGAGCTCCGATTACATCGAGAAAGTCATGAAGGGCCAGGAACGCTACAGCCGTCCGTCGTCATCCGATTGGGTTTTCAACCGCCTGCTTGTCGATTCCCTCAAAAAGGGAGGGACCGCCGCCGCAGTCATGTCGAACGGCGCGTGCTTTAATGGCACGGATAAACCAGTTCGCGAATACTTCGTTAAGAACGGCTTCATTAAAGCGATTGTCGCACTACCCAAGGGGGTCTTTGCTCCCTACACGATGATTCAAACGTCGTTCGTCGTCCTTACCGCAGGCGGCTCCAAAGGAGTCCGTTTTGTCGATGCAACTGATTTGGGCACCAATGATCGCCGCAGCTGCTCAATTGACGAAACCGCCATTAACGCGATTGTCGAGCGCCTTGGCGCCGATTCCGAAAAGAGTGTTTTCAAAACACTTGATGAAATTGCGGCGCGCGACTTCGATCTCTCTGCAAAGCGTTATCTCGAAAAAGAAATCGAGGTCCCGAATGGAGTTGAGCTCGGGAGCGTCGCAAAAATCATGCGAGGCGCAAGCGTACGCGCAGCAGAACTCGATGCACTTGTCTGCGACGAAGACACCGGACTCAGCTATCTCAACCTTGGCAATATCTCTGATGGGTCTATCGACGACGACCTTCCGAACCTCTCCACACTCGACACGAAACTTGAGAAGTATCGTATCCACAACGGCGACGTCCTTATCTCAAAATCCGGCGCACCGTTCAAGGTCGCGGTTGCCGAGGTCCCAGAAGATCGGAAAATCATCGCGAATGGAAATCTGTACGTATTGAGCGTCAACAGAGAAAAGATTGACCCCTACTACCTCGCCGCGTTTTTCTCGAGCCCCACTGGAAAAGAGCTCCTTGCCCGTGAAGCAGTCGGCACCACCATACCCAACGTGCCCATCAAAGCCCTCGGCAACATTAAGGTGCCCCTCGAGGACGCCGATCGTCAGAAGACGATTGCCGATGCCTATCTCGCTAAGACAGACGAGATCAAGTTGTTAAAGTTACGTCTATCTCGAGCTCGCCAAGAACTTACCGACCTTTTCGATGAGGAGGGCTAGCTTTGGCGCATCTCACCATTCAGGAGCTCTCCGACCTTTGCGACGCGATGATGGGGCGCATGGGTCTCGAACTACTGCCCGCCATAACAAAGGCAAATCGTAAAGACACTCTTGAGGATCTTTTGGCATCCCTTGGAATGTCCGACCTTCTCATAAGTGAAAACAATCCCTCTGAGGAACGCTTTCTGGGTAAGATCCTCGTTGTGGGCGCCAGCGTCGTTAACGTCGACAAGTTGCGCAGCATCGCCCGCAAGAAAGGGTTCGATCCGGATCGATTTGAGTTTCAACTCGAATACTCCCGACTCAAGCACTTCAACTTCGGCAAAATACGCGGCTCGATGGGCTACGCCGCGATCCTTGCTGGTCCCATGCCTCACAAGACCCCGGGCGCCGATGAAGCCTCAAGCTTCATCGCTCGCATCGAGAACAATCCGGACGACTACCCGACACTCATAAAAATGCAAGCGGGAAACGACCTCAAGATCACCAACAACAGCTTCAAGCAAGCGCTTGGGCAACTATCGCAACACGAGCGCCCATAAATAGAAGTCGATTTAAATAAGTAAGAGAGCCTTGCCACCAATTGTCATTCTGGCGCGGTCAACCGCTATGTCAAATGGCAACTAACGGGTGTCAGATATACCAATATACGCAAGATTAACTGCTAGAATGCAATGGTGGACAGGCTCACCAACGTCGTGGAAGCATAAGGTAAGGAGTGCGCATGATTGCTGTCGACTACAGCTCCTCAACGTCATTTAATGAGGATGCTTTCGAACAAGGCATCATTGACCACTTGCAAACGAGCCTGGGGTACGAGCACCTCTATGGACCCGATGTCGCCCGTTCCTCCGACGCGTTTGACGACGCCTTCCTACCTGACGTCATTGGGCCCGCTCTTGAGAGCATTAACCCCACGCTCAATCGACGAGCGATTGATGCCTCAATTACCAAACTAAAGGAAATCGAGGGCAGCGACCTCATCGCCAAGAACAGCATCTTTATGGACATGCTGCAGAACGGTGTGGAGGCAAGCTGGTTTGACGGCAAAGAAGAGCATACAGACATCGTGCGCTTGGTCGATTACGGCAATCCCGAAAAGAACAGCTTCCACGTTGTTAACCAGTGGACCTACATCGAGTGTGGCACCAACAAACGTCCAGATGTCATCGTATTCGTTAACGGTCTTCCGCTCGTTCTCTTTGAATTGAAGTCGCCCGCTCGAGCCGACGCTGACAGCGAAGATGCCTACCAACAGATTCAAAACTACAAACGACAGATTCCATCGCTTTTCGTGTACAACGCCTTCTGCGTCACCAGTGACATGCTTCACACCAAGGTTGGCACAATCACCGCCAACGAGTCGCGCTTCGTTGAGTGGAAGAGCGTCGATGGAAGCTACGAGGCCACCCAGTACGCCGATTGGAAGACGCCTCTGGACGGCATGTTCCCCAAGGAGCGGCTAATCGACATCCTGAAGAACTTCATTCTGTTCTCCGAGGACGCGAAAATCCTCGCGGGATACCATCAGTACTTCGCGGTGAACAAAGCGCTCGAGAGCGTGCATGAGGCCATCGGCGGCGACGGCAAGGGCGGCGTCTTTTGGCACACGCAGGGCTCGGGCAAGTCGCTTTCGATGGTTTTCCTTGCCCATCTGCTCGAAGAGAAACTCGACAGCCCGACCATCGTGGTGATTACCGACCGCAACGACCTCGACTCGCAACTGTTCGCGCAGTTCTCCAGATGCTCAGATTTCCTGCGCCAGACGCCCGTTCAGGCGCAGAGCCGCGCCGATCTTGCGCAGCAGATCTCGAGCCGCCGCGCCAACGGCATCATTTTCACCACTATGCAGAAATTCGAGGAGGAGGCCGTCGCCCTTTCCGAGCGCAAGAACGTCGTCGTGATGGTGGATGAAGCGCACCGCGGGCAGTACGGGTTCGAAGAGAAATACGACCGTGACGGCAAGAAGCACACGGGCACCGCGTTGCTCATCCGCCGCGCCCTTCCGAATGCGACCTTCATCGGCTTTACCGGTACCCCTATTTCTGCCGAAGATCGATCGACTCGCGAGGTTTTCGGCGATTATATTGACGTCTACGACATGACTCAGGCAGTAGAGGACGACGCAACTCGACCCGTGTTCTACGAGAGCCGCGTCGTCGCGCTCAAGCTGGATCAGGGTATCCTTGCAAAAGTTGACGATGAGTACGAAAAGCTCACCGAGCAGGCTAATGCCGAAACCATTGACGCAAGCAAGCGTAACTTTGCAAATCTGGACGCCGTTCTAGGTGCACCAGAAGTCATCGATGCCCTATGTCAGGACATCGTAGAGCACTATGAAACCAACCGTGCGCACGAACTCACCGGCAAGGCAATGATCGTTGCGTGTTCGCGCCCCGCCGCCATGGCTATATATCAACGTATATGCGAGCTGCGGCCCTCTTGGAAGGACGAGGGCAAGCTCGGCGTTGTCATGACCATGGGCAATCAGGACCCCGAGTGGTGGTTCGACGTCGTAGGCAATAAGGCCCATGTGAAGGAGATGGCAAAGCGCTTTAAGGATGACGCCGACCCGCTCAAAATCGTAATCGTCGTAGACATGTGGCTCACCGGTTTTGACGTGCCGAGCCTTGCCACTATGTATGTGTATAAACCCATGCGCGGATATAACCTGATGCAGGCAATCGCACGCGTAAACCGAGTATATAAAGACAAGGTTGGCGGATTGGTTGTTGACTACGTAGGCATAGCCAACGCCCTTAAACGCGCCATGAAGGACTA
>CAUDDF010000049.1:0-13495 GCA_958448275.1 uncultured Collinsella sp.
ATTCGGATTACTTTGCCCAGCACATGCACAACTGCGATCTGGTGAACCTGGAGGACATGCTCCAGAACGGCACTGTTATCTCGGGCACGCTGATCGAGAAGCCGCACAGCTTCTCGACCGCTTGCAACATCGCGACGCAGATCATCGCCCAGGTTGCTTCTTCCCAGTACGGCGGCCAGTCCATCTCGCTGACCCATCTTGCCCCCTTTGTTGAGGTGAGCCGTCAGAAGATTCGCGGCGAGGTCGCTCGCGAGCTTGAGGAGCTCGGTGTCTCGGCATCTGCCGAGAAGGTTCGCGAGGTCGTTGAGGATCGCCTGCGCGATGAGATCCGTCGCGGCGTCCAGACGATTCAGTATCAGGTCGTGACCCTTATGACCACGAATGGCCAGGCGCCGTTCGTGACGGTCTTTATGTATCTTAACGAGGCCCGTACGCCTCAGGAGAAGCACGACCTTGCCATGATTGTGGAGGAGACGCTTCGCCAGCGCTACGAGGGCGTTAAGAACGAGGCCGGCGTGTGGATTACCCCGGCATTCCCCAAGCTTATCTATGTACTCGAGGACGATAACGTTCACGAGAATTCCCCGTACTTCTACCTGACCCAGCTGGCTGCCAAGTGCACCGCCAAGCGCATGGTGCCCGACTACATCTCCGAGAAGAAGATGCGCGAGCTCAAGCTGTCGAAGGGCGAGAGCGCCGGCAACGGCGATTGCTACACCTGCATGGGTTGCCGCAGTTTCCTGACGCCCGATCGCTCGGGCAACGGCTTTAACAATGTTGCCAACGCGCTGAACTATGACCCGACCAAGCCTAAGTACTATGGTCGCTTTAACCAGGGTGTTGTAACCATTAACCTGCCCGATGTCGCGTTGAGCTCGCACCAGGATATGGACAAGTTCTGGAAGATCTTCGATGAGCGCCTTGAGCTGTGCCACCGGGCCCTGCTGTGCCGCCATGAGCGCCTGATGGGCACGCTTTCGGATGCCGCGCCGATCCTTTGGCAGTACGGCGCCCTGGCGCGCCTTAAGAAGGGTGAGACGATCGACAAACTGCTCGTGGGCGGCTATTCCACCATCAGCCTGGGTTACGCCGGTCTGTATGAGTGCGTCAAGTACATGACGGGTCACAGCCACACCGAGAAGGAGGGCACGCCGTTTGCCATGGCCGTCATGCAGCACATGAACGACAAGTGCGCGGAGTGGAAGGCTGCGAGCGACATCGATTTCTCGCTGTACGGCACGCCGTTGGAGTCGACGACCTACAAGTTCGCCAAGTGCCTGCAGCGTCGTTTTGGCATTATCCCGGGCGTGACGGACAAGGGCTACATCACTAACAGCTATCACGTCCACGTGTCCGAGGAGATCGATGCCTTCGACAAGCTTAAGTTCGAGGGTATGTTCCAGCAGCTTTCGCCGGGCGGCGCTATCTCCTACGTCGAGGTTCCCAACATGCAGGACAACCTCAAGGCTGTCATTCGCGTGATGCAGTACATCTACGACAACATCATGTACGCCGAGCTCAACACCAAGAGTGACTACTGTCAGGTGTGCGGCTACGACGGCGAGATCAAGATTGTCGAGGATGACGGCAAGCTGGTGTGGGAGTGCCCCAACTGCGGCAACCGCGATCAGGAGAAGATGAACGTCGCCCGCCGTACGTGTGGTTACATCGGTACCCAGTTCTGGAACCAGGGTCGAACCGAGGAGATCCGCGACCGCGTGCTGCATCTCTAATAACTATCCCAGGCTGCCCCGTAGCGAGGCCCCGGATCTTTACTCGCTATTTCGGACAGTCCTGGCTCACGACGGAGGCGCCACTGGCGCCTCCTGTTCGTGCGGAACTCATATCGAGTAAAGGTCCGGGGCCTCGCTACGGGGCAGCCAAGGTGATGTAGCTGAGATGCAGCATGCGGTCTGCTCACTCCTCGAAGTTCTTAGCGGAAATGAGTTGACTTGCAACAACGCTTTGCTTGTGATGACGGTTGAGCTGCAACATAGTTTTTATTGGACCTCGAACCCTATGCTCGATGTTCGCTTCGTTCATTGAGTTACCCTTTGCATGAGGCCGGGACATATCGTCCCGCCCACAGTTTCGCAGGCCGAAGGCCGAGAATGTTTGAGGACGGGATGATATGTCCCGGCCTCCCGGGAGAGTTACCTATGAACTACGCGAACATTAAGTATTTCGACATTGCTGATGGGGAAGGCGTTCGTACTTCTCTGTTTGTGAGTGGGTGCCGTCGTGGGTGCAAGAACTGCTTTAACTCTGTCGCGTGGGACTTTGCTGCGGGCGAGCCGTTCGATCGCGCCGTCGAGGACAAAATTATCGAGAGTCTCGATCATCCCTTTATCGATGGCTTGACGATTTTGGGCGGCGAGCCCATGGAGCCCGAGAATCAGGCGGGGCTTGTTGACTTTATTGAACGCGTGCGTGCGGCCTATCCTGCGGGGTCGGGAAAGACCATTTGGTGCTTTACTGGCGACGTACTCGAGGAGCTTATGCCGGGCGGTCGTCACCATACCGAGGTGACGGACCGTATCCTTGCCTGCCTCGACATGCTGGTGGACGGTCCGTTTGTTCAGGACCTGTACGATATCTCGTTGCGCTTTAGGGGCTCGAGTAATCAGCGCGTGATCGACATGAACGCCACGCGCGCTCGTGCTGCACGTGAGGGCGTTTCGCTTTGCGATGCTGTGGAGCTTTGGCGGGACGATCCGGTCTATTCGACCCATACTATGTAGCTTGCGGCCGATGCCGGAGGGCGTGGTACCATAGCGCGAACGCGAAATCGAAAAAAAGTGAGGCCCAGATGGTCGATCAGGAAAAAGTCGAGACTGCCATTAAGCTGCTGCTTGAAGGTATAGGCGAGGACCCAACTCGTGAGGGCCTGCTGGAGACTCCGGCACGCGTCGCCCGTATGTATGGCGAGATTGCCGGCGGTATGGACCAGAGTGCCGAGGAGCACCTGTCCAAAACTTTTGCCGTCGCTTCGAACGATTTGGTTATCGAGCGCGACATTACGTTCTACTCGCTGTGCGAGCATCATCTGCTGCCGTTTTATGGTAAGGCTGCGATCGGCTATATCCCTAACGGTCGCGTGGCAGGTCTGTCTAAGCTTGCCCGCACGGTTGAGGTCTATGCCCGTCGTCTGCAGCTGCAGGAGCAGCTGTGTGCGCAGGTTGCCGATGCCCTCATGGAATATCTTGCTCCCCAAGGGGCGATTGTGCTGATGGAAGCCGAGCACATGTGCATGACCATGCGCGGCGTGCAAAAGCCCGGCACCAAGACCGTGACGCTCGCTCGTCGCGGCGTCTTTGAGACCGATCCCGCGCTCGAGGAGCGGTTCTTTAGGATGCTGGGCCGTTAGCATGAGGGTCGTCAACGACTTTACATCGAAGACCGATGAGGGGACGTCGCGTCGCGGTTTTATGGCTTCGGGCCTGGCGCCTTTTGGCGTCATGCCTCGTATCGATTACATCTGTGCCAATGGCCTGTTCCGGCGGCACCTGGGCAACATTGCACAGTTGGAATCGGGGCGCATCTTCTGCCGCCACGGTATTGACCATCTGCTCGATGTCGCTCGCATTATGTGGATTAAGAATCTCGAGGAACAGCTCGAATTTGACCGCGAGATCATCTACGCCACGGCACTTCTTCACGATATCGGCAAAGATGAACAGTATGAATCGGGTATATCCCATGATGTTGCAAGCGAACGCGTCGCTGATGCGATTCTCGGCGGCATGCCCGATGACGTGGCGTTTGAGCCGGCCGATGCCGCAGCCATTAAGACGGCCATTCTGGGCCATCGAAAGCTGCGCGTGAACAGCCAACCGCTTGAGCGTCTGCTCTATGCAGCCGACAAAGCGTCGCGCGCCTGCTTTGCATGCCCCGCGCGCAATGCTTGCAACTGGAGCGATGATAAAAAGAACCTGTCGATTCGCGTGTAGTTATTTTACGCGGTCGGGGTTCTAAACGAAGGAGACGATCGCGATGAGCAACAAGAAACTGCCCGAGAATGCAACCAAGACTGAAGGCGCCGAGCTCGCCCGCCGTGGAAGGGGCGAAATATCCACCGCAACGGCGGTTCCCCACGTGAGCTATGACGATCTGCGCCATGCCGACCGTATTGTCATTGATGGGCTTGAGGTTTTTGCCAACCATGGCGTGTATCCCGAGGAGAACGCGCTGGGCCAGAAGTTCATCGTGTCCTTGGTGCTCTATGCCGATCTGCGTGCAGCGGGGGAGCACGATAACCTGGACGCCTCGATTGACTACGGCTCGGTGTGCCACGATGTCGACGGCTATCTGCGCGAACATACGTTTAAGCTCATCGAGGCGGCAGCCGAGGGGACAGCCCAGATGCTGCTGCGGCGTTATCCCTCGCTGCTTGGTGTGCGCATCAAGCTCGATAAGCCGTGGGCTCCTGTTGGCCTGCCCCTGGCAAGCTGTGGCGTCGAGATCGAGCGCGTGCGCTAGTCGACGCTAGAGCTTGTTGAGGGGTGGCTGCTTGAGCCGCTGCGACAGAGCTCTATTGTTGGGGCAGTACGTGTCGAGCAGAGCGTGAAACCGCTGATTGTGGCTTGGCTCGAGCAAGTGGACGAGCTCGTGGGCGACAACCATGTCGAGACACTCGATGGGATAGGCGGCAAGTTCGCGTGCGATGCGAATGGCTCCGGTCTTGGGCGTGCATGAGCCCCAGCGCGTTTTCATGCTGCGCACGGAGACGCGGGCCACGGTGACGCCCATTGCGATTTCGTACGCGTGCACAATGTCGCGTAGCGCTGCGGTGACCTCGGATGCATAGAGTTGGTCGATGCGGGTCTGGAGTTCTTTGGGCGTTAGACCGTCGAGGGCTGTGCGCTGCTTTGCCTGCGCGCGCTCACTTGGCTCGTCGGTACCCATAAAGCTTGCGAAGGTGGCCTGCTTGGGCCGCGGCGCGGGTGATGCAAAGTTGTGATCGAGTGCGTCCTGTACCGTGATGGGCTTGCCCCAAAGCGCAATGATGGACGAGGGGCTGAGCGGCTCTCGCGCTGTCGCCTGATGTTGCTCACGCTGGTCAAGTCGGCTGATAATCCAGGCGCTGTTGCGCTTCACAAACGCTTCGATACGCTCGCGGCTGGCGCCGAGCGGTGCGCTGGCGTGGGCCTCACCGCTCGATGTGATGCGTAGGTTGAAGTTCTTGACGCGCTTTTTGGTAACGACGACGGGGATGGATGTGCCATCCGGTCGGGATACGGTAATCGTAAATTGCTGCGTCAAAAGCGGTCCTTCAGGTTGGGGACGGGCCGGCATGTCGACCGTTCGGCATGCCGGCCCGCTCAAGGGACGTGAAATTAATAACGCTCAAAGAAGGCAAGCGCGTTATCGCTGCAGAGCTTCTGCATCACGGTCTTGCCAAAGTGCTTGGAGAGCATGTTCTGGAATTCGGGCATCTTGCTGGCATCGGAGAGGAAAGCGGGCACCGTGGCGCCGTCCCAGTCGCCGCCGAGCGCGATGACGTCCTCGCCGCCCAGGTCGAGCCAGTGCTCGATATGTGCCGCCAGCTGGTCGAAGGTGACGTCTGCGGCGGTCTTGTCGGTTGCGTCGTTGGAAAGGAACTCGCTGCAGTAGTTGAGGCCGACGATGCCGCCCATGTCGCGAATGGTGCAGAACTGGTCGTCGGTGAGGTTGCGCTTGACGCCGCAGACGGTGCGGGAGTTGGAGTGGCTGGCGACAAAGGGGCGCGTGGCGTGGGCGACAACCTCGTCAAAGCACTCATCGTTGAGGTGGGAGACGTCGAGTACCATGCCGGCGTGCTCCATCTGCGTAAGTGCCTCGATGCCGGCGGCGGTGAGGCCGGCGTGGGTATCGTGCCCGCTCGCGAGCGGTCCCTGCGCGTTCCAGCTGAGTGATGACATGAGCACGCCCAAGCTCTTGAGCACCTCGATTAGCGCGGGGTCCTCGGCAAAGAACGTGGCGTTTTCGATGGTGTGGATGCAGGCGACCTTGCCGTCCTTGAGCGCGGGGCGAATGTCTGCGGCGCTGCGTACGTTGACCATGCGGTCGTGGTTGAGCGTTGCCTGGCCGCTCATATGCGCCATGATCTGCGCCTGGAAGCGCGCGGCGTGGGCGGCGGGAATCTCATCGGGGACAAACGTGGCGAAGCACTGTGCCCATGGCGTGTTGCCGATCTTTGCGAGCGAGATGGCGCAGGCGTTGCCCTCGATGAGGTCGAAATCTTGCGGATGCGTTTCGTCGCCGGGGAAATAACCGTCGGTGCCGGCGGTAAAGCGCAGGTCGAGATCGAGCGTGGCCCAGCCGATGCGGTCGGCGGTGTCGCAGTGTAGGTCAAATACGGGATATGCCATGGTTCCTCCGGTTGCAGCGTTTCTTTGCAAACTGTCTTTGAATTGTATGACTAGGGTATAGTTAGCGCCATATGTTCACGGCGGCCCGCGTTGTGCGCCGCCCTTATCACGGAGGTTACCATGTCCAACCAGGGCAAGAAGGTCAAGACCCATTATCGCGGCACGCTCGATGACGGCACGCAGTTCGATAGCTCCTACGATCGCGGCGAGCCGCTGGAGTTCACCTGCGGCGCCGGCCAGATGATCAAGGGCTTCGACGCCGCTGTTGTCGACATGCAGGTGGGCGAGAAGAAGACCGTGCACATTCCTGCTGCCGATGCCTACGGCGAGCACAATCCCGAGATGGTTCTGACCTTCCCGGCCGAGCAGGTTCCCAACATCGAGCAGATCGAGAAGGGCATGAAGCTCTTCCTGTCCACGCCGAGCGGTATGCCCGTCCCCGCCGTGGTCATCGACGTGACGCCCGAGGCCGTGACGCTCGACGCCAACCACGAGCTGGCCGGCAAGGGTCTCAACTTTGATATCGAGCTCGTCGAGGTCGAGGGTTAGGCTATGCCTGCAAATCTGGTTTCGACAGCGTGCCTCGGAAATCTCAACGACCCTTCCTATGAGCTTTTGCTTCGCCGGGAGCTGGGCGGTGTCTTTGAGGTCGATGAGCTGCTGCTCGATTGGGACCAGGCTGATGTATGCGCATTTGTGGGCGTGACGGAGCTGGGGCGCACGGTCGATGTTCGGCTGGATGCTGCCGACGGCGGTCGTCTTGCCGATGGCGACGTGCTCGCCATTGACCGTTCGGGTGTGGTGCCCGTGGCGGTTGTCGTGCGCCTGCGCAGCGCCGAGGTTTATTTGGTCGAAGTCGACCGCATGGATCCGATTGCGCTCGCGCATGCGTGCTGGGAGATCGGCAACATGCATGCGCCGCTCTTCCGGGGCGACTCGGACGAGCATACCGTGCGCATGTATACGCCGGTGCAGCCTGTTTTGGGCCGCATGCTCCGGGGTATCGAGGGTGTTCGGCTCTCGGTGGTTACCCGTGAACTCGATACGGACCGGCGCTTTGCGTCGAGTGCGGCGGAGGTCGTCGTTAGCATGGCTCCGGACTTTACCATCGTAAAAAAGACGCGCGGCTAAGCGCGCGTATGCGCAAGACGGGCTTTGAGGGGCGACCAATCAAGGTCCGTCTTGCTGTTGATAGGAGGCTTTGGGGAAGCGTATGGGTCTTGAGGGAATCAAGTTGATTGCATGCGATTTGGACGGCACGTTGCTGCACCCGGGGGAGCGCGAGCCGCGTTCCGAGGCCTTTGAGCTTATCGATGAGCTGCATCGTCGCGGTATCGTGTTTATGCCGGCGAGCGGCCGTCAATATGCGAGCTTACGCTATCTGTTTGCCCCGGTGGCCGATGAGCTCGCCTATGTATGCGAAAACGGAGCCCTGGTGATGAGCGAGGGGCGTGCCGTTGTCAAGCGTTCCATGGAGCGTGGCCTTGCTATGGATATCGCGAATGCCGTGGTTGCGTATCCCCATGCCGACGTGACCCTTTCGTGCGAGGGGCACCTCTACGCCATGAGCGGCAACGATGCGTTCGTCGACCATTTGCGCTATGAGGTCCACTGCGATGTGGCGGTGGTCGACCGTCCCGAGGACATCGACGAGGACGTCATTAAGATTGCCTTCCAGACGCCCGAGGTGGATCAGCCAGCGGCGCTGGAGCATTTTGAGCGCCTCTTTAGCGACCGTGTCGACGTGATGACGTCGGGAACCGAATGGACGGACTTTATCGGTTTCGGTTCGGGCAAGGGCTCCGCGCTTGCCGATTACGGTCGTGCCCTGGGGATTTCGCCCGATGAGATGATGGCGTTTGGCGACAATGAGAACGATCGCGACATGCTCAACGTCGTGGGCCATCCCTATCTGATGGAGAGCTGCAATCCCAGCATGCGTGGCATCAACGACCGCGTTCGCTATGTGCGCACGGTCGAAGAAGAACTGTGCCGCCTGCTCGCCGAGTAGGTTTTCGGGACATGCCTAGAAATGTGCTGCTTGCTGTAGCGGATGGGCAAGTAGATTTGCGGGCATGTCCCAAACATCTACCGGCAGTCGGGGCAGAGACCCTCGAAGATGGTGTAGTGCGACGTGACGTGCCAGCCGATTTGCTCGGACGCTTTGGCGTCGAGCTGGGCATCGAAGGGGAGCGGTACGTCGATGACGCGGCTGCACGAGGTGCAGATGATATGCGCATGCGGCTCGATGGTGCGATCGAAGCGACTCCCGCCCGGCGTCTTGATCGAGAGGATTTCTCCGGCATCTGCCAAGAGATTGAGGTTGCGGTAGACCGTGCCGCGGCTGATCTTGTCATCCTGTTCGCGCACGGCGTTGTAGATCTCGTCGGCGGTGGGATGGTTATAGCTTTGGCGCACGGCGTCAAGAACCAGCTTTCGCTGCTTGGTATTCCTTCTTTGCACCGCCATGCGCCTCGCCTCTTTTCTATCAACGGTCGTAGGTAAATGATACCGTATTTAGCACACAATACTAATAATGAGGACTGAAACCGTCTTCATTGGCAAGTGGGGCTCGGGCCTGGGCATCTACGAGGCGAAAACGCGTTCCCATGCGCTCGTAGGAGGCATGAAGTGCCTCGAGATGAGATAGGATGTCTGCCGGAGCTCCCTGTATCTCCATCTCGACTGAGCCGTCTTCCATGTTACGCACCCAGCCGGTGAGTGCGCGTGCCTGCGCGAGGTTGGTGTTGGTGAAGCGGAAACCGACGCCCTGGACCTGCCCCTCCCACCGCAGGAAATAGCGCTGCGGGGCGTCTTGAGTGGCCTCGTCGCTTGCGAGCACGGTGAGCCTACGGCGCAGCTCAAGCTCAACGCCAGAGGGCTTTTGGGGTTCGCGGCTGCCGCCGGTGACGCCCGAGAAAAGCTTGTCGAAAAAACCCATCGCTATGCCTGCTTGTTAGAGTCAGCGGGGAAGGCGATACCCGCCTGCTGGCGCACGGCATCCATGATACGCAGTGAGACGAGCGTAACGTCGCGGTAGTGGCCAAGCTCGTGACGTCCCGCCGGGGTCTCCCAAATCTCTTCCTTGACGTTATCGATGCCGCCGATGGCGGTGATAAAGTCTGTGAGTTCGTATTCCATGGTGTTGCTCGATTTGGGCAGGTCGAGCACGCGGCCGTTGTCGCTCTGTTCGCGCGGTGCCTCGGTCGCCGAGCCGCGTACGACGTCGCCGCGATAGTCGATGCGGACGTTGCGGGGCGTGGACAGATGGTCGATCTGGATAGTGCCACGCTCGCCTTCGATCTGCGAGGGCAGCAGGTCATTCGTAATTTTGGAGTGCGCGAGCTCGACGGAGATACGGCCACCGCCGTAGCTGGCGAGGACGGAACCACAGCCATCGATGGGACCGTGCGTGAGCTGTCGCGTGGTGGGGTCGAGCAGCGTAGTCATGCTCGTAAGGCCGGAGGGCATGCCGAAAATCTCGACCATGGGCTCGACGGTGTAGACGCCAATATCCATGAGGGAACCCGATGCCATGTTGCAGTCGAAGATATTGGTGGCGCGTCCCGCGAGAATCTCGTTGTAGCGCGAGGAATATTTGCCAAAGCGCAATGAGGCGCGGCGGATGGGGGCGATCTCGCCCAGGGCGTCTTCGATGGCGTGGAAGGTGGGATCGTGGAGGGGGCGCATGGCCTCGAGGGCTACGACGCCCGCCGCCTCGGCTGCGCGAAAGACCTCGAGCGCCTGCGCCTCGGTGGCGCAGAAGGGCTTCTCGACGATGACGTGCTTGCCACCGGCGATGCAGGCAAGGGCCTGCTCGTAGTGAAGTGCGTTGGGGCTGCCGATATAGACGGCGTCGACGTCGGCGGCTGCCGCGAGCTCATCGAGTGAAGTAAAGTTTCGCTCGCCACCGCGCTCGGCGGTAAAGGCAGCACCGCGATTGGCATCGCGCGAGAGCGTGCCCACAAACGCGGCTTGGTCGTTGGCGTTGAGGACCTGGATAAAGTCGTCGGTGATCATGGATGTGCCGATGGTCGCGATGCGCAGCATACGTCCCCCTTGCGTTGTTTGGTCTACAGGATGAGTGTAGCGCGTGGGGATATAAAGCTGCGCGAAAATGCTATTACAGGTCGTTCTCGTTAAAGCCGGTGTCGATATCGAGGTTGGCTCCGTCGGCCGCGGTGGTGGCGAGCTCGTCGCAGCGCTCATTGAGCTCATGGCCGGCGTGACCCTTAACCCAGATGAACTCAACCTTGTGCTTGCTTTTGGCGGTGAGTAGGCGCTCCCACAGATCGCGGTTCTTGACAGGCTGCTTGTTGGCGGTCTTCCAGCCGCGTTTTTTCCATCCGTCAATCCAGTGCTTGTTGAAGGCGTTGACGACGTACTGCGAATCGGAATGGACTTCGACGTCGCAGGGGCGGTTGAGTGCCTCGAGCGCCACGATAACGGCCATGAGCTCCATGCGGTTGTTGGTGGTCTTGGCGTAGCCGCGCGAAAGCTCGGAGGTGAAGGTCTTGCCGGCGGGGTTGGTGTATTTGAGCACGGCGCCGTAGCCGCCGCGTCCCGGATTTGACCGGGCCGAGCCGTCGGTATAGATGATGACCTTCACATGGTTCCTTTCGTTGGGTATGTTTCGTGCGAGTGACCATTGTAGCGCCATGCCCGCCGGGGGCTAGCAATTTACGATTTCTACCCCGTCTTCCGACAGTTGGTTGGCATAGATGATGCGGTTGAGCTCGTCGAGGTATTGCTGCAAGAGGGGAGAGGGCTTGCGGTCGTCATGCATGATGTAGCCCACATGCATCGTCGGGGCGTCTGCCAAGGGGATCGAGGCCATGCCCCACTGCATTTCGCTGGAGAGTACGCCGGTCGACAGCGCATAGCCGTTCGAGGTGATAAGCAGGTTGGTGAGCGTCCCGCGGTCGGATACGCGGATATTGCGGTTGCAGGGAATATAGCTAAACGGTTCCTCGGCGTAATAGAAGGAGTTCGAGGTGCCCTGCTCAAAGCTGTAGCGCGTATAGGGCGTGAGGTCGGCAAGGGACAGCTGCGAGCGGCGTGCAAGCGGGTGGCGTTCGCTGACGAACACGTGGACTTTTGCATCAAAGAGGGGATGAAAGCTCGCCCGGGCATCGGTAAAGGCCTTCTGCAAGACACGGGTATTAAAGTCGTCCAGATAGAGGATGCCGATGTCGCTGCGAAACGCGCGCACGTCGTCGATAATCTGCGCTGTGGTGGTCTCGCGCATAATGAACTCGAACTTGCTGTCGCGGCAGCGCTCGACGACGTTGACAAAGGCCTCGACCGAAAACGCGTAGTGTTGGGCCGAGATGGCGAGGCGGGCCTGAGGTGTACCGCCGTCCTCGTAGCGGGCCTCGAGCATGTCGGCCTGCTCTACGACCTGGCGCGCATAACCCAATAGCTCGGTGCCGTCGTTGGTGAGTGCAACACCGCGGCTAGAGCGCGTAAAGATTTCGATATGAAGTTCCTGCTCTAGGCTTTTGACGGCATTGGAGATATTGGACTGTGCCGTATAGAGGCGCTGGGCTGCGGCGTTGATCGAACCTGACTCTGCCACGGCGATCAAAAAGCGAAGCTGCTGGAGGGTCATCGGCGCCCGTCCTTTCGAGTGTTATCTATAAAACCGATAACAAGTTAGCGCTTTTAAGTGATTGACCGAGGGAAACAATGCTCGTACTATTCAAAACACACAAAGGCGGTAGGTAATTAAGCCGACCACGGAACCGGGATGCGAAAGGAGGCCCGCATATGAATTGCTTACCAAGACGAATGCCGGGCTCCTGTTTGCGCCCGTCGGCGTAATCAGGAGACAGCCACTTACTTCTCTTGCTCTTATTACTTTTATTCGATCAAGGAGATCATCATGAGTCAGTTCATCAACAACCCCGAGCACACCTTTGGTTTCGACACCCTGCAGCTGCACGTTGGCCAGGAGAGCGCCGATCCTGCATCCGACTCCCGCGCCGTGCCTATCTACCAGACCACGAGCTATGTTTTCCGCAACTCCCAGCACGCCGCCGACCGCTTTGGTCTTGCCGACGCCGGTAACATCTACGGCCGTCTGACCAACTCCACCCAGGGCGTCTTCGAGGACCGTATCGCCGCCCTCGAGGGTGGCGTGGCAGGTCTTGCCGTCGCCTCTGGCGCCGCTGCCATCACCTATACCCTGCAGGCTCTTGCCCAGGCCGGTGACCACGTGGTGGCTCAGAAGACCATCTACGGTGGTTCCTACAACCTGCTGGAGCATACGCTCTCCCAGTTTGGCGTCGAGACCACGTTTGTCGATGCCCATAACCTGGAAGAGGTCGAGGGTGCCATCAAGGACAACACCACGGTCATCTATCTCGAGACGCTCGGCAACCCCAACTCCGACATCCCCAACATCGACGCCATCTCCGAGATCGCCAAGAAGCACGGTCTGCCGGTTGTCGTCGACAACACCTTCGGCACCCCGTATCTGTTCCGTCCGCTGGAGCATGGTGCCAATATCGTCGTCCACTCCGCAACCAAGTTCATCGGCGGCCACGGCACCTCGCTGGGCGGTGTGATCGTCGACGGCGGTAACTTCGATTGGAAGGCGAGCGGAAAGTACGCCCAGATTGCTGAGCCCAACCCCTCCTACCACGGTGTCTCGTTTGCCGAGGCTGCCGGTCCCGCCGCCTTTGCAACCTATGTCCGCGCTATCCTGCTGCGTGACGAGGGCGCTTGCATCAGTCCGTTCAACGCCTGGGTCCTGCTCCAGGGCACCGAGACTCTGTCGCTGCGCGTTGACCGCCATGTCGAGAACACCAAGAAGGTCGTTGAGTTTCTGGCTGGTGACAGCCACGTCGCCAAGGTGAACCACCCGAGCCTGCCTGAGCACCCCGATCACGAGCTCTATCAGAAGTACTTCCCCAACGGCGGTGCCTCGATCTTTACCTTTGAGATTAAGGGTGGCCAGGAGGCAGCTTGGAAGTTCATCGATCATCTGCAGGTGTTCTCGCTGCTCGCCAACGTGGCCGACGTCAAGTCGCTCGTCGTGCACCCGGCTACCACCACGCACTCCCAGCTCTCTGCCGAGGAGCTCGCCGAGCAGAACATCACGCCCTCCACGATCCGTCTTTCCATCGGTACCGAGAACGCCG